>PNLE01000006.1 GCA_013822855.1 Planctomyces sp.
AGGGGACGGCATCAACGACGCCCCCGCACTGGCCCAGGCTGATGTCGGGATCGCCATGGGGACTGGCACAGATGTTGCTATGGAGAGTGCGGCGGTCACTCTGGTCAAAGGGGATCTGCGCGGAATCGTCCGGGCCAGACGGATCAGCCGGGCGACATCGGCTTCGATTCGCCAGAACCTCTTCCTGGCGTTCGTCTACAATGGTGTCAGTATTCCCCTGGCCGCCTTGGGGTTGATCTCGCCCATGTGGGCCAGCGCCGCCATGAGCCTCAGCTCCGTCAGTGTCATCATCAACTCCCTCCGCCTGCGATCCGTGAAGTTGTGATCCGCCTCCAAACAGCGGCTGGCGTGCCATGCCCGCGACTCCGGGCATGGCACGCGACTCATCGAGACTCCGCTGCTTGTCGGGATGTCCGGAAGTCTCGCTCAATGCTGGTGGCGGGCATGCCCGCCGTAGATCGCGTGCTTCGAATCGCCCTTCGCCTGGAGGTAGGCGAGCAGGTCGAACATCTCTTCGCGGGTAAGCTTGTTGACCAGACCCATCGGCATGATCGAGGTCGCCGACTTGGAACGCTCTTCAATTTCGGATTTCGAGATCACCGCCGGTTCCCCCTTGGCCAGCGGATCGGCCAGAACCTTCACCTCGGTGGCCGTCTCTTCGACGATCATCCCCGTCACCAGTTTGCCGGAATCGAGCAGGAAGGTATGGGACTGATACTTCTCAGGAATCTCCCGCGACGGCTCGATGATCGAACGCAGCAGGGCTTCGGTCGTGTGCCGGGCGGGCTCGAGTTTCGTCAAATCGGGACCGAACTCCCGCCCTTCGCCGTTGAGCTTGTGGCAGCCCACGCAGTTGGCCACCTTGAACAGGTTCCTGCCCACTTCAAAGGATCGTCCCGGTGGCAACGGCTTCACGGAGGCAACAAGATCGTCGAACTTCCATTCCGTGTTCCGACCGGTGAAGGTCAGCAGTTCGTCCTTCAACGGCAGCGGATGGGCGGCCAGATAAGCCTCCGGGTCGCGTTGATACTCCTCCAGATTGGCCACAACGTAGAGCGCACCGAACATCCGCCGCCAGTGGCCCGGATAGGTGCAGACATACGGATAGACGCCCGGTTCCTTCGGAACGTCGAAACTCAGCGATTGCGTCTGTCCCGATTCGAGCAGTTTGCTCGCCAGCAGAATTTTTTCGGATTTCGGAACGTACTGACGATCCTTGGCATCGGCGTCGCGGGCGGTGGCTTCCGCCGCCTGGCCGACTTCCTCCAGGGATCCCGGCTGAACGATCGCGAAGTTGTGGGGCATGTTGTCAGTGTTCGAGAACCGGAACTCGACCGGCTTCCCGGCTTGGACGACGATCAACTCCTTGTCGTAAATCATCCGCTCGACCACGGTCCCGACGGCGATCACGCGGACATCGAGATTCTGCAAACGCGCTTCGATCGCCTTCGCCTGATCAGGCGATAGCTTCTTGGAGTAGGACCGGGCGAGGGCGATCGCTTCCGTCGCGGGGCCGCTGGTTCGAACCTGCGCGGGGAGGGAACTGAGATACCCGACGAGATTGTCCACCAGACCGGGCAACTCCTTAGCGTTCCAACTGGACTCGGGAATGGTGCGCAACACACCAATGGCGGCGGCTCGGCTGCGATCGGCCTTCACCAGCGCAACCAGATCACGGAACTTTTCTGCGTCATGTCCGGGGATCGAGCCCACCGTCCGGACAGCTACATCATGCACCGTCTCTTCCCCACCGCTGACCGAGAGATTACCAGCGGCGATGGATTGCCGTTTGATGCCCGGCCCGGCCCATTGGAGCTGCAACCCGTCATCCCCGCCATTGTCGAAATAAGTGAGCACCATCGGCAGGCTGCCCGCCGGGAGATCGATCGCCGCCGACTTTTCATTGAAGCCATGCAGACCGTCGTGGTTGATGAACAGCTTGTCACCCAGATACAGCCGCGAGCCATCATCGGAGCGCAACCAGAAGGTATATTTCCCGGCTTTGGGGATCTGGATCTGTCCCGAGAACCGCAAAGCGAATCCGTCGCGGGATTTGCCTTCCGGAATATGCAGGGCAATTTGCGGCACGATGCCGCTCACCTGGGGCTTGAGTTTCGCCAGAGTTTCGATGGCGACATTTGAAGGATTGGGGAAGTAATAGTCGAACTGAATCCCCTTCTGCAGCAGAGTAGAACCGGTTGACTCGGCTTTGAGATTCTGAGGCAATTCGAACATCAGCGATCGCACAGGTTCATACAGCCGACCACGCAGGGCGTCATCGCCGATGCCAGGGACGGCAGCCAGGAAGTCCCGCAGGCTCTCCTTGCTGCGCGAAGCCGCCAGCAGCGCCGCATCGGCCGATCCGTCCGACTTGATCCAGACGCTGTAGGCCAACTGGCGCGTCGCGGGTGATTTCCCCGCTGCCGCCAGCTTCTCGACCGACTTGCGAATCTTCTTGAGTTCCACCACGGGCTGCTCGATCAAAACCTGGCCCAGCGTGACCAATCCCGTGGTCTGCTCGTGGGCATCGCGCTCCTCGATCATTTGGACCAGCATTGAAGCGGCATCGGTCTTGCGGAGCGCCGACAAGCCAGCGAGCGCCTCCTTGAGGGGAGTCGCCGGGACATTGGGCCGGCTGAGAATCGCCTCGTAGACGGCTTCCGTCCGATCCATTTTCAAGAGATCGTCCACACTGGCATTCCGCAGGGCGTACAACTGTCCCTCCTTCGAGAGGGGTTGTTTCGAGGTGAGGGCCTCGCGCACCAGCCGATCAACTTCGATCTTCCCGGCGGCATATTTGAGAACGGTTTCCAGCTCGGGATCGAGCGGGCGGGCCGAAACCTGGAAGATCACTTCGGCCGCGGGCATTCCTCCGAAATTCACGGCCGCCTTCACCGCTTCCGCTCGAACCAAAGCCGCCTCATCGATGGACGCCGCTTGGAGCAAAGCCTCCCATCCGGCCACCTGTGTTCCCCAGTGGCTCAATGTGCGGATGGCGGCTGCCCTGACACGAGGCTCGCGGGCAAGGAAGACCTTCTTCAGCAGATCGGCGTTGGGCACGCGGTGCTCTTCGCAAACCCACAGGGCTTCCAACAGTGCTTGGGCACTTTCCGGCTGCGATGGATCGAGGGCTGCTGTCCAGGCTGTCAAGGCGGAGACGACATCACTGGTCTCGCGACCGCTCAGTTCCAGCCGCGCCCGGTAGCGGGTGGAGTTTTCCTTGCCGAAGAAAGCCTGGCAGACTTCGCGAATCGGCTTCCCTTTGAGATTTTCCGGCTTCAGCAGTGGTCGATCCTTGGCCGTGACGCGGTAGATCCGTCCATGCTCGTGATCGCGGTTCGGATCGCGCATGTTGTGCTGCATGTGGCCGATGATCGCGTTGTTCCAATCGGAGATGTACAGCGCGCCGTCCGAACCGACTTCAACATCGCTGGGCCGGAAATTGGGATCGCTGGAAACCACAATCGGCTCCACCTCAGCAGCCGTGATGTCGGCTCCGTTGTATTTCACCTCATGTTGCAGCACTCCCAGGAAGCCGATCGTGTTGCAGATCAGGAAGTTCCCCTGATTCTTCTCCGGGAAGTGGCTGCTGGAAAGGAGGCCCGTCGCGGCCACGGGGCGCACACGTTTGGCGAACCACTGCTTGTTCCCCACCCCTTTGCCGATATTGACATAGCTGCCGGTGCCGCTGGTGCCGTCGTTGGCGAATTGGTAACCCCACTGGTCAAAAACATCGCCATGCGGGTTGGGGCCGATGGGGAAGTGGAACTCGACTTCGAAGGTGCGCGGATTGAAGCGATGCACCCCGGTCTGCTCGGACCGCACCAGCTGGGTGGGCGTTTCCATCGATGAAACATTGAACACCCCGCGAGACCAGTAGAGCCAGCCGTCGGGGCCGATCAGCATCGCGTTGGCCGAGTGGTGCGAATCGGCGCTGCACAGCCCCTGGAGCATGCGGATCTTGAGATCCGCCTTGCCGTCGCCGTCGGTGTCCTTCAAAAACCAGATCTCGGGCAGGGCGGCAACCAGCATGCCACCCCCCCAGAATTCAAAGCCGGTCACACTGTTGAGTTCATCCGCGAAAACCACGCACCGATCGGCGACACCGTCACCGTTGTCGTCCGGCAGGCAGACGATTCGATCCCGGCGCGGCTCCGTCGGATTCCAGTGCGGATACGAGGGCCAGACCGAGGCGTAGAGCCGCCCATCGGTATCGACCGCCATCTGCACCGGCTTCGCCAGTTCGGGGAACATTTCCTCGGATGCGAAGAGGTTGACCTGCATCCCCTCCGCCACCTTCATCTTCGAGATGGCCTCGGTGCCGCCCAGATAGGGATGTTTGCCCCCTTCCAGCGGCCCGGGAATGTTGGTCTTCACCGTTAATTGTTCGGGCAGGTTGTTGTCGAGGACCTTGAGATCGCCCCCTTTGGCGACAGCCCACACCCGCTGATCACGGTTGGCCGTCATGACATCCAGGATCTCCATTTCCCGCATCATGACATCCGCGTTCGACTGGCCGAACCAGGCCAGCTTCGAGCGGCCGCCGAAGACGTTGTAGCCGTCGATCACGCGGTACCGGCTGAACCAGTGGTAGTTCTTGTCGAGGATCGCCTGCCGCAGCCGCTCCAGTTCGGCATCCGGCTTCGCGGGCTGCTCGATGCCAAACAGATCCTTGGCGATGACCTGTGCCACCGCCTTGTCGCCGTGATCCAGCAGGTGGATGCCGTTGACCGTCAAAGGGGTCTTGGCCGCCGTGTAGAGGGCCTGGGTCGGCCGGAAGAGGTCGACGAAGAGGACACCCTTCGAGCGGCAGACGTCTTCCATCGTCTGCGTGTAACGGGCGAGGTTCTCGTTGTTCGCCGATCCATCCGGCAGGTGGGGACTGTGCAGGTTCTCGTGCGCGATGGGCGAGAAGAAGACCAGCTTCGGGGACGCCTGGCCATCGTATTTTTGGGCCAGCATGCCATCGATGGTTTCGCTCAGATCCTTGCGGAATTTATCCAGCCCCGCGACACCGCGCAGAGCCTCGTTGTAGCCGAAGAAGCAGAAGATGACGTTGGATTTGGTCTTGGCGAGCCATTCATCGGCGCTGCCGAAATTGTCTTCGCGCGGCCGAACCTTCAGCTCATCCCCCGAATAGCCCAGATCGCGGAACGTCAGATCGAGATCGGGGTAGGCGGCTGTCAGATATGTTTCCAGCCATGCGGCATGCTGCATGCGGTCGGCGAGGGTGTTGCCGATGTAGGTGATCCGGTCCCCCTTCCGCAGCTTCAACTGCGGTTCGCTTCCCGTCGCAAAACCGGGGACGAGGAACAAGGCCACCATCACCGTGAGGAGGCAGCCGGTGCGGAGGGAGAACGTCATGGTGGATCTCGCGGGGTGTCGGGCGGGAGCGGTCTCTGGGGTGGGCGCGCGAGTTCATCAGTTCGCGCGGAATTGAATCCTGCCCATTTGAAAGAGCAAACGCAACAACCTGTTTTCCCAGCGAACGTTCTCGCACGAAGTCGCCGGATGCGGAAGAAATCGTCAGACGTACCGGCGGCGGAGAAGACTGGCGGCGGATTCGTCGAGTTGGTCGATGCGGCGAACCTCCTCGAACTTGGCGAGGATCGCATCGGGTGTGAGTCGGCGTTTGGCTTCGCCCCGGAAGTCGTAACGCATCTCTCCCCGGACCATCATGATCAACCGGTCGCCCAAGGAGGCGGCCTGCTGCATCGAGTGGGTGACCATCATGGTTGTCAGCCGATGCTTGCGGATCAGGCTCTCGGTCAGGCGGATGACTTGATCGGCCGATTTGGGATCGAGGGCCGCCGTGTGTTCGTCGAGCAGCAACAGATCGGGGCGCTGGAGGCCGGCCATCAGCAGTGTAAGCGACTGCCGCTGTCCCCCGGAGAGGCTGCCGATCACGTTGGACAAGCGATCCTCCATTCCCAGCCCCATCTCGCGGACCTGGTCTCGAAGTTGGGCCAGTTCGGCTCGCCGCAGTGCCCAGCCGAGACCCCGCGATTGACCCCGCCGGGCGGCCAGCGCCAGATTCTCCGCGATGGTCAAGTTCGGGGCGGAACCGGTGAACGGGTTCTGGAAGACCCGGCCGATGTGTTTCGCCCGGCGGTGTTCCGGCCAGCGGGTGACATCCTTCCCCGCCAACTGGATCCGCCCTTCATCCACCAGGAATGTCCCGGCGACGGAGTTGAGCAAGGTCGATTTGCCGGAGCCGTTGGTGCCGATCACCACCACGAACGAACCCTCGTCGATCGTGAGGCTCACCCCCCTCAGCGCGCGAACCTCGTTGGGGGTTCCGGGATGAAAGGTCTTGCGGAGATGGTGGAGTTCAAGCATGGGCGGGAACCTCCGCGGTGTGCTTCCCGGCGCGCGGACGAAACTTCGTCAACAGGTCGGGCAGGACGAGTGCGGCCAACACAAAGATCGCGGTGACCAGTTTGAGATCGTTCGGATTGAGACCCCAACGGAGGGCGATGGCGACCAGGAGGCGAAACAGCACCGAACCCATGATCGCACCGATGATGAGAAGCCCGACGTGCTTTCCCCTGACCAGCGATTCGCCGATGATCACACTGGCGAACCCCCAAACCACCATGCCGATTCCCATCTGCACGTCGGCGAATCCCTGGTACTGCACCAGGAGCGCACCCGCCAAGGCAACCAGTCCGTTGGAGAGGGCCAGGCCAGCGACGATCATCCAGCCGACATCCACGCCGAGCGCCCGGATCATGTCCGGGTTGTCGCCGGTCGCCCGCATCGACAGGCCGTGCCGGGTCTGGAAATAGGTCCACAGCAAGGCGGCCGCGGCCACGATCGCCGCGAAGACGAACAGCATCACCCAGGCATCCTGCGTGGGAGCCTGCCAGACGAGCAGCGACCAGCGATCATCGCTTTTCGCCAACCGCTGGACGCCGGTAAAGACTGTCGCATGGCTCATCAAGGGGATGTTGCTCTTGCCCATGACGCGGAGGTTGACTGAATAGAGCGCGGTCATCACCAGGATCCCCGCGAGCAGGCCGTTGATCCGCAGTTTGGTGGCTAGCACGCCGGTGACGCTCCCCGCGACGGCCCCACTGGCGAAGGCCGCCAACGTCGCGACCAGCGGAGGAACACCGCTGGTGATCAGCATGGCCGTGACGGCTCCCCCCAGGGCGATGGAACCATCGACTGTCAGATCCCGAAAGGAGAGGATCCGAAAACTGACGAGGACTCCCATCGCCAACAGCGACAGGATCAGCCCCATCGTCACGGCACCGATCAGCAGTGTCATTGAGCGATCCCCTGTTCCGTCGAAAGTGGGCCGACCCAGGCGGCACCGCGGAGGAATTGGCTGTCACCCGCTCCGGTGATCGGTCGGTCGTCGTTGAGCAGATGCAGCACGGATTGGAGTTGGCCGCTTTCGAAAAGGGAAGGGATGACGGTGGTCCATTCGAGCAGCCGCTTTTTGAACGGCCGGAAAGGGAAGACGGCGGCATGGAAATGGCCGAGGAGGTCGTCTCCCTCGGCAAGTGGCCTGACGAAATTGCGCAAGGGTGAATCGGAGGGTGTCGCCGAATCCCGCAGGACCACTCCCACCATGAGTGCCAGCGATTCCGCGAAGGCGGGCTCCGGGGTGAATGTCAGCCAATCGCGAATGCCGGGATGATCGAAGCGGGAGCCGACCGTCACGGGGTCTGTCGGCGCTTGGCAGAGTGCGGCACCCACCAGCCCCGTGGTTTCCGCGAGAAGCAGCACCAAAGCGGCGGACGACTCGGATTGTTCCAAGGCATCATGCAGAAGGGCCGTCAAAGGGATGGGGCGTTCACGATCCTCCTGATCAAATCGCATGAACCAACGGGGCTGACCCGAGCAGCGCACGCCATAGAGCAAGTTGGGCCGGGGGGCGAACCCTCCTTGGAGCATCTGGTAATCCGGCCTGCCGGCGCCGCTGGTCGTTTGGATCGCCACGGCTCCGGCGGCGGCTATGAGTTCACCATGATGAATGCCGGAAGTGGTAGAGCCTCCGGAAAACGCGCCGACACCAATGGCAAAGTCTTGTTCCGTGAGCGACCAAGGGGTGGCAGTGGCAGGATCGATCCGGCCGCGATCGAACGCCGCCGGATCGCCGATCGCCTGCCATTGGAAGGGTTCGGTGACTTCGAGGTCGTAGACCTCGTAGTCGGCATGGGCCGTCGATTTGACGCCCGCCGGCATGTGGAGCGTACTCAGGGCGTGGGCATGCGATTGCCGGATCGTGTCGAGATCGCAGACGAGCAGCTTGGACAATCCCGTCAGTCGAATCACTTCCTCGACCGGCCCGGACAGTCCGCCCACGCCGAAGAAGCCGCGAATCTCCTGGAAGCGTCGATGGGCATCGACCAGCACCGAGAGACCGGCGGAACTGACGTATTGAACCTCCACGAAGTCCAAGAGCACCGAATGGGAACCATCACGCAGGGCGCTTTGGATGGCCTGCTTGAGCTGATCGGCCCACTCGGCGTCGAGTCGCCCGCTGACGCGCAGCTCAAGAAGATCATTGTTTCTGGAAGTGGTGATCTGCATGGGCGGCCAAAAAAAAGACTGGTTACTCGATGATTCGGTTGGCGGATTTGAGCATCGATTCGGGGATGGTGAGTTCACATTCCCGGGCCGCGGGGAGATTGATCAACAGCCGGTTTCTGGTGGAGGCTTGCCAGGGGATTACACGGGGGGATTCGCCACGCATGACGCGGGCGGCGATCGCGCCCGAATCCTTGCCCATCTCGAAGTAATCGCGAGCGAGGACGACCACCGCCCCCCCTTCCGATACACTCCCAAGAAACGCGAAGACCGGGAGCTTGGCCCGTCGGGCGGCTTGGATCACTCCGGGGAACGAGGCCGAGACGAGATTGGAATTGGTCAGGCAGATGGCGTCGATTCCCTGGTCACAGAGGGCCTGCGCCGCATCCGGGACTTCCGAGGAGGTGTTGACTCCCGCCGAGGCGAACTTGTAGCCCGCCTTCTCCACCGCCCGGCTCAGGACTTCGAAGTTGAAGACCGAGTTGACTTCCGTGGGGGAGTAGAGTGTCCCTAGCTTCCGCGCTTGCGGCAAGAGCTGGCGGATCATGGGCATCATCCCTTCGGCGTCGGCGACACCGTAGGCCCCGGTGATGGCAGGGAGATGGTCGGCATCACTTTTTCCGAGACCCGCGGCCACCGGATTGGCCACCATCGTGAAGACAACCGGCACATCGCGCGTTCTCTGAACGGCGGCCTGCACGGCTTGAGTCGAGACCGTCAGCAGGAGATCGGGTTGATCGGCCAGGGCGGCATCAACCAGCCCCGTCAGACTCGCCATGTCGCCCTGGGCGTTGAACGACTTCCACTCGAAGTCGCGATGTTCCACCAGGCCCGACGACTTCAATCCTTCCCGCACCCCCCGCTCGGCATCTTCCGCATCGATCGAATTGACATAGGAGACCAACCGCAGCACCCAGCGTTTGGCCAGAGGTTTTTCGAGTGGCTGTTGCGGTGGCTTTCGCGCAGTGGCGGGGGCCCTCGCGGGCGGATCCTTCTTCACCTCGCCGGTGCTGTCGATGACGGAATCCGCCGACTCCAACAGCTCCTTGGGGAACTTCCAAGTCCCTTGGAGCTGGTCGGTGACCGTGGTGTTGAGGAACAGCTTGGGCGGTATCGCCACCTCCCACGGAATGGTGGCAATCTCTTCGCCCGACAAGACCCGCCCGGCGAGTTGGCCGATCTGATGCCCGACGACGGAGTAATTCGCTCCGACATCGAACAACGCCCCCTTGGCCGCATTGCCCGGCATGCAGGTGAAGACCGGGATCTTCGCCTGGGTGGCCAATTGAACCACCAGATCAACCGCCGAAAGGACGGTGATGTCGCCGCCGATCCAGAGTGCCTCGACATCGCGGGCGATGAGCGACGCGACCGCCTCACGGACCGAAGACGTGTTCTCGGCATTGGCCTCCAGCAGCTCGATTCCCAGTTCCTGGCAGGTCTGGCGGGCGACTTTCGTGGCGATCTCGGAATTCACTTCGGCGGGATTCCACACGACCCCCACCCGCTTGAGGCCGGGATTGATTTGTCGGGCCAGCTGAAATGATTTTTCGGCGGGGGGGAGCGTTCCAATTCCCACCATGTACGCCGGGTGGGCCAGCGGATCCTTGCCGATTCCCACGCCGGAAACGGTCGGGTCGGAGACCAGACCGAAGACATGCTTCACCTCGCCCCGCCGATTGGCATTGGCCACGGCCTGCAGGCAGGGAGTTGAAAGTGTGACGACGAGATCGTAATCGCCTCCAACCACCTCGGTGGCCATGGCATTGGCGGTCGCCATGTCCCCCTCGGCGTTGAGCCGCACCAACTTCAAAGTGGCCCCATCCTGAAAGCCCGCCTCCTCCAGACCGACGATGACCTGCCTCGCGGCGTCATCCATGATCGACTGGGAGGACATTTGCAGCAAAGCCACACGGACAGTCGGCTTTTCCTGTAGTGAGGCATCAGGTGTGGAAGAGCGGGGGGCCTTCGGAAGATCCGACAGCAACAACACCGCCGCCGCCATCGCGATCGCAGCCAACCCCGGCGCCAGATTTCGAACAATCCCGCTCCACACTCTCATCCAGCCTCGCAAGATGGTCTCGGGGAAAATCTTTCAATCTGGCGAGAGCCTAGCAAGCGAATCGACCTTCTCAAAATGACGCTGGTCGAAATGGCATTTCAAGGGCTGGTGGCGGTCGTTTCTCCCAAGTCGGCGATGTGGTTGTGGTCTCCCGCGGAATGCGTCCCCGGCAAGCGTCACCGTGAGATCACGGAATGACCGTCTGCCCACAAAACGATCGGATTCTGACCATGGGAGTGATCAAGTGGGCCACCGGAAAGGCCGTCACGGGAGGGGATCACCAGCCACAGCCAAACGCGACGAGCGGCTAACAAGTCACTTCGTTTGGAGATTGGTGCGCAGCAGCCATTGCTCGACAATCGCGCGGAGATCCGTCGTGGGGGGCTTCTCCTCGGCGAAGTAATCCCGTTCGATCGAGACGATCGACCCATCCAATTCCGCGCGATCCTTCTCGTCGAGGGATGCTGCCTCCCTGACCCGCTTGAGCAGGCTCAAAGCGCTGAAAGGAGTCAGTTTTTCGGGAACGGCGATTCCGGAGGAAACGGCTACGACGCGGGTTCCACCGAAGACGAACCAGGCCATCAGCATGCCGACCAGTCCCAACAGGCCGCCAACAAGGATCCTCCATGGCCACACCGAGGCCTGAGCCCGGTACGCCCCCTCCAACGAAACCTGCGGTTCGACAGCCACGAGATCCGCGTCGACATAACGCTGATAGCTTGCTTTGGTCACTTCCAGAATTGGCTGGGGAAACTGGAACGTTTTGGGAGGCGTCTTGCTGTCGCGGGCCGATTCGAGGGTGATCGTCCACAGACGCTCGGAAACGATCGCGGTGGCGTCCCCCTCCTTGTCGAACCGCGAGATCTGCGGCCCGTTGTCATCGGTCTTCACGACTTCAAACTCGTTCGGCTGCATTTTCACCAACTGGTCGAGGCCGGGCATGACGCCCAGTCCCGTCGCTTTGACTTCGAGGATCAGTTTTCCCTCGGCCGCTTGCCGCTCGTCGAGCGTCTGCACGACCTCCACCTTCTCGGCGGGTCGCGGCTCGACTTTGGTCGGCCCGGCGTCCAGTGTGAGGGGTGTCGACTCGATGGGCAGGATCACGAATCCCGACGTGTCCAGAAAATCGAGATCCATCCTCAGCGGCGGCAGCTTGTCGATCTGCGGCCCTTTCGCCTGGAGCAGCAGATAAGCGTAGGGTGTGACTCGCCAGCCGTATTCCTCGCCAGCCTTCGAGGCGACCGTCTCTTCCTGGAAAGTGATCGACTTGATATCGAAGTGCTCGGCGAGCGCCTGCCGCGCGTAGGTCTCGAATTTGTCGCGATAGTCGGTCAGAGGGCGGCCGTAGTTGTAATAAAACATGTTCATGCTGCTTCCCTGATTCTGCAAATACTTGCGGAAGCCCCCCGACTCGCGTTCGATCTCCGCAGTGTGCCTCAGTTCCACGAACACGCCAAAGGGCTGCCCGTGACCCACCAGACTCGACCCGTCGATGCGGGTTGTCAGCTTGATTTCGGAGACCAGGTCGGAGTAGTAGTCGAAAACTTTGCGGGCTTCACGGGCCTGCTTGTGGTCGCCGACAATCTCGAAGCCACTGGTCAGATAGCGCGATTTGGAATTGGGCGAGACGGAACTCATCCGGGTGAACAGCGAATTGGCGAACATCGTCAAATGATGTTCGGCGAGTTCGCCCGGCAAGGCCGCGATGGCCTCCTTGATGAGTGCCGGCTGCTTGAGATCCGGCTGCTTGTCCCGGTCGAGCGCGGCAAGATCCACCGCCCCCAAGCCGGCGTAGAACCAGAGTTCGTACACTTCGGCCGACTGCTTCTCCTTGGGCATGTCCACCACGGCCTTCGCATACAAGCGGGCGGCTTTGGCGAACTCCTCGAACGCCTGGTTCCGACGGGGGACGAATTCGGATGACTTCTCCAATTCCTGTCGGTAATTGTTCTCGTCGTGGATCAGGCTGGCTTTCGCCAGTTGGAGCCGCCAATCCTCCGGGAAGCGGTTGGTTGCCGCAGTGGTGACCTCTTGTGCCAACGCATAGCCTCGCCGCACCTCCCGCTGGATATCTTGTTTCTTACGGTTGGTCTTGGCGTTTTCCTGGACGGCCGGTTGCCGCCAGAGGTTGCCGAGATTCGATCGCATCTTCAGAACAAGATTGCTGAGGGTCTCGGGCTTGAGGGTCTCGATGCCCCCGAACACCGCCACGATCGCCTCGGGTCGATAAACCTCAGCAGTGCTGTGGCAAGAGATGAACGCGTTGGCCAGCAGCGATTCATCGAGATCTTCAATCGGCAGCTTGCGGATGCGGACGATCCAGTCGGCCAACTCCTTGAGATTGCGTTCCTGCTTCGAGCGTGTCAGTGGAATGCTCTCGGCCCGCTGCTCGAACCCGTACATGAACATGTAGGGATTGGTATAGCGGCGATTGGCGTTCGGATCATGATTCTTCGTCCAGATCCGCACGAACTCCTCGGCCAGAAACTTCGCCTTTTCGGGATTCGCAGCCGCGAGCCGCTCGATATAGGGGAACGCCTCCTCCTCTTCGTTGACGTTCAAATAGAGCTGGGCGGTGATCTGCATCACTTTTTCTTGAAGCGATTTGTCGATGTGTTTCAGTTGCTCGGGACCGGGTTTCAGTTCCAGCAACTCCCCTCCCGCGATGGCGGAGATCTGATTGCCGCGGCCCCCCATGGGATCACCGGTCATCATGCCGTCGGAATTGAGGTAGTAGATGTTCCCGAAGCCGTCCCGCTGCATCCGCGGGCCGGAACTGGTGGATGTCCCGAACTGGCGCGTGATCTCAGCCTCGCGGATCCAGTTGGTCACCAACAACGTCAATGTCGGCGCCCAAGTCTCGTCCAGCTGGGCATTATCTTCGAGCAGCGCCGCAACAGCTCCCTGCTGCAACTTCAGGCCTTGCAGACGGGAATTCGAGTCGCGCACGTTGCGCTGCATGGCCTGAGAAACCTTGCCACCGACATTGGCGAGGATCTGTTTGCCCCGCTCCTTCTCCTTCGAGAAGCTCTCGGTCAGCCACGCCTTCCCCAGTTCCGCGCGAACCCTCGGAGCCAGGGTGATCGCCCGTTGGAGAGAGGTCTGATATTCATCCTCGGCGGTTTCGCTCAGCGCGAGTACATTTTGAGTGGCGATCCAGGCCTTCTCCAGATTCACCGCCTTGTCGACAGAGTCGTTGATCGACAAATAGTGCGCCGCCAACAGGTTGAGTTCCTCCGCATCCTTGGCGGCCGTGGCCGCTTCGATGGTCGCCAGGAAGCGATCCGCCAGACGAGCCTGCCCGGCCGCCACGAGGAGTTTGGCCGCGTTTCTGCGAGAGAGTGGGCTGGCCTCACGATTCGCCAATTCCTCCAACTTCGAGGAGAGCGCCGCCGGCGTTTCACTGGTACGGATCGACAAAGCCGCAATACCGCCCAGCGACTGGACATGCGTTTTGTCGATCGCCAGAGGCGCAACTTCGATCAATCCCACCACATCCGCCGGCTCGAACGAGTTGGTCTCGGCGAACTGTTGTCCCGGATCCTGTTGAACCATCCCCATCATTTGTTCGCGCTGGGGACCGCTTTGCAGCGAACGCAGCAGTTGTTCGTATCCGGCTTTGCCCTCCTCCGGCGATAGACCTTTCAGATACTTTCCAACGCCCGACCAGTCTCCCAAGGTGACCATCCGCTGGAACTGGGCCAGTTCGGCTTCCAACTCGGCGGTCTTGGCCAGCGCCTCTTGTGCGAGACGCAACTCCTCCGCGGCGGTGTTGGTGGCCGTGTCCGACGTCTCACCGGAACCTGCTTTCGCCGGGGCGGTCGCATCCGCCGGATCTTGCGTGGTGGGCACGGGTGCCGGTGAAATCGGCTTAGTCGGCGATGCTGTCACCGACGACTGTGCAGCACTCTTGGGTGGTGTCGACCAGGCCTTGAGAATCGCGGAAGGTCGGCGATCGAACGTCAATTGTTGAAGTCGGGTCAGTCTTGTTGCTGGAGCCGCCGCTGTCGTTGTGGAAGTGGTCGCGGAGACTAAACCTGCCAGCTTTGGGGAAGCCGCCGCAGTCGGGGCGGCGATCCCATCGATCAGCACAACCGTACCCCTGACGGAGTTGGTCCCCACCCCTTGAAGCACGACTGGCTGAGGCGGAGACTGCGCCATGACATCAGTCGACGACCAGCTTGAAACAGACAAAGCCAGCCCGACAGCTCGCAGGAAGCGATACGAACCCATCATGAAACGACCTTAAAAGTCGCCAACGGAAAAAACACTCACGCCAGCTGACGACAGAGACTGTTTTTTTACCAGTCCCCGTTAGATCTCGCTGAAGACGGCACGCCTTTTGAGAACGTCATTCTCGCAAGAGTGACGATTCGGCAAGTCGCGTATCACAGACTTGAATCAGTTGCCGCCGCCGTCGCGGGGTGGGCCCGCACTGGCGCCGCGCGCATCCTGCGAGGTCTTGGTGCTTGGCTTTTTGCTGGGTTTCTTCCCTTTGCAGTTGCACTTCCCGCTCTTGCAGGACTGGCACTGCGTTGGCAACGGCAACCCTTGAAGATCACCCACATCCATTCGCGCCAAACGAATCGAGGCTTCCAGATCCTCGCGCCGAAGCTTGGAGGCCTGGGTGTCTCCTTTGACTTCTGCCTCTTCCGCCAGTTGACGGAAGATTTGCCGGGCCGATTCGACCTGTGGCTCCCAGTCTTCGCGGGGACGGCCTTCCAGCCGCATGAGCCAGGTCACGTAGTATTGCGAGTTGGCGAAGGTCGCCTGGGCGTCGGAGAGCAATTGCGGATCAACATGGGGCCGCTCGGCCAGTTCATCCACCAGCGTTTGAACGTCGTTGAAGGCCTCCGGCAGCTGTTGATTCAACATTTGCAGACGAGCCCGCTCCAATCGAATGCGGGCCGCTTCATCGAACTTGTCGGCGGGCAGCTTTTCGAGGGAAGCATTCAACAAGGCGATCGCGGCCTCGTAGTCCTGCTCACCCGCGAGTGTCTTCGTACTGTGGAGCGAACGGTCGACCTGATCGAGCGCCGCACTCTCCTGGCCAGGCCCGAAGTGGTAGCCCAGGAAAAACAGCGGCACGAGACACCAGACGGCAAAAGCAACGACTCGCATGTTCAGACTCCCAGTTCGTTGCCATTTGCCTGCCAAAGGCCAAGACAACGTGCAATTACACATTCGATCTTACTAACCTCTATCGAGCCGCTCTCATATCTTCCCGCGAAACGTTCGCCATGGCAAGAAGCGTTTCTCGACAATTCAGCTGGCTGCTTTTTCTGAATTCCAGTTTCACGAATGGCGGCGAAGCAGCCCGCTCCACCAGCCTGCACTGCGGCGATCCACTGCCCTCCCTTGGTGCGCGTTCCCCGCGAAATTCCCACGCGTGCTCCGGAGGTGCATCACACCGGGTGTCCAGGCCGTCCCGGCATAATGCAGTGCCAGCGGCAACAGCGATAGGAGGAGCGCACCGAGCGTGATCGCCAAGAGCGCGTACTCGCGTTTCGTCAGTTGTTCCAGCAGACTCTCGCCTCGCGAGGACGACATCGCCCGCAGGAGATCGGTCGAGAGATGTTTGTCGTTCCCGTTGTGGTACGACCCGCCCAGCCGCAGCGCGACCTGCTTGAGCGTCGAGACTTCCTGCCGGGAATGCTTTCCGTCGATGAATCGACCCGCCAGATGATCCCCGAGACCCACCACGATCACCTGGTTGATGGAGGCGGGAAGTTTCGGCATGCCGGTCGCCGGAACCGAATCGCCGTCGGAAAAGATGAGCAGCGTCGCGGATCTTGGCGGGAGAGGTTTGGCGGTCTTGGCTGCTTCCGCGATGCCCGCGAAAAGATCGGTCTTTCCACTTTTGAAGGCGTGATCCATCGGCAGGTTGTCGAGGATGTTCCGCACAACTTCGAGATCGATCGTCTCCACCACAACGGGCTTGGCATCGCTATAGAACGCGATCACCGATGTCCGGAACATCTGCATCGGCACACGCTGGAAGACGGAACCCAACAAGTCGGACGCGCGGGAAATCCGGCTCTGCTTGCCGGTCGGCCCCGCATCCTGCAGCCGCATGCTCGGGCTGACATCCAGCGCGATCAACAGATGCTTGCGTTCGCTTTCCGAAATCGGTTCCGAAATCTGATGCACCTTGGGTTGAAGCAGCAGGAGTGTCACCAATCCCCAAGCCAATGCTCCGGCAGCGATGATTCGCAACGGTGCGGCAGCCCGCACCCAAGAGGCCGGCCTGCGACTCGGTCCGAACGCCAGTGCCGCCGCCACATCCACCCGGCGGGCGTGCATCATCTCGGCGAAGAGCATCAACAGTACCGCCCCGGCGGTGACGATCTCGGCTACCATGGCGTGTATCTCAACCCGAACGATCCCAACGTGCTCATGGCCAGCAGCACCAGCCCCGCCAACGAGAATGGCCAGTAGAAGTCCATCGTCTCCGCCACGGTCCGTTCCATGCGGGTCTGCTTCATGCCGTCGATCTTCTTGAAGATGCTCTCCATCACACCGGGATCGCTGGCTTGAAAGATTTCCCCTCCGGTCGCCGAAGTGATGTTGACCAGTTCTGGCTGAAGAGGCGCGTCGCCCACCAGCACGGCGAAGACCGTGATGTTCTCATCAATGAGTTGGCGGGCGATTTCGGTATCGCTGCCGCTTCCCAGGTCGGAACTGAATCCGTCCGAAATCAGCAGGATCATCCGATCCCCTTCCTGGCGTCCCACCAGCACCTTTTTGCAGGCCAGGAGGGCTTTGCCGATTTCCGTCCCGCCGAACCACGGCGGCACCAGTTCGGGCCGCATGAAAGGAGTCGCACAGCGGATCGCCGAGACATCGTTCGTCAATGGACACCAATGCAGCACCGAACTTCCGAAGAAGGTCAGTCCAAAGGCGTCCTCCGCGCGGTAGTTCAAAAACTCGTCGATGGCCGCCATGGAGGCGTCATAGCGGTTCCCCTCGCCAAATTTCGCGGTCATGCTTCCCGAGATATCGACACAGAACTCGATGTTGGTCATCACCCGCTTGTCCTTCGGCTCGGCGTACTGCTGGGGTCCTGCGAGAATCACCACGACAACCGCCAGCAACAAAGCCGGGAGCGTCTCCATGCCGTTGATCAGAATGGCCCAGGCACGCCCCGAACGGGGCTTGCCATGATCGAACGGCAGCACCACCCGCCGCCCCTGGCGGCGCCACACCCACCAGGCCAAGGCCAATGGTGCGACGAGAAATAGCAGCAGATAGGGATGCTCGAAGGTCACCGGCCGACTCCCTGCCGCGCGGGAGCCAACTGATCGATGGACAGGGTGCCGTTGCCACCTAGCATGTCGAACTCATCCGCCTGAACCTGTTCGTAGGGTGTCAGGAGGGCGGCCATCGCGGCATCAGTATCACCGCCGGGAGCAATCTCCTTGTGCAACCAATTCTCCAGCGACTGAATCAAAGGGCCCGCTTCCGCGTGCTCTTTCAAAAGTCGCGTCGATTCAGCCAGAGGCAACTCTTCCAGTCCCAAACGTCTTCGCCAGTACGCCAACAGCAATCGTTCGAGTTCGGCCAATTCCGTCCGCGTCAGCTCACCTCGTCGTGCCTTTTGAACGACCGGCCGCAAACGATCGGCCAGTGTGCGTGGGATCGGGGCCTCTTCGGCAACCAGGGTCTTGGATGATCGCCCTTGGAAGAGAATCAGCCAACCGGCGACCAGCCAGACGATCGTGCCGATCATGATTAACAGGCGATACCCTCCGAGGCGGCCAAAGATCGACGCCGCCGGTGGATTCGGTTCGATCTGGCCCGGCGGCAGCAGCCCGGTGACTTCGACGGGAATCGGCGGCAACCCTTCCACGGGGGTGCCGTCTTTACGCCGGAGCCATTGGGTCAGGTCATAGCTTCCCGGCTCCAGTCCCTGGAAGACAAAGTCGTAACGGAAGGCCGAACCGTGCGGATAGACCTGTTCGATTCCCAGGATCAGGGGCGAACTGCGGTCGTCGATCTCGACCACCGTCAACTCCGAACCGGGCAGCACCACCTGCTTCAGCCGTTGTCGCATCCCGACCGTGGCGGAAGCCTGCTTCGCATCAACAGGCGTCGCCACGCGTTTAACGTCAACATCTTTGGCTACCTCGCTCCATGCCAATGAAGAGAGGCAGGTTGCCACCATCAGAAAAGGTGGTGCGCAAAGCCCCAACACTCGACGCAGGTGATGACCATGAGATCTCGTCTTCAGCAAAACAAGCGTCTGGTTTCTCCCGGCGATCATCAGCGGGCTCCCCGTGACAGGACGTTTCTCGCCTGTAGAAAATATCGCAGTTCATGGGCATAGGGCCGATCGATGTCGATTGTTAAATGATCGATCCCCGCACGCCGCAGGGTCTCCGCCACATTGCGATGCTCCAGCCATTTCATGCGACCATGTCCCGTCAGCAGTCTGCCGGTTTCCGCTTCCTGTCCACGGAAGAAGCCGATCCCCGGTAACCCACTTTCCGCCGGATCGCGCAACTGCAGGACAATGCAATCGTGCCGCTGCGCCATGAGTTTGATCGCCGGCTCGGCTTCGGGTTGGTGCAGGTCGCTCAAGAGCATGATCAAAGATCGGCACGGCAAACGATTGGCAAGATCCCCCAGCTTGGTGGCGATCGCGGTCGTCTCATCAAAGCGGTAGTGGCGCAGTCGATGCAGCCATTGCATCACCTGATCCGCAGAGAGACTTGGCTCAATGTGGAACTCCCGCGAACCGACCCCGATCACACCCACGGGACTGGCGCGATCCAGACAGGCGAAGGCCAGCCCCCCCGCGATGAACAACGCCGTGGCGTATTTGCTGCGGGCCGTCGATGCAACCGTCATCGAGGCGGAGGTGTCGATCAGGAGGTAACACGGCAGCCGCTTGGGGGCTTCGTATTCCTTCACATGGATCCGCCCGGTTTTGCCGGTGATCCGCCAGTCGATCGAACGGATGGGATCGCCCCATTGATACGGCCGAGATTGGACATACTCCAGTCCACTCCCCAGAAACGGCGAACGATCCGTGCCATAGCTGAGGCTATCCGCCAGACGCTTGACGGCAATATGGAACTGCCGACTGCTCAGCGTGTCGGTGGTCTCCAGGAATCCTTCCATTCGCCCCCCTTCCCACTGTTTCAGACACACCGAAAAGGCCAATGCCAATTCTCAAACATCAAACACCCATTTCAAATCGGAAGCGGCTGTCCGTTCCTCACCGAGGGCGATTCCTGTTCCGACAGAATCTCACGCAAGACCTGTGGCGGAGTCAGCCCATCAGCGAGGGCCTCGTAGTTCAGACGGATACGGTGCAGAATCACGTCCTCAGCGAGTGCGAACAGATCCTCCGGAACGACATACGCCCGGCCATGGATCAACGCCCTGGCGCGGGCCGCCTTGACGAGGGAGATCCCCCCGCGCGGGCTGCAACCCAGCTCGATGTTGCGGTGGTGGCGCGTGCGGTCGATGATCTCGACGACGTGTTCCACGAAGGTATCGCTGACATGCACCTCGTTGACGGCCTCCATGCAGGCCACCAGATCGCCGATGGTGCCCACCTTCTCGTTGGCAAGCACATCAAACTCGGTCTGGGCGACGGCCCCCTTCTCCTCGCGGCGAACCCCCAGCCGCATGTTCCGCTTGATGACTTCCGTCTCATCGGCCCGTGCGGGGTAGCTCAAGCGATGGCAGAGCATAAAACGGTCCAGTTGCGCTTCCGGCAATTCAAAGGTGCCACTTTGCTCCACGGGATTCTGTGTCGCAATCACCACGAACGGCGCGGGGAGCTTGTGGGTCTCCTTGCCGATCGTCACCTTCCGCTCCTGCATGGCTTCCAGGAGCGCGCTCTGCACCTTCGGAGCGGCCCGGTTGATCTCATCGGCCAGCAGCAGATTGGTGAAGATCGGGCCCTTGTTGGTGCGGAACTCGTTGTTCCGCTGATCAAGGATTTCGCTGCCGAGGATGTCCGAGGGGAGCAGGTCGATCGTGAACTGGACGCGGGCGAAATCGAGATCGATGCAGCGTGAAAGCGTCGCCACCAGCAACGTCTTCGCCAACCCCGGCACCCCCTGAAGCAAAACATGACCGCCGGTGAACAATGCGATCAACAGCCGTTCAACAACCACATCCTGCCCAACGACAACGGTCCCCACCTTCTGTCGCACATCGCGGATAAAGGTAAACAACGATTCGGGAGGCGTTGATCGACCGGCACCGTTTGCTTCTGTCATGACTTCGTCAAGCCTCGATAGTCAAACAATTGAGAATTGAATCACTTGATGCCATCCCATCCATTCAGACAAAAATCGGATGGCCGAGCGCCAAGCACATGCCAAATTCAGCGATCCCATAGCCTGCCATCAATAACAATTGATGCCATAGATCAACGTTCTGGCAATGTCGCGCTTTGAGTTTTGCGAACGTAATGCAGGGGAGTCCGCTTTCCAACAAGAAAGTACCCCTGGGACACTGTTTCAACTTGAATTAGTTGTTGTCGATATAAGAGGGCGGAAACGGCATGCGTGAATGTCCACCCCTGCCTCTCCAGTGAAATGCTCATCTCTTCGTGAAGGTCGAGTTGGGAACAATTTCGGCGGCCGACCGTCACAAACGTCGCAAATTCTGTTCGGAGTCGCAGGTAGAAGACCACACGAGAGCCGTCAGCACCATAGTGCGAGCGCACTGATTGATGATCACGCCCCGTTAAAGTAGCGGCCCGAACTGGACGTTGAATCGCAGAAGGTCGTTCCGGGCTCGGCGGAACGTTTCTGAAGACTGGGGGACGGACCGGTCGTCCCTCGTTGAGACCGCGAACAGCAGGCACCGGCCATTCCGGATTTGTTTCCCGAGCTGGCGGCGACGCGGCGGCAATCTCCGGCGAGGCTTCCAAGCAAACAGCCCGGCATCCTCTGGGGATGCCGGGCTGTTTTGTTCGACCGTTGTGTCTCAGACATCCTGAGCGGAGAGGGCGGGATTCGAACCCGCGGTAGGATTTGACTCCCACGCCGCTTTAGCAAAGCGGTGCTATCGACCACTCAGCCACCTCTCCAGCACCGGCCGAAAAGTGGTCACTTTCCGCCGGTCGCAAAAGTGTAACGAAAAGCCGCGCCGTGGCAAGAGAATGCCCTTCCCGACCATCGGCTCCCGCGACATCTCGTGACGCCGGGGGGAGTTGTGTCGTTTCTCCGCCTGATGGGGAGCGCCGTTTCGTGGCGAAAGGACAATTTTTGCAGCACGTGGGGCGTCATGAGACAACGCGAGCCGTGATGTCCCTTCGCACAGCGGCACCAATCAGCGATACTTTCCCCCTCAAGAAGATGGGCGGCGGGACGAGGGGAGCGGGATTGAACAGCATCGCAGCAGTTTCTGAACAAAACCCCGCGTCCGGTCGTTGGACGAACCGTCTGGCCGTGCTGGTGGGGTTGGTGGTGGCCACGATGCTGGCGTTCTCCTGGGATCTGCCGATCGCCCGCTGGGCTCACGCCCACCCGCCGCGCGGCGTTGTCCGCGATTTCTTCGAAGCGGCGGAATATTACGGGCAGGCATTCGGAGCCGTGCTGATCATCATCACTGCGGGCGTCCTCGACCCTCTCAAAAAGCGGGTCATCCCCTGGCTCCTTGTCGCCGCGTTGGGTGCGGGGCTGACGGCGGATGTCGCCAAACAGCTGGTGGAACGCCAACGCCCGCGCGATCTGGAACTGACCAATCCCGAGGTGCAGGTCACCATCCGCTCGCTCCTCCCCATTCTGGAAGGTCGGATTGCCAGTCACAGTTTTCCCTCGGGACACACCGCGACGGCCTTCGGCTTGACCGTCGCACTGGCGGCCTGTTACCCCCGCGGAAGAATCTGGTTCTTCATCCTGGGATGCCTGGTGGGGATCCAGCGTGTGGAATCGCTGTCGCATTATCCGAGTGATGTCTTCGGTGGAGCAGCGATCGGCCTGCTCATCGGCTGGCTGGTGGTCGATGGAAAAATCGCGCCCTTGCTGCGATCCACTGCGACCACTCTCTCGGCTGAGGAACCGCCTCCCCGAGTGGCATAACTGGTCGGCTCGGTACGACTGATCCTCTTCTTACCCCATTCAGTACCCATTCAAGACCCACTCCCGATGATGGGAACTTGGCCCGCTTCGGCAACTGGGACTGCCCGCGAAGCGAATTTCCAAGTAAGCTCGAAGCTCCCTTCGCGATATCCACGCGGATCCTTTCCCCGCTGTGATTCTTGGAGCACGTTTCGTTGGCCAGTCTGAAGGTGATCAAAGGGCCGATTGTCGGGCAGGTCGTCGAGCTGATCGAAGCTCGCATGATCCTGGGCAGGCATGCGACCAGCCAGATCGTGCTCGACCACCAATCGGTCAGTCGGCATCATGCCCAGATCATCCGCGAGCACGGCCAATACCGGATCGAAGACCTTCGCAGTCTCAATGGCACGCATGTCAACAACGAGCTGATCCCCGGCCCCCGCGAACTCCGCGACGGCGATGTGCTGCGAATCTGCGACTTCGTTTTCGAGTTCCATTCCGGCCCCCTGACCCGCCGCATTCGCCAGCGCGACCTTTCCGGAAAATCGACGGAAGTCGAACGACCAAACGGCGAAGCCATCTCGTCTTCCGATCGGCCGGTGTTCGACAGCCGGGCGGCGAGTCGCCGGGCCCAGGCCCGCGCTGGCCGGGAGACGCTCTCGGCTGAACAAGACACCTTCGACTCCGCAGGTGAGGACATCGAGGGAAAGTCGTCGATCATCTCGACCCTCGACGCCGCCACCGGCGAGGGGATCCGGATCAACGTCAAGCCGGAGGTGAAGCTCAGCGCGATCCTCGAGATCACATCGGCCCTGGGGGGCGTGCTGGATGTTGAGGACGTTCTGCCCGCCGTGCTGCGCTCGCTGTTCCGGATCTTTCCGCAGGCCGAGTACGGCTTCTTCCTGCTGAAGTCGGAAGTGGAAGCCAATTCCCCGGCGGGTGAAGACTCCGGCCCGATGCCCAAGCTCGCCGTGCGGGCCACCTGGTCGCGCAGCGGTGATCAGCAGGAGAACGTCCCCGTCAGCATGACGATTATCCGCCAGGCGATGGAGACCGGTCGGGCGATCCTCTCTGCCGACGCCTCCGAGGATGGCCGGTTCCAGCGCAGCGAATCGCTGGCTTCGATGAAGATCCGCTCGGTGATGTGCGTCCCCCTCATGCGGACGCCGCAGCAATCGCTGGGGGTGATCCAGCTCAGCACACAGGATCTGATCCAGCCCTTCAGCGGCGAAGATCTCGAACTTCTCGTCAGTGTGAGCACGCAGGTGACGTTGGCTCTCGACAACGCGGCCATGCACGCCGCCGTCGTTCGCCAGCGGGAACTCGACCGTGAACTGCAGTTCGCCGCGCAGGTCCAGCTCGGGTTTCTTCCCTCGGGCAAGCCGACGCTCGGTTCCTGGAAGTTCGCCGATTACTACGAAGCCGCCCACAAAGTGGGGGGCGATTACTTCGATTACATTCCGCAACCGGAGAAATCGGGCTGCGACGAGCTGGCCGTCGCCATTGCGGATGTCGCCGGGAAAGGGGTGCCCGCCGCGCTGCTCATGGCGCGGCTCTACGCCGCTACGCGTTACCGCGTGCTGGCCGAGGCGAGCTGGCCGGAGGTGATGCAGGCCCTCAACCGCGAGATGACTTCCGGCGGCCTAGGGCACCGTTTCGTCACCATGCTGCTGCTGGTTCTCACGCCGGGGACGGGACTGGGGCGGGTGGTGAACGCGGGCCATCTGCTGCCCCTCATCCGCCGCAATTCGGGCGAAGTCGAGCTGTTGGGCCTCAAGCACTCGGGCATGCCACTGGGGTTGGCACCTTTGGAGACGGTCTACAACGAACTGGAATTCCAATTGGAACCCGGCGAGATGATCGTCATCTATACCGACGGCGTCACCGAGGCGATGAACATCGACGAAGAGATGTTCGGCCGCGACCGCATTGTCGCGCTGCTCAAGCGGCGGCTCTGGACGGCGGAGGATTTCGTCTCCACGCTCGTGGGCGAGATCGAAGCCTTCGCCGCCGACCGCTCGCAGCGGGACGATCTGTGTGTCGTCGCGATGCAATACGCCCCCGAATCCCCAGTGGCGGGAGGCTGAGCGCGCGGGCATGTCGTATCGATCGATCAAACGCATGCTGGGCGAAACCAGCCTGGAGCGCAAGTGCCGCTTCCTGTTCGGCAGCGGGCTGCTCCTGCTGATCACAGGGAGCTTCTACATCTACGCGCGGCAGACGACCGATCTCGTCTTCCGCCAGAATCAAACCACCGCCCGCCTGCTTGTCGCGCCGATCGTCATGGAGAAGCATTGGAAGTGGTCCGACAGCGGCAACATCGGCACTGATAACGTCGAGCGGATGGCGGCGGAGCTCAAGCCGGAGGAACTGAAGGACTACAGCTGGACGCTCCTCACCGCCGAACTCTCGAACCCCTCGGCCCGTCCACTCGACGGTGAAGGCCACATCGCGCTGGAGGCGATTCGCGGCGGCGATTCGGAGGTGATCAAGGTCATCCGCGACCGATCCCGCCAGCAGTACATTTATTACGGCGGGGTCTATGCCACCGAATCCTGCCTCGATTGCCATCGCCAGCACAACAACAATCCCAAGTTGCGGGCGGGTGATCTCATCGGCATGGTGAAGATCTCGTTCCCCTTGGAAAAGACCCAGCGCTCCCTCGCCTGGAACAACGCCATCCTGCTGACGACGGCCATCGTGACGGCCTTCCTCGCGATGCTCGCCGCCTATGCCATTGTGCGGTATGTGATCGTCAAGCCGGTGTTGCACCTGAAGGATGTCAGCGATGCCATCGCCCGCGGCAGCCTCGACATGCGGGCCGACATCCGCACCGGCGACGAGTTCGAGGAACTCTCCCACGCCTTCAACCGCATGCTCCGCCACCTGGTGACGGTTCAAGAGGAACTGCAACACGTCAACCACGATCTCGACGGCAAGGTCGACGAGCTCGCCCAGGTCAACCTGCGGCTGTTCGAACTCAACAAGATCAAGAACGAGTTCCTCGCCACAATGAGCCACGAATTGCGGACGCCCCTCAATTCGATCCTTGGCTTCAGCGAAGTGCTGCTCGGCAACCCCACGCTGGTCGACAAGCAGCGCCGGTACGTCTCGAATATCCAGACCGCCGGCAAGAACCTCCTCAACCTGATCAACGACGTGCTCGATCTGGCGAAGATCGAAAGTGGTCGCATGGAAATCCACCCGAGCGATTTCTCGATCTTCGATCTGGTCGAGCGGCAAGTGGGGTCGCTCATGCCGCTGGCGGAGAAGAAGCATCTCGAACTGACCAGCGATGTCTCGCGCGAGATCCCGCTCCTCTGGCAGGATGCGGGGAAGCTGCAGCAGATCCTGGGCAATCTCCTTTCTAACGCCATCAAGTTCACTCCGGATGGAGGCAAGGTCCGCGTGCGGGTGGAACTGTGCGCGGGAGACCACTTCGCCGAAGAGACAGCCAACACCGGCACCGGCTCCATTGGCGCGGGCCTGACAGGCACTGGCAGCGCAGGCGGCAATGGCACTGGCGGTCATCGCTCGACCGAACTCGATCACTTCGCACTGATTGTGGAAGACACGGGAATTGGCATTCCCCTGGAGGAACAGGAGCGGGTCTTCGAGAAGTTCCGTCAGGGGCAATCGACGCCGGGGCAGAAGGATCTGATGACGCGCGAGTACGAGGGGACGGGCCTGGGCCTCTCGATCGTCCGCGAACTTTCCCGGTTGATGGGTGGGGAAGTCCGGCTGCAAAGCGAATTCGGCAAGGGGAGCATTTTCACGGTGCTCCTGCCCCTTCGCGTGACCGCCTTAACGGAGTCGGAAACGATCCTGCCGCTTCCCAAGCTCGAATCGAACAGCAAGCTCATGCCCCGCGTGACCCGCAGCTGATCTGTTTCTCAGAAGTCGTCAATGGTGCCATCCAGCACCACCTACTCCAGCAATTCGACCGCGTCTTTGGCTTCGCGGAGACCCAGGCCGGTCGCTTCCCGCATCAGTTTGATGGCCGCGATCTTCTGTCGCTGGCCGATGAGATCGATGATCTCGGCCTTCACCTCGCCGGGGAGATCCGGGAACATTTTCTCGAACCGAGCTTTCCCCTCGTCGCGTCGTTGTTGTAATTCGTGCTGGTCGATGGGATCCCGCTGCGCCTGCGTCCCCAGGACCCGCAGCAGGAACATGACTGTGGCGGCCAGCAGGAAGATGACGAACACGCCTCCTCCAATCAGCAGGATCGACATCGCGTCCAAGGAAACCCCCTAATCAATGAAACCCGGCCACCACCCCGGCGACAGCCGAAAGGCCCGCCGATGCCGCCACGGCGGTTCAAAAACAGCTGCAGCGGCTCAAACCATGACGCTTTAGGCTACAGTGCAGGGCCCACCAGCAACATGGCCAGCGGAAAGTGAAAGTCGTGCATCTGGAGTGTCATCTCTCTTGCAGCCTCACGCGACCACCTCCCGTCATAGCCGTATGGAGTGAGGCTCGACAAGTGTTGTGCAGGCATCGCTATGCACCTACTTTGTGGTGCTCCGTGAAATAATAAAGATTATCCAGCCTTTCGATGCGTCCGATTCGAACCAATTCCTTGAACCATTCGTCAACACGCTCCGAAATATGGTCGTCTGAATCGGTATGGCCATATTTGCCGTCCGTTATAAAAATGAATATTCGCCATGAGTCAAATCCATCTGGCCTCCCACTTTCAGAATAATCAAAGTCGATGTGTAGATCACCGATCTTGAGTTCGATCCCGTAACCATGGATTCGAAAGATTTCTGCAAATGGAGAAGCCATGTATGATCGTCGATTTTCAGCCGATCGAAACGCCCACTCCAGCGCGCGAATGTCATAGGGGATTCCGAGTTTGGCAGATAGGATTCTCTTGGCACGTCGTTGGTCGGCCAAAAAGGAATTGACAATGGAAATGTTCATCATGCTTGGCTCGTCTCGATTGATCGGAGCATCATCATCGTAGCTCTCCGCAAAGTAATCTGCGGGGGCATCGGACGAAAAGACTCCAATCCAGATGTGGGAGATTTCCATTGGCATCGATTCGCCTCAATCGTGTTCGCTAATCCTCTCAAATTGCTTCCAGAAATCGCTATCATCGCTCCAGGTGTGACGATCCCCGTTGGCTTGTCGCAACCAGACATCGACTGGTGGTTCTGCGGAACCGCTCAGAACGGTCCAAACTTCTCCTGCCGGAAAAACTAATCCAGTCGGCCTGCCAGCAAAGTCTTCGATGACAATGTCCTGACGCAGACGGACCCGCTCACCAGCTCGTACCCCACACCGATACTCGGCGATGGGATAATTACCGATCAGATTCCATTCACTGTTTGACATCGTCATCGGCTTCCCAAAGCAGGCCAAAAGGTAATAGCAGGTTGAGTTTTGCTATCCTGGCAACGTTCACTCCGTAAGCAGGTAAGTCCAGACTTCCTTCCAGTGGTCTGCATTTCGGGTGGAGATGGCGGAGCCGTGGGCGGTTTTGGCTCCTTCGCTGTCGACACCCGTCACGTTGACCGCCGGGAAGGAGGTATAGAGGATTCGCGCACGGCGGTAGGGGGAGGCCTCGGTATCGACTTCCGCCGGGGAGCCGAAGGCGTCCAGGCCCAGGGCCTGCAAGTTGCCCAACAATTGCTCCGGCGTGCAACCCTTGGGGTCTTGATGATGGTTGAATGCGAAGAATCGGTTTTTGGGAGTGGCCGACTTCAGTCCATACCACGCGGCGGGAGCGTTGAGCTTCCTGCTGTAATCCTTGGGAGCACCGAAGCAGATCACGCGGGCGACCTGATGCTTGATCCCCATCAAGGCGGCATGTCCTCCGCCTTGCGATTGACCGGCCACGGCCACGGATTCCCAGCGGATCGAGCCGTCCGCACCGAGAAACTGCCTCCAGTTCTCCCGCGGCCGCTTCTGCTGGAGGTGTTGCAACAATTTGATCAACCGGTGCTCGATGCTTTCGGGCCGCTCGATCGATAGCTCCTTGCGGCCGTTCTGATAGCTGGCCCGCCCCCCTTGAATGATGGCCAGGCGGAAGTTTTCGAACGACTGGGGATCACTGTCATTGGCACAGGCTGTCGCCGGAATGTCGTTGGGGTACATGAGCGTGATCACATGATAGCCGAGGCTCGCCGCCAGGTTGGAAAAGCCCTGGGCCGTACGTCCTTCGCCGCCGGTCCCGGTGAGCCACAACAAAAGCTGGTTGCGAGCGGGTGGCCGTTTCGCGTCGCGGTCGATCACAATCCCGCGATCGATATAGATCCAGTGCGGCTCGTCAAATGTCTTGATCGCCGCATCCGTCGCCGACGGAACGATGGAAAAGCTCGTCACCTCGGCCAGGGCCACCGCTGGAAAACAGAGGATCGCAGCGAGGATGAGTTTCATGACCATGGTTTCTCTCCAACCTGACGACCACTTCGCCAAGCATCGACTTGCCGTGGTATCCAACTGTGGACTGGTTGAGTCAGTTCCCTGTGCAACTGTTTCGCCACCTTGGCGGTAGGACAAACAGGGCTGACCAGATGATGTCCAGCGTACGGTTCTCGTGTCCACACCCGTTGTGGTTTTTCGATTCGATTGCGGGTGTGGTGTGTTATGAATCGCAACTTGCAAAGGCGCGTTGAAAATCGGCGAAACATGCTTGAACTGGTCTTGTTCATATGGCTGCAAGCATGGCAAAGAGAGCATTGGTTCAAATTGAAAAGTGTATCATTTCAATTCACCGACCAGAATAGGTGTGGGCAAAGACGGGCCTTCTTGCAGCCGGGGCTGTGCAAGGCAGCCCGGCCACGAGTTGGCAGAGACTTATCAATCTTGATCCATCAGGATGTCAGAAGTCGAGCCAAGACTCTTTTTCGATGACACCAGATGTATCGATCGGCATTTCCACCAAGGACTCGAGGCTGGCTATGAAAACATCATGCGACGGCCACGAAACAATTTGGCGTCTCGCGTCGTCAAGCATTTCGATGGCACCCGTCTCGACGTTCAGACAGATTAAGTCATGCCAGTCCCCATAGAATGGAATTAACCTACCAGGAATATCCCAATCCTCTTTCACTTCGCTGGCTCTATCGATCTCCGTTTGTTTCCAGAATGAATGATGCAGATGAATTGTCATTGCACCAGCTTGTACGGCATTACAACGGCTGTTGAAATCACTGACCTTCATCAAGAACTCATGTTGCTCTCTAGTAAGTGCCATACGTGATTTCCTTTTCACCTTCAATAGTGTTGCCACGAGATGGGCTGGTCATCCTCTTTGAAGACAGGCCCCCATCGCTCAGCGAGTCTCCCACATTACCGTTTGCGGAGGACGTAGACCACGTCTTCCGTGTCGCCGGAGATGATGATTTCGCCGTCGATGTCGTAGCGGAAGTCGTGGACGGCGATCAGTTCGAGTTCGGGGACCTGCAGGAGGAGCATGGCCATCTGCTGGGCTGTGTAGGTGCGGAAGAGTGTTTCATCCGCGATGCGGAACTGTTTGGTCGGGGTGTAAACATCGTAGTTCATGCCGATCCGCTCGATGCGCGTCTGGGGGTTGATGTCGATCGACCAGAGGCGTGAGTTGACCGTCAGGCTCCCTTTCGTGGCCGACCAGCATTCCTCCGTGCAGACCTGTGTCGTCTGGGGGGTGAGATGGAGGCCGAGGAGGTAGAGGCCCCCCTTCACCAGATGGTTCGCCACGCATTGCAAGTGGCTTTCGGCGGCGGCTTCATCGGGGAGATGCCGGAAGGTGTTGATCATGTTGAACATGGCATCCACCTTCCTGGGCAGCTTGAAGTCCGCCATGTCGCCGACGGTGGCCACCGCCTCGAAGCCCTTGCGGACGAAGCGGTCGTTGCAGAACTTGACCGCGTGCGGATTGAGGTCATTCCCCGCAACTTCATAGCCGGCCTCGGCCAGCTTAATGAGCAGGCGACCGGTGCCGCAGGCTGGTTCGTAAAGCCGGTGGATGGGTTTTTTGGAGTAGCGTTCGAAGGCGGCCTGCAGGAAATCGAACTCGGCCTTCCAATCCGAACCGAAAATCAGGTCGTAGTATTTGGGAAAGTCGTAGAGGTGCCCCTGAATCGTTTCCATGCCCTGAGCCGCTTCCATGAGAATGAGAAATGAAGAACGGCTCCACCATCAAAGCCCGCCGTCCGCAGGCGGAATTGTATCGCTGGTGGGAGCCGGGTGTGAGCGTCGTTGTGGCGACAGGTCATCTCCGGGGCGGACATCGATCTTGCCACAGTCCGTCTCGATCATCCGTTGGATGGGAAAGAGTGACTCACGCGAAGTCGCGAAGGGATCCAAGAGGAGAAGGCGGCGAGAATGGGTCTCGAGAGGGGCGCGACGCCCAATTCACTTTGCGGGAAGCCGTTGTTGAAGCATGTCGCACACATGGCGCGGCGTCTTGTGCCTGCGGCACCCGGCCACGACTTGGCCGGGCCACCCAGCTCTACGACATCAACCGCTCTGTGCATGTGTGAAACCTTGCTTCAGTGCCCAGCCGGTTGACCGTGTTTGCGGGGGTCGCTGATGGCCCAGAGTTTGCCGTCTTTGCGGGTGACCAGCTGGCTGATGGCGACCGACGAACGCTCGGAGATCTCGTGGCCGAAGGCGGCCAGTTCCTCGCCCAGGTCGCTCAGTTTGTTCTCGATGACCAGCGTGTTGGGCATCCACTGGTGGTGGATCCTGGGGCTGGCGACGGCGGCGGGGGGCGAAAGCTCGTGCTCCGTGGCGTTGAGCAGAACCTGGATGGTCGTCGAAATGATCCGCGGGCCGCCCGAGGCACCGACGGCCACCTGCACCTGGCCATCCTTCACGAAGAGGGTCGGTGTCATGCTCGAGAGTGGTTTCTTGCCGGGCCGCACTTCGTTGCTGGCACTTTGAATCAAGCCGAAAGCGTTCGGCTTGCCGGGAACGGCGGCGAAGTCGTCCATCTCGTTGTTGAGGACGATCCCGAACTTGGGCAGCACGACATAGCTGCCATAGGTGAGGTTGATCGTCTCGGTGCAGGCGACGGCGTTCCCTTCCTTGTCGATCACGGAGAGATGGCTGGTGCCGGCGTCGTTCACCGGTGCAATGCGGCCGTAATGCTCGGGCGGGAAGGTCTTCGTCAGGTCAATGAGGCCCGCCAATCGCTCGGCATGATCGCGTGATAGCAACTCCTCGAGAGGTACCTTTACAAAGTCGGTATCGCCCAGATAGGCAGCGCGGTCGGCGTAGGCATGTTTCATCGCTTCGGTCAATAGATGCAAGCCTTTAGGGGTGTTGTGACCCAGGGCCTTGAGCGTTTGATCGGGGTGTTTGCCGCCGAAGGCATCCAGAATCTGCAGGACTTGCAACAGGCAGATTCCTCCGCTGGAAGGGGGAGGCATGGTGATGACCTGCCCGCCCCGCCAGTTCATCTGGAGTGGTGTCCGTTTTTTGGGAGCATAGTTCGCCAGGTCGGTGGCGGTGATGATCCCCCCCTGCTCGCGCATCAAGGCGACGATCTCGGCGGCGATGGCCCCCTTGTAGAACGCATCCGGCCCGTCGTGGGCGATGGCTTCAAGGGCGGGGAGCTGCGGCGAATGGAATCGATCGCCCACCTTCCAAGGCTGGCCTCCATTGAGATAACCCTTGAGCAATCCGCTGAACTGTTCCTCGCGATCGCCTAGTGTCTTGAGAGTCTCGGCCTGGACACCGAGGTCGTGCTCGTCGATGAGATAGCCCTCCCGCGCCAGCTCGATGGCGGGGGCGAGAACGGTTGGCAGATCGAGAGTGCCGTGCTCTTTGAGAACCGCGCACAAACCGGCGACGGTCCCGGGAACGGCGACTGCCAGCGGCCCGCGTCGGCTGGCGTTGGGCGATTTCAGATACATCTCGGGAGTTGCCGCACCGGGGGCGACTTCGCGGTAATCGAGGGCGTAAACCTGCTGCTCTTTCGCCTTCCAGATGACCATGAAGCCGCCGCCGCCGATGCCGCAACTGGCGGGCCGCACGACGGAGAGGGCGAACGAAGTGGCGACCGCCGCGTCGACCGCGTTGCCGCCTTGGCGAAGCATGCGGGCTCCCGCTTCGCTGGCGGCGGGATGATCGGCGGCGACAGCTCCGTTCGCGAACGAACCGGCGAACTTGGGGAGGGTGGTCTCTTCGGCTCGGGTGATCGAGGATGTGAGCAGCGAACAGAGGGCGACCAACGCAACCCAAGTTCCGCAGTGGAAACGGTGCATCGAGGAAGTGGAACGGAGAGACGGGTGCGCGGCGGCGAAGATCGATGGAAAACTCACGACGGCTCCACGGAACAGGGTTCAACGGGACTGGTGTCCCAGTTTAAAGGACACATTGGGGCGATAGGACAGTTGAGCGCGTCCGGTGCACTTTGACACACCGGCCCGCCAATCGCAACGTGCCGCCTGAAGCGGACCGTCAATCCCCGGTTGTCCGTCAGAGTTTGCCTCGTTGGTGTTTAGTGTCGATGCGGCCAGGTCGATTCCTCAAACGGTGATCGACTTCACTGCGGTGGCCGCCCGGTTCTGTGGGCGTGGTAGGGTTCAGGGAATCGCAGATCATGGGACGCAGGCGGGAAGCTGATGCGGCCCGGGATCCCACGCTCGCCGAAACGTTCAGTTCCTCTCATGACGGAGGTCTTCACTTGTTCCCAACAGTTGCCAATTCCTCTTGGAAGCGGATGTGCCGGACAGCTGCTTTCTTGGCCGCCCTGCCGACGATGTCGTTCTCGTTTGTCGTCTTTTCGCAGATGGCCTTCGCAGGGCAGGATGCCGGCTTCGCCCCCGTACCGGCTGTCCGCCCCGCCGTGCCGCAGCCGATGGCTCCTCAAGCGACATGGCCTGCCGCACCAAATTTTGCATCGCCGCCTGTGGCCCCGCTGCCCGCTGATGCACAGGATCCGGCTGGTTCGCCGGTGATGGTGGCGCCCGTGCAAGCTGCTCCCGGTATGCCCATGCCGACTGTACCGGAAGCCGGTGTCACTGTGCGGCAAGGTGTCCCGGTGGCGACCACCAATCTGGATGGCCTGGCTCCGCCGCCTGGAACGTTGGGGACGACCTACAAGCGCCGGTCGCGACTGGTGCCAGACGACAAGCATCCGCGGACGGGGATTGTCGACCTCTGGAACGTCCCCGAATCGGCGGATATCTCGGCCCGCGGCCTCAAACCCCGCTGGTACAACGATCACTGGCGGCTGGAATCGGAAGTCCCCCTGATCCCCGGCCTGCCCCACATCTACGGCATCCAAGTGATCAAGGAAGTCGATGGCCAGAAGACCACCGATGTGAAGTGGGTCCGCCTGATCATGGGGCGGATCGTCGATCTGGAGTTCTAAATCGCAATTCCAATATGAATCGCTACATAAAATGGATCGTTAAGGATCGCGAAAACATGCTTGCCCAAAGCTGCGGGGCATGCCACCCGATCGCTATCTCAAATTAAAGTGCGTGTTAATCCTCGATGCCCATTGCTTTGAGTTGTTCGCTGTAGTCTTCGACCTCAACGCGGGCTGATCGACTGGCGGCGGGGCTGGCTGGGGCTTCATCGAACCAGAACCAGTTGACTTTCAAGTAAAGGGATTCCGGACAGCGGACATGGACCGGGTGATCCGGGCCGGCGCCCGTCTGTTCGCAAAGCCGGGCCGATCGACCGGCGTTGTCGATGGCATAGCCGGAAACGCGGGTGAAGTCGGCGGGTGACAAAAGGCCGGAGCAGCTGCAGGTTACGAGCATGCCGCCGGGGGCGACGAGGCTCGCCGCAAGGCGGTTCATATCGAAATACTTCTTGCGACCTTCCTCGTAATCTTCGCGGGTACGGATGAGCTTGGGGGGATCGAGAATCACGAGATCCCACTGCTGGCCGGTCTTTTGGGCTTCCCGCATCCAGGCGAAGATGTCGGCGTGGGCCCACTGGATCTCGACACCATTCAGTTTGGCGTTCTTCTTAGCGACGGCGATCGCGTCCTCATCCAGATCGACCCCCTGCACTTGCGTGGCGCCGCCCACCGCCGCCGCCAGGGCGAAGCCGCCGGTGTAACAGCAGAGATCGAGCACCCGTTGACCGGCCGCCATCTCGGCGATGCGGGCGCGGTTGTTTCGCTGATCGCAGAAGAAGCCGGTCTTGTGGCCTTCTTCGAATCGCACTTCGTACTTCACGCCGTTCTCTGTGATCACGACGCTTTCCGGCGCGTTCTCGGAGCCGAACGGATCAGCGTCGAAACCTTCAAGGTGGGCCGCATAGGGTCCGGGCCTGAGGATGCCATGCTTGGCTTTGGTGAGCGAAACCAGGATATCAAGGATCGATTCGGCCCGTTGATACATCCCCAGACTGAACGCTTCGACAGAGAGGACGTCGCCGTAGAGATCGACCATGAGGCCGGGGAGTCCGTCCCCTTCGGCGTGGATGAGTCGATAGGCATCTCCCTGCTGATCCAGCCCCAAGGTCTCCTTGCGGAAGCGGACGGCGGCACCCAGCTGGGCCTTCCACCAGGCTTCGTCGGGAATCACATCGCCGCGGGTCAGCGTGCGGACGGCCATCTCGGCCCGGGGGTTGTAGAGGCCGTAACCCAGGGTCTGCTGGCTTTCCTCCAGCACCACGCGCACCAGATCTCCCGGCTGGGCGGCCTTGAGGCCGCTGGCGAGCATCTTGCGGAAGAAGTAGGGGTGGCGGCTGGGGCTGCGGGCGATGACGGTGGGAATTTTCTCAGCCGTCAAGGATCGAGGGCTGAGGATCTCTGGCGAGAAGAGGGCGAGTTGCCGCTGAATGTCGTTGCCGGGTTCCTGCCGGGCTCGACGGCGTTCGGCGGAAGGCCCGGTGACGTAGGGGCGGCCTTCGGCGGGACGACCTTCACCGCCGCGAGCGGGACGTCTGTCGGCAGGGCGACCATCGCGAGCCGCTCCGCCGGGGGCGCGGTACGGGCCAGCCGGCCGGCGGCCACCTGCAGGGCGCGGGCCGCGCGGCCCGCCGCGGGAGGGACGATCGGAGTCGGAATTGCCGGATGATGGGGTGGGTCGTTGATCCATTCGGGCCAGTATAGCAGGTGCGGCGGATCGCACCTGTGGACAATCGTGAAGTGTTCGACACGATCGACGGGCGAAAAGGCCACGCAACGGAAAAACCGCCATTTCGCCACCCACCTTGGACAGCCTCCCAGTTGAATTTCCAAGTGAAGGCCCAAACCGCTTGTTTGTCGCATCTCCCTTGCGTTGCGGCGGGCGGGTTGATTCCATGAGGGAACCTTTCGGCGACACCCATCGAAGAACGCCCGACAAAACCGGCAGTGCCCATCGGGAAACGACGCATGCCAAGTCGATTTCCGTGGCGGCGGCGGTTCTATGGGAGCTTCAAAGACAGCCTGACGACGAGACAACCTGCGGGAGCGGAACGTGGCCATTGATGTCTACAAGGAATGGTTGGGGATCCCCGAGGGGGATCGCCCGCCCGATCACTACGCCCTGTTGCGTGTCGTCCAATTCGAGGACGACGCTGACAAGATCCGCAAGAACTACAAGAAGCTCAACGGGCATGTCCGCAAATACGCCACGGGCCAGTACTCGAACGAGTCACAGGAACTGCTCAACGAGCTCGCCCGCGCCATGCTCTGCCTGACTGACATCGAGCGGAAGCTCGACTACGACCGCTCGCTGGGCCGCGAAATCGACGACCGCGATCCGAACACCGGCCGCCGACCCGTGACGGCCTATCTGATCGATCAGGGGGTCATCTCGCACGATCAGGCCAAGGAGGTCAAAACCTTTGCCGACCGCGCGGGCCTTTCCCTCAAGGATGCCGTCGTGCAGCTCAAGCTGGCTGATGGCGAAACCGCCGCCCGCGCCCTGGCCAGCGAACTGGGCCGGCCCTATGTCGATCTGAGCGAAATGCTGCCGGATGATTCGATCCTCGATCTGCTCCCGCGGCAGGTCGTCCGGCGGCACACCTGCATCCCCCTCTTCGAAGACGACGGCCAGATCCTCGTCGCCTGCGCCGAAGATCCCACCCAGGAACTCGAGGACGAAGTCCGCCTCCGCTACGACAAGCCCATGCGGCACGTCATCGCCTCGCAGCTCGGGATCAATCAGGGGATCTCGAAGTACTACGGTAACGGCATGCGCAAGGAAGTTGCCGAGCCGACGAAGAAGGGAAGCAAGACCAGCGGCAGCACCAAGACCCAGAACGCCCCAGCCAAGAAGGCCCCCACCGAGAAGCTGACCGACGACGAGTACATCGAACAGCGGAACATGGGCATTCTCATGATTTGCGGCACGCTCATCGTGGGCTTCAACCTCGATACCTGGATCCTCTGGCCCTACGTCTACCAGAACCGCGTCCCCGGCTGGATCTTCTTCCCGTTGACCTTCCTCGTCGCCCCCCCCGTTATCATCTTCGCCTATATGAACTACATCAAAAAGAAGTAGCACACGATCCGGTAGGGTGCATGAAGTCCTCGAAATGCACTAGCCTGCTACTATTGAAGATCACGCCCGCCCCCATCGGAAGTCGGGCCCGCGCCCGACGCCACTGGAGAAGACCCCATGACCGATACTACGCGCACGACAACCCAGGCCACGCTCGCGGGGGGCTGCTTCTGGTGCCTCGAAGCCGTTTTCGAGAACGTGATCGGCGTCGAATCGGTCGTCTCCGGCTATATGGGAGGCTCCGTTCCCGACCCCAGCTACGAACAGGTCTGCACCGGCCGAACAGGCCACGCCGAGGTGGTCCGCATCTCGTTTGATCCTGCAGTCATCAGCTTCGCCGACCTGCTCGACATCTTCTTCGCGATCCACGACCCCACGACCAAGGATCGGCAGGGTGCCGATATCGGCACCCAATACCGCTCGGCCATCTTCTTCCATGACGCCGAACAGGAAGCCGTCGCCACCACCAAGATCGCCCAATTGGAGGCGGAGGGAATCTGGCCCGCGAAGTTCGTCACGCAGGTCCTTCCCGCCGTCCACTTCTACCCGGCGGAAGCCTACCACCAAGGCTACTTCCGAGCCCACCCGACCCAAGGCTATTGCGCCACCGTCGTCGCCTCGAAAGTCGCCAAGTTCCGCCAGAAATTCACCCACCGGCTGAAGAACAAGTAGGTTCCAACGGCCGTCCGCCCAAGTCTCAACGACTCGCTGGCCCGCTTTCGACAACTTGTCGAGTCAAACTGGAGGTAGCTGCCACCTCTGAGGGAAACGACTTCAGCCGCAGCACATGGGGAGTCGTTTCTCTGCGACCCCCATGGTCCTCGGCATAAGCGGTGACCGAATCCGGATTGCTCCCCGATTCGATCACCACCTCCCATTCGGCGAAACTTCCACCTCGCGGCCTGGCGGGCACGCCGTTGACCCACACTCCCCGTATCCGCCCGCTGTCGATCGACGTTCCTTGAATCCGTAGCAATCCCCCCTCTCGCACACATTGCGTGATGATCGTGGCGGGTGGCCGATCGTCGGTGAAACGGGGGATCCCCCGGAAGTAGGTCGCCGAGGATTCATGGCCCTCGTCCGGCAGGCCCAGGCTGAACGGCATGTGGAGATCCTTGTTCGACATCTCGCTGTATGACGTTCTTAGATAAGTGTGGCGATCCATGACCGAGCGCCAGATGCCGTACTCGCTGCGGTAACAATCGAAGCCGTCGAGGAAGACGCCCGACGTCCCCGCGTGAAACGACCAATTCGTTTCCCAGGCAAGAAAATTGTGGATCCAAAAGGGGTATCGCTGATCCGGATGGGCGCTGCGGGCATCGTTCTGCAGATCGGTGTTGAGCGCGTAGAAATCGAGTCCCTGGGCGGGGCGGCTCATGCCGCGCAGGTTGAGGCCGAAGAAACGCATGGCGTGCGCTTCGTTACCCGAGAAGAGGACGAACGGCAACGTGCGGATATCCTGTTCCAAGGTCTGGCCGTCGGGCTGGAGGATCGGACGGCGGGGATTGAAATCGACGGTTTCGCGGGCCTCGAAGCGGTAGCCGTACTCGTCGCAATCGACGGCTGTGTTCCGTGTGAACGTGTTGAGGCAATTGGCCCACCAGAACCCGGCACCCCGATTGTTGTCGAAGGGAATGGCCTGTTGCGGCAAGGGCTTCCCCGCCGTGGCTTCGACCGCCAGGTTGTGGTCGAGCACATTGTAGACTTCGGTTCCATCCTCCAGGAAAAAGCCGTGTCCCACGGATCGGTAACCCACGCAATCCCGGATCACCAGATATTGCGTCCCGTGGATCGCCAGCCAGCGGTTGTGGCTGTCCCAGATCGAGGCCCCGATGACCGAACTGCCGCGCATCGAATCGCCCGCGAGATGGAAGTGCAGGCTGTAGCGGCCCAGCATGTCGCGCTTGCCCAGATGTCGGAATTCGGCATAGCTGATCGAACCCGTTGAATGCTGGTGGTACATCGTGTGTCCCCGGACGCCCTCCGGTTCCGCCGATTCGACGACTACGTTGCGCGACAAGTTGGCGATCTCGCCGCGATACTGCCGTTCGGCGAAATGCTGGAACTTGAGCGGCTCGTTCAAGCCCAAGGCACCACCCCTCGCACTGAACGGGCCCCGGCCCTTCACGAGGGTGCGCAGTTCGGTTTCCCGCTCCTCGGTGGTGGAACCGCGGAACATGCCCCCCAGTCGCTTCGTCGCCGTGATGATGACTTGATCCCCCTCCCGCCAGTCGTCGACCGCGTCGTCGACCACCACACCCCGCGATCCCGCATCGGCTGTCCGTTGCAGCTTGACCCAGGTGTTTTTCAGCGGGGCACCGTGAAACTCCATGCGGCCCCCGCAGACGACCACCGCCGGGCAGGATGTCTTGTCCATTCCCTCCAGATGATGCAACCGGATGATCGCGTGGAACGGCTGCGGGATGGGTGCGCCGGGAGCGCCGACCAGCAGCGTTGCTTCCTTCGTCCCCGCAGCGGGAGTCGGGAGTTCGAGATGACAGTCGAAACCCTCCTCGCAGACGACCTCATCCGGCGTGACTTTGAGCAGACCGACATCCATACGCGTGTTGCGGTCGCGGGCGAAGTCGAGGGTGCCCGCCACCTGCACGACGCGGAAGGGCTTCCCGGATTCGATGTCGTAGACGATCCGATGCCCTCCGCGAACCAGCACCGAATCGCCCGCTGCGGGAGTTCGGCCCGCATCCCACGTGGCGGGATCCGACCAGGCACCGCTCTGGGTGGAGCGAATGATATTCCTGTGTTGCTCGTCGTCGGCGAGGATCGCGGTGGACCACAACATCGCCATCACAGCGAGGCAAAGACGCGGAACGACAAGGCGGGTGGTAGGTAAATTCATACAAATCCGTAGATTGAATTGATAAATGGTATCGAATATTGCAGGTCGAAACGGATCATATATCGATCCGATATATTCTATTTCAAGTTGATATCCGGCACGGCATTGCTACCCTCGACGACGGTTAGGCGTACCAATGGACGTGCCGGATTCCGATAGCGATCCTGCAACCGATCCGGTCCGTAGATCGGCTCGCCCCCTTCGATCCTGACGGTGGGCCAGTAGATCGTGACCGCATACTCGCCGGGAGGAGCGCCATCCCCCTTGGCATAGGTCGAGACAGTGAAATAACCGTCGTTGTCGACGAAGCCGTAGGGTTCGACCGAGCGGCCCAACGGATCCACCAATGGAACGAGTGGCTTGAGCCGAATCTCCGCCCCCTTGGCGGGCTGGCTTTGAAACTGCACCAACCCGGTGACCGGATAAGTCTCGAGTTGAGGCGGCGGAGACTTCGCGCACCCTCCGGACATACCGGCCATGGCCAGAATCAATAGCGCTTTCGCAGATGCCCGGCGGATCACTCGTATCAAATTAGAACTCACCCGGCACATCCCCCTCGTCCCGTGTCCAGAGTGCGATGAGCGTGATCATCGACGTGTTCTCCGAGATGAAGCGGACGCTGCCATCGCACAAACCGAAGACGGCCCCCCCCGTATGAAAACTATAGACGCCTTGGGAGTTACTGCGGTTCATCGCGTACACTCCTCCCGCGCCGGGTGGCGTCGCCGCATTCCACCCCTGGGCCGTCACCGACTGATAGGAGGCCCAGCAGCCCCAGAACAAGGGATTCGTCATCCCCGCATTGCTCGCTTGAAGCTCACGACCGATGTAGTAATTCGGCCGCCCGGCCTGCTCGGCGAGGTAGATCGTGTTCGAAAGGCCGTCCGTGATCTGCCGGAAAGGGGTCACCGTTCCCGCCGTCTTGGGAGCTGCCGTGTTGCATAGGGTGCAGGTGGCCCCCGTTCCGGTGGTGGTGATTTGATGGAAGGCGACGTAGTCGCTGGCGATTCCCGTCGCGGTCGGGGTGGCACCACCGGAACTGATATTCATGACCCGCGGCCCGTTCGGCGACGAGGGGCACAAGTACGCGCTGACGGGCGTCATCATGACCGGCTGGTTTTCAATATCGAAGAAGCTCTTGTTGATGTTCCACTTTTGGTAAAGGGGTGTCTGATCCATGAAGGGGAGGATCTTCAGCCCCCAGCCGTGACCGCTGTTCAACGTCGATCCGTTGAGCGAATAGCGGTTTGGCAACCCGCCATGAACGTCGGCGTAGTTGTGCAGCGCCAACATCATCTGCTTCATATTGTTGCGGCACTGGGTAAGGCGCGCCGCCGATCGCGCCTGCTGAACAGCGGGCAGCAGCAGTGCGATCAAAGTGGCGATGATGGCGATCACCACCAGCAGTTCGATCAACGTGAATCCTGGTCGCTTCTTCACGAAATGAAATCCTCTTGGAAACAGGTGGACTGCACGGACAACTTCAATTGTCGACGTTTCCCATACCGATTGTCGGACAGCGCGACAGGCAATGTCGCAGAAAACGACGACCGGGCGCAATCCGTTGGGTCATCGCACCAATGGTCTTGGGCCGTGAAGTGAGGGCATCCCGCGTACCATCCCGCTCCGGCCTGCCTGACAATTCAGACAGGTCGGGAAAGCGGAGGCGCGGGATGAACGGGGCGAGGCAAGAAATGGGGAGCCAAGGCGAGTTGATCGAGATGCTTGCGGCAAGCTGTCCATCACTGGCTTGGTCGTCGGATCATGATGAGGATAGACAGCGCACCACTACAGAAGTGGTCGACCGGAGAGTGCGGCAGCCCGCAGTCAAGACATCACCAAGTGGTGGCCAACTTGACTACTTCAACGCCGCCGCATCCTCTTCGGTCAGGCTCACCTGGCCCGCGACAATTTGCGGGGCCAGTTTCTCGACGACCGGGGCGATAACGCTGAAATGCGTCTTGCGGGGAACCTTCAGGAGTGAATCTGTGGGTTCTTGTTCTTCTTCTGCATCGAACGGATCGCACTCCAGTTTCCCCCGGATTCTCCTTCGATCACAAACAGAGGCGACTGGATCGAGTCGAGCCAGAACGAAGGCGAACGGACGACAATCTCCGTCCGGTTGGAGGTGTCGCCGTAGACGTAGTCTCCGCCATATTGATTAGCGAACGCCACCGGCCCCAAGGCGAAGATCGCGCGATAGCGGTCACTGGCGGCCCCCACCAGCATGGCCAAGGTGCCGCCAGTGCTGTGTCCCCCCAGATAGATCTGCCGAGGGTCGACATAAGGCAACTTCGCCAGATGATCCGTCGCTGCGAGGATATCGTCGACTTCCCCCAGGAATCCTTCCCGCACGCCCGGGTTGTCGTTGCCGCCGCGAAGTGAGGGAAACATCATGACGATTCCCGCCTTGCGGAAAGCGCTCGCCGATTGATCGTCGTCGCGACTGCCGGGTGACCAGACATCGCCAATCGTGTTGGAGTCGCCGCCCGTGATCCAGACGATCGCCGGATGCCGCTGGCCATCACTGGAATCCTTGGTGATATACGCTGCCAGCTCACCCACAGGACTGGCATAGCGAATCAGCTGGAAAGGCGACGACTTTGGCGGTATCTCCGGCGGCCCGGTGCGTTCCGCTTCCGATACAATCTTCGTCTGAAGTTTCTTCCGCGCCTCGTTGAATTTGTTCGGTGGAGCATGGGGAGAAGTCATGACTGCCGAAGGCGGACTGGCTGGTTCCGGCTGTTTCGCGGAGGGTGGTTGGGCGGGAGCCATGGCCATCGTCTCGTAGGGAGTCAACGGCTCCGGTCGGACGGATCGAAGGGGAGCCGGCCGATCACTAGCGACCAGCGGATCCTCCGTCACAAGTGATAGCGACGTCGTTAGCTGCGCCGACTCCTCATGAACCTCCTCGTCGAGTACGATTGGCCCTGAGACCGCTTCACCGGCGGCTACTGGATCTGTGGATGTCTGCGATGAGCATCCCGCGACAATGCACAGGGACCCCATGACGAGAATGAGGAGATGGCCACGCATGGTGTCCCTTTGGAAATGCATTGCTCAATCCATCCAGCTGGAAAACAGATATCTGGACAGATGATAATCAAACAGCTGGATTCTGAAAAGTGGTCGCTCGGCCTGACCAACAATAGGTCAGGGCGCCAGCCAGCAGCCAGGCAACAAAAATTCCCGAGATACCCGTGACTGCAAACCACAAGGGATGGGGAATCAACAAGAGGTTGGCCGCTGTCGCCAAAAGAACGACCCCCGCCACGATCCCGGTCGTGACGAACGGCCGACGGCGCGTCATCAGTGCCGCCGTCACTCCGCCAACGAGTGTCCCCAGGAACCACGCGGCCAGCACAAAGCCGAAGGCCCCCGCAGGGAGTGTTTGAATGAACTCCGCCACACGTTCCGGCTGGGTAAAATCCAAATCGCGGGGCAGTGGATAGACCCAATGCCCCCACGACTCGACGAGGGCGACCACGACGAATGCCACCACACACCCCGTGATCACAGCGAGAACCGAGCGAAGTGGCGTCTGCATGGTCTGGAGCCTGCCCAAGAATGGCCTTGTCGATGATGGATTGACCTCCAAAGCATCTCATGCTCCTCCTCTCCAGGAAACTCCCTTCTCCCCCACAACAACGGATGCAAACCCACTTATGGGTGCGTATGCTCCCCGAAGGAAGATTTGTCCGCCTGCCCGCGTCCCAGCCGCCCACATGATTGAGCCGACCATGCCACGAACTGTTTTCACTGGAATCGCCTGGGCCCTATGTGGTGGGCTTGCGTCGTTGCTTCAGCCTGCCCTCGTGGATGCGGGCCCGCCGCTGGTGGCAGAGACGCCGCCGAATACAGCCATCATTCAGCAGACGAAGTTCCATTTGCCGCCGGGATTCACGATTCAGCTGGTCGCCTCCGAGCCGCTGATCGGGCAGCCGATGAACCTCAATTTCGACGCCCAGGGCCGCCTGTGGGTGTCGAATTCCATCGAATATCCCTACCCCGCCAAGTCGGCGGGCGTTGAACCCCGCAGTGGACATTTGCAGGGAGCCTCTGAACACGCCCCGCGCGACAGCGTCACCATCCTGACCGATTTCTCCAGCGATGGCCGGGCGGGTCGCGCCTGGCAGGCCTTGGGTGGACTCAACATCCCCATCGGCGTGCTCCCCGTCGATCGTGACGTCGTCTCCTATAGCATCCCCGACATCGTCCGCGCCGAAGACCTCGATGGCGACGGTCGCTTCGAAACCTCCCGGCGTTTGGTGGGGGCCTTCGGCAATCAAGACACCCACGGCATGACCAACGGCTTCACCCGCTGGCTCGACGGCTGGATCTACGCCTGCCACGGCTTCGCCAACACCTCCCGCCTCACCGACGCCGCCGGCCACCCCCTCACGCTCAATAGTGGCAACACCTTCCGCTTCCGGCCGGATGGTTCACAACTCGAACAATATACCTGGGGCCAGGTGAACCCCTTCGGCTTGACGTTCGACTCCTGGGGCAACTTCTATACAGCCGATTGCCACTCCATGCCGCTCACCTGCCTGATTCCGGGAGCGGTCTATACCTCGTTTTCGAAGCCTCACGACGGGTTGGGGTTCGGCCCCACGATGATCACGCACGATCACGGCTCGACCGGAATCTGCGGCCCCGCCTGGTATGAAGCCCACCAGTTTCCCGAGGAATATCGCCAATCTATCTATCTCTGCAATCCGGTGACGGGGATCGTTCATCGCGATCGAATCGACTATGAAGGCTCTTCGCCGAAGGTCGTCACGCAGCCCGATTTCATCACTTGCGACGATCCCTGGTTCCGGCCCGTCGATTTGAAGCTCGGGCCGGATGGCGTGCTTTATATCGCCGATTTCTATAACTCGATCATCGGGCACTATGAAGTTCCGCTGGCCCATCCCAAACGGGATCGGGTGCATGGCCGGGTGTGGCGCGTCGTCTATACGGGAGAAGGGGCCACACCGCTGGATGACCCCGCGATCGACGCCTCGTCGCTGGAATCCCTCCTCAAGCTGCTCAAACACCCCAACCAGACCCGGCGGTTGCTGGCGACGCACGCCATCGTCGACCGCTATCCCGAAGCCGCCCTCGCACCCCTCCGAGCGATCCTCGAGGAAAACGGCCATTCGGAAGACGCGGTCGTATCGGCCCTCTGGGCCTATTCCCGGCTATCGAAGCCAATCATCGAACCAGCACTACTGGTCAAGTTGGCGAAACGGCCCGAACCGTTGGTGCGGGGGCATGTCTCGCGGGTGCTGGGTGAAATTGCGACATGGAACGACGAGCTGTCGGCCCTCGCGCGGTCGCTGTTGAAAGATCAGCATCCGATGGTGGCCCGGGCCACCGTGCAGGCGATCGCCCGGCATCCGCAGTTGGCAAATGTGCGAGATCTGGTCGAACTGGCGAAGACCGTTCCCCCAACCGATACCCACCTGGCCCACGCCCTGAAGATCGCCCTTCGAGAACATCTGCTCCAAGAACCGATTGCTCGATCTGTGATAGCCGAGATGTGGGATGGAGCCGCCTGGCAGACGTTGTCGGCGGCGGCGTTGGGCGTGCCTCGACCCTGGTCGGCGGACCTGCTGCTCGCGTCGTGGAAGGCCAGCACTCCTGCCGGTGGACTGCCCAGCGAGCAACTTCAACACTCGATCAAACAGATTTCCCCGGAGCAGTTGCCGACCGTCATCGCCGCTGCCCGGCAGTCGTCCCTGGCCGATTTGGCGACTCAGATTCGCTCGATCCGCGAGATCCGCCAAGCCCTCGCCCGGCGGGGGAACACCATTTCCCCGGAGACGACCCAGTGGGCCGAGAGCCTGCTGGCCAGCCATCTGGAAGGTGTTGTCGCTGGATTGGAAACGGGAAAGAATCCCACTTCTAGCTCCACACGTTTGCTGGGAGCGCAAGACTTGTCGACGCTCTTGGAAGCCTCCGGCAGTGAAGACTTGGTGACGCGCGTGGTTTCGCTGCTGAGACTTCAGGGACTGTCCGCAGGCGACCGCATCGCCGCCAGCCAGGCGGTCCTCGCCGTCCGCCCCGAGACCCGGCTGCAGGCGATCGTTGCCCTAGTCGCGGCCAACCCCTCGGAAGTGGCTCTGCCCCCGACATTCGCCGAAGCGATCTCCGAGCGGGAGGACGTGACGATTACCGCGATCCTCACCAATGCCATGCAGTCCGCTTCGGCCCGGCAGCAGGCGATCCTCGCCGATACCCTCTGTACCGACTCCTCCGGCGGGCAGGCCCTGCTGGTGCTGATGGAGCAGGGTCGGGCGTCGCCGCTGCTGCTCTCCGACCCGTCCCGGCGGCAGAAGCTCCGCGCGACCCTTGCCGCAGGTGAGGTTCCACGCCTCGACAAGCTGCTCGCCACCCTGCCCGACCCCGATCTCGAAACCCGCCGGTTGCTGGCGGAACTCCAGCAAACGCTCGGCAAAACCACCGGCGACGCGATCCTGGGCAAGGAGATTTTCAAGAAGAACTGTGCCGCCTGCCACAAGCTGGAAGGCGAAGGGGCGGTGATCGGCCCGCAGCTGGCCGGGGTGGGGAGCCGGGGCTTGGAGCGGCTGCTGGAAGATATCTGCGACCCCAGTGGCAACGTCGACGCCGCCTTCCGCAGCTCGATCCTCACGCTGGTCGACGGTCGCGTGGAAACGGGCCTGCGCCTGCTGGATGAAGGGGAACTCGTCGTCATGGCCAACAGCAAGGGGGAGAAACGTTCGTTCCCCAAAGGCGAAGTCGAGGAGATCACCCTCACCCCCCTCTCCCCTATGCCCACCGGCTTCGGAAAATCCTTGAAGCCGGAAGAACTCGCAGGCCTGATCCGCTATCTGGCGGTTAGTGCGGAGAAGAAGCCGTAGTTAAAGCTGGTCAGACAAACTCAGTTCGGATCAATAGCCCCTTGATATGCCCGTATCAATTGAGGCAATCACGCCGCAATAGTGCCGGGGCCGGATTGTTTTCCTATTTGGTTACCAAAGACCACCGGAAGCTGTCAGCCATGGGGCGAGATGCCAGCCGGAAACAACGTGGGCCAGTGCGGCGAGCGGGATGAACCAGTAGGCGTCCGCGATGTTCTTCCGCATGATTCGTGGAATCATGGTATAGGCCTCCGGCTCCTCATAGTGTGAGAGTTGAGGCCAGAAGGCGGGTGTGCGTCGGCAATAAGCCGTGAACTCGTCGCCATGGGCGGCTGCAAGACGGGACTCCTCGCTGCGGATGATCCACGGATAATAAATCGCGAAGGAGATGGTCATCACGAGGGGAATGGCGAGATTTCCGCAACACAGGCCGATGCCCAGCATACCGATAGCGCTGAAAAAATAGAGGGGATTGCGGCACATCGAATAGGGGCCGGTCTGGATCAGATACTTCGTTTTGTAGCCCGAGATGAACAGGTTGCTCCACGTCCGGCCCAGCGTGCCGATCGCCGCGAGGCTGATGCCCGCCACGAACAGCAACTCGCGCGTCCATCCCTGCACCGGCCAGTGGTGGTCCCCATCGAGCAGAAGGAATCCCATGCAGACCCCGAACAGCATGGTCAAGGGTCGGCGGCGACGCTCGATTGCATGCAGCCCCAGGTACTCGACGGCACCCGCCCCCAGATGGGGCATGGGCCGGATCTGAACATTGGAAGAATCGACCGCGCTCATCTGGCATTCCTTTGCGAATTGAACGATTGAGTTTGATATGGACTACTATTTTCATAGTATTTCGAGCGAAAAATCAGCGTGCATCAGGTTCTGAAAGCCGGGGAAGTTCACTACCGGGCGTGCCGCTCTGGGTCGACAACTCGTGCCAGCGGGTGCGCACCTCGTAGGGCTCGAAGTCGCGCGCCGGAACATCGAACGCATGGAGCACATTCGCCGACCAGCGCGGCCAGGGAGACCAGCGCGTGCGTGACGAGGCCAGCGCGTCCAAGGGGACCCAGAGGAACCAGGAGGCGAGCATCGTGACGGCCAGCAGGGTCTGGGGCCACCAGAAGTGTCGAGAGGGCCGATCATCCCAGGTCGGCGCTTCGGAACGGGAGAGCAACCGTCGTCCCCGCAGTGCGATGACACCCGCTCCCGCACCGAAAAACAGCACGGCCCCGTTCGACTCCTTTGCCAACCCGCGCTCCGCGATGGCGAGCAAAGTCTTGAGATAGCCCACGACCTCGTGCCGCTCGGTCACAGCCGCATCGTCGCACGCGTATTCCCGCGCCAAAGAGGATTGCCGGGAGGCCCACCAGACGGCGGGATGGAACCACAAGGTGATGGCAACCAGCCGCTCGATGAACAGTTGCAGCGGATGTCCGCTGCGCAAATGCTCCAATTCATGCCGGGCGACGAAGAGCACCTCTTCCGGGCGGAGATCCAGGATGAATTCGGGGAGAACCAGCACTGGAGTCTGCCACTGGCAGCAGAACGGACTCCCCAGATGCCGGCTGATCAAGACCCGCACGGGTTGGCCGCGATGGAATGTTCCGTGCTCGCCGCCGTCCTCCGTCGTCAGCGACATTTCATACGCGTTGGCAGGGCGGCACGACTTGAGGAACCGGAAGACTCGGAGCCACTCCGAGATCAACAGGATCAGGCAGAGGGCGACACCGACGCCCCAGATGCCGAACAGGGCCCGGCCCAGAAGCGATTCCGTGAGCACGACCTGTCTCACGACGTCGGTCGCCAGGACCGACCAGGGGTTGACGAGCCTCGGATGGGGCAGCACCAGTCCGCCGATCAGCACGACCAGCAGCAGGACGTGGCAACTGTTCCATAGCCGCGACTGCAGGTTCGGCGGATGGACGATCCGGCACAGCCAGTGGGTGATCGCCACAACGATCGCCGCTTGGAGGGATGCCGAGGCCATGTATTCCATGAATTGCGCGGGGGTCATTGTCGGCCTTCCAGCTGGGCGATGGCGCGTTTGATCTCCGCCAAATCCGCAGAGGAAACGTCGTCGTTTTGAATCAGGTTGAGGACCAACGATTTGACCGAGAGCTTCGACAGGTGCTGCTGGAACTGGCCGAGCATCGTCTGGCAGACCTCCTCCCGCGAAACCGCCGGTTCGTAGACGAAGGCGCGGCCGACCTTGATTTTGCGGACGGCCTGCCGCTTGACGTCCAACGTCTTGAGCACTGTCATCACG
>PNLE01000007.1 GCA_013822855.1 Planctomyces sp.
GCCACAGGCCTCCCCGGCCGGCACCATCTTTCGACAGCGCTGGCAAATCACGGCCCTGATCCAGCCGCGAACCGAGGGAACTTCTTCCGGATCGCAGGTAGGCACCAAGTGCCGACCTACGAGGCATGCCCAGCGAAGCCCCTCTACCCTATCAGACCTGGGTGCGCGCTTTCCCCCTCTTCCTCCCACGCCCATTCCGATGGGAGAGGGCCGGGGTGAGGGCGAGTTCGAACATCTCGACCACAATGGAACGGGTCACTGCTGACGGCTGATGAGACATCAATGACGGGTAAGGGGATGGCTCCGGTTGATCAGGCCCATTGGTGTGCCACTCCTGGCTCGCCAGCAGTGCTCCTCCCAAGAGCCAACCAGCCCCGCAAAGGCCAAAGACGCCATCCTCTTGGAGACCTTCTCGCCTTCGCGTGAGAAAAGTCTTCTCGCAAACCGGAATTCCAACAGCACTCACGCGAAGGCGCGAAGATCGCGAAGGAAAACCAAGATCATTTCCCCCTTATTTCATCGTTGGCATTGAACCAGTAGTAAAAACCGCAATGATCATCTGTGTGTCATGATTCGGGCTTCGGACAGCACGCCACCCCATCTCTCAACACCCAGTTGAGTTTTGGATAGCGCATTGGGATTCGTACCAGACCAACCTTGGGAGAGCCGAATCATGGGCTTGGATACCGTGGAATTCGTCATGGATGTCGAAGACACCTTCGACATCAAAATCGACGATGAAGCGTATGCCACGATTCTCTCGCCGAGAGACTTGGCCCATTACATCTGCCGTCAACTCGCAAAGCAGGACCGCCTGCTCGATGACCAACAGGATCGGCCGCGATCACCGGGGACAAGCTGGACGAAAACACCGGAATTTCTCGCGTGGTCTCTCCTCAAAGAGACATTTCCAACCCCCGGCCGTTCGTCTCAGACCCAGCACGCCTCTCGACACCCTCCTTCCCCCGCAGCGTCGAAGACACCTCTGGGAGAAATGGCAGATTCGTGCTGGTGTCAAATTCCCGGTATTGATCTCCCGAAGCGGTGCGGCTGTGCTCCTGCTTCTGATCATCGCACTCATGCTTGTCTGGCCGGCCTATGTCATTGGAAGCTGGCTGGGCCTGATTGTTTTTGGCCTGATCATCGCCAACTTCGCATATGTCGTCCATTGCCTTGAAACTGCCGTGGCCTCGACCAGCCTGCAGTTTCCCGCCTGCTGCACCACCGTGGGCGAACTGGCACGCTACACCATCCCCCATCACGAAGAGCCTCGCATCACCCGCAAAACGCTCACGCATTGGGCCGAACGAGGCGGCCACCGCCCGACCTCATGGCCCCAGGCTACGGTCGAACCGCGAGTCATGGCTCTCCTCTGCGAGAACATGAGCATCCATCCGGGCAATGTTCAGCCCACGGACTTGTTCAAGGACATCTTCTACTGACGAGCCACTGGAGTTGAGCCATGGAATCGACACTGCCAGCTCAAGACCAAAGCGGCTACCGGCTGAAGGCATTCTGGATCGATTGCAGCATCGATCGTTCGAGGGCCGCATCCCGGCCACGCGGAATCCAACCGCTGGGCGAGGACTGCCCCACCACCAGATCGAGATCTCGCTGGAGCGGGGTGTGATCCTGGAAGGTCGCCCCCCCCGCGAAGTTCGCGGCTCCCGCGACATCCTCGATCTCTTTGAAGGCCTCCACACTGACGAAGTATCCCCCTTGTGCGGGCGTCACGCTGATGTAAGCCTTCCTGCGGATCGATTGGAGGGTGCTTTCCCAGCGGGAATAACCATCCGCCGAGTCGCGATGCCACGGTTCCAGAATCCCGGCACCGGTTTTGAACTTGGTCTCGATCACGCCGTCGATGCGACTTTCACGTTCGATCTCGAACAGATAATCGTGGACGACATCGACCGTCGTCTCCCAGGCGTCTTCCTCGTTCTGGGCGCGCACAAAGAGCGGGTTGCCTGTCTGCTGCGACGCTTGTTGCGGGCCACCCGCACAACCCGTCGCGACAGTCATCAAGCCCATGATCAAGCAGCATGTCTTCAGTGCAGCATCCATGCGCACGGATTCCAGCGTCCATTCTCGGAAAGTTGACCGACAAGATTTCACCGGGAATTTCGCAGAGTCCGGCAAAACGGGCAAGGTGAGTTGCCGTATCCCGCCGAAGCGGAATCTGCTGGCGACACAAAATCACGTCTGCCAAGACGGTTTAACGCCAAGAGCCAGCCTCCCTGGGAAGACTGGCTCTTGGCGAATGGACAATTTGATGGGCCGTGAACAAAACGGCTTGGGGCCTGGTCACGGGTCACCCACAGCGAAGACTAGAGAGTCGTGACGGCATCCACCACATCTGTAGCGTTGGCGGGCACGAGTGCCGAGACAGGAGCTTCCGTTTCCGTGGCGGCGACAGCCGTGGCACGCCCCTTCATGCTGCAGCAGCTGCCTTCTTCCGGCTGGCTGGCCAGAACAACCGCAGTGCTTTCGGACAAGTGGCAGCAGCCACCCTTGGACATCGAACAGGTGCCGGTTTCCGGCTGACCGCTGATGGCGGCGACAATGTTGGCCTGCTCGCTCCAAGCCAGCGTACCGGCGACACCCAACCCCAGAACTGCGAGAGCCAATAGCAGTGGCTGAGATTTCCGAGGTGCCGGGGTGGCCGGAGATTCGACATACGAGAGAGAGTCGTCGGCGGGGGGAGTCGTCTGTTCCGTCATTCTGTTCTCCAAACAAAAGGGATTTCGATCGAACTGTGATTGAATGAGGCGAGATTAGAACCAGCGGTGGACAAAATAGAAATGAGAGCGGTGGCAGTGCCCCAACTTACTAACCGTTGGTCACCATCAACACCAGTTTTCAAACCGACTTCTCAAGCAGCTCACATCAACTCTTCGAATTCTATCCAGATCGGGCCATCTTTCCAAAAATCTGTTCCAGGAAAGTTTCCGCTCTCCACCATCAAATCGGAGCAACGTCTCGTAACCAATTTTGCCAAATAGGGTTACGACAATCGGAAGAACATTCAATCCGCCAGACTTGGCGCTGCTCCACCTCCTTAGATATCCTTCACGACGGAGAGGTGACAGAGCGGTTGATCGTGCCGGTCTCGAAAACCGGTGTACCCGCAAGGGTACCGGGGGTTCGAATCCCCCCCTCTCCGCTCGCTGCTGACAATTTTAAGCAGCAGACTTTGTGGCAATTGCAATGAGCAGGGCGGAGCGTCATCGGCACACTCCGCCCTGCTTTCGTTTTCACTTAGCCCGATTTCGAATTCGGCGCACGCCGGCGAGTTACTTCATCTCTTCCTTGCCGTGATCGTGGTCATGCTCGTCGTCGAGATGCACGTCCAGGAATGGCGTGTAAGACTTCTCGCCCACGGCGATCTTCGCGGTGCCGTGAATGAAGCCGGCTTCGATCAGTTCATGAACCTGCTTTTCGTCGACCAGTTCGTAGCGTGATGACTGCCCGGCGGCTTCTCCCTCGAGCGGGGCGGCCTTCAGCACCAGTTTTTCGCCCCCTTCTCCCGCGATTTCTACTTCGGTGGCAGTGGACGGAACCGGTGACTTGCCATCGGCGGCGAGGAGGAAGATGACCAATGCGTGTCGCTTGCCGTCCACGACGAGCTCACCCTGGACATCCTTCACATCCTTGGCGAGTACGAACAGGCTGCCCCCATGCGGGCCGACCGGGCCATGGTCGTGGCCATGATCATCATGCCCCTGCTCCTGCTTGATCTGCGAAGCGGTTTTGAAGTCGCCCGAACCACCACAGCCCACTGCGGAAGCCACGATCAAACAAACCATCGAATTCACCAGCTGCCATCTCGAAAAACGCATGTCTCGTTCCCAATTCCGTAGTAAAGAAAGTGCCGTGTCGCTGTGAAGCTATCTTGTCGATCATCAGTGAAGCGAGGTCGCGCCCTTGGTGCCATCGACTCATCGTGCCATTGAACGATGAGTTCCATCGAACAATGGTATGCTAACGCGCCGAACCATCCCGCCCGAAGCCATTCCCCTGAATCTATCCGGCTCGCAAGTTTTTGCAATCACAGTGCAATATCTGCCCGCTCCATGCTCTCGGTCGCTACGGACGGATTGTCCGCATACCGCACCAGATGGATGCCATCACGACCATGCCGCTTGACGTGGTACATGGCTTGATCGGCCATTGTCAGGCAAGTCGCGGCATCCGGCGGACTCTTCGGAAATGTCACCACACCCACACTGAAGGTGGTTGGCGAATTCATCCCCAGCACGGTCGCACGCAGGTTGGCCAACAATCTTTCAACAACACTGAGTGCGGTGGCTTCGTCCACTTCCGAGATCAGCACGGCGAACTCGTCTCCACCCACACGGGCGGCGGCATCGAACGAGCGGATGTTCTTCTCGAGCACATTCCCCACCACTTTGAGCAAGGCATCACCCACCTGATGTCCCTGAACATCGTTGACTTCCTTGAAGCGGTCGCAATCCAGATACACCAGGGCGAATTCGCGGAAGTGACGGGTCGAGCGGGCGATCTCGGCCTGCAATTGCTCCTCGAAGCCTCGGGCATTGAGCAGACCCGTGATCGGATCCCGACGGGAACGCACTTGCTCGTCGATGAGTTGTCGCCGGAGATGCTGACCCCACCCCGCGCTCAAGAGGCAGACGGTCAGAAGTGAAATCGTGCTGGAAGCCGAGATCCCGGGCCGCAGGATCGACTGCATGGCCATGTACGACGTCCCGAGGATCGCGAAGATCCACGGCCACGTCGCCGTCGCGTAGTAGGCGATCGCCGCGAATCCCACGGGAAAGATCCAGCGGAACTCGCCCGGTGCGGCGAACAGGCACCTTCCGAGGATCGCCGCCACAATGCCCCAGACCACCAGCTGGTGCACCCAGGGATGATTGGTGCGCAACCTCAAGCGGGGGACGATTCGCCCCTTCGAATTGCCGGGACTCGCTGTGCCTGGGATCTTCCCCGGCGACTGTCCAGCGGTCGGCGCTGTCGGTGGCGAAACCGTCCCGATCGGTGCGTTGGAATGCATGATTGCCCGTAGGCCACCTTTGTGATCCATCCCCAATAAATACGCCCGGCCCGGTCATAGGATCATATCGCCGACTCCACATCACGGCGACAGAGTGGGAGATCAAGCTCTCAGTACGAAACCGGTATTCGGAATATTCTCCAAAGACCCGGATCCCACTTACGGCTCGATCAGTTCGACTTCTTCACGGTGCTCATTTCACGGTGCTGTTGGATTCGCCACCGGTGCCGTTCTTCTTTTGTGTCGACTTCGGATCCGAGGCTTTCTTCGTGGCCGCTTTCTCCGTGGCAGCCTTTGGCGTGCCGGACTGTTCGGCGGCGGGCTTCGAATCGGGATTCACCACATCGGCCCAGAGCCAGCGGCTGGCATCCGGGAAGATCACGCCGCCAAAGTTGCCGTTGTGAGGCCCTTTTCCTTCGACGATTTTGTAGTCATACCCTTTGAACTTGAAAGAGCTCGCCATCTGCTTGTTGGCCAGAAACCAGTTGCCGAACTGGTTGTCGACATCGAACTCGTTCGCCTGGAGGAAGACCTTGATCGGCTTCTTCTCCTGCTTGCGGATGATCGTGGGATAGACGTAGCCGCCACGGATATCGGTGAAGCTTCCCACCTGTGTCATCACCTTGCGGAAGCTGTCGGGACGCTCCCAAGCGACGGTGAAGGCGCAGATCCCTCCGGATGAAATACCGCAAATCGCCCGCTGGTTGGGGTCGTCCGTGATGTTGTACTTGGCCTTTACCCGCGGCAGCACGTCCTCGTGCAGAAACTTCGAGTAGGTGTCGCCCAGGGTGTCGTACTCCACGCTGCGGTTGTCGGTCTTCCAAGGAGTCTCGGGGAGCTTCCCCTTGTTGCCGGGATTGATGAACACGCCGATGATCGGCGGCAATTCCTTGGCATGGATCAGGTTGTCAAAGACCACCGGCACGCGGAAGTCGCCCTTCTCACCCAGATAAGTGTGCCCATCCTGGAAGACCATCAGTGCCGTCGGCTCGCCTTTGTACTGGGCGGGAATATAAATGGCGCATTCGCGGAATGTCCCCGGATAGATCTTGCTGTCGTTCAGCTCGAATTTCTCGATCTTCCCTTGGGGCACCCCTTCCTTCCGCTGCGAATCCGGGCCGTGCTCGTACTTCTGAGGCTCTTCGGCGAACGCACCCGGCGTGGAGGAGAACGAAGTCCACGCCAGCATCAGACCGGCAATGAATTTCGTGGCCATCACTGAAATCGTTTCCAGGCGAGATGGAGTGGGGAACGCATGTGTCATCGAGTCAACCTCTGGTGTTCTAACGGTCAAAAGCTGTTGATCAAGGAGGATCACCGATCACCTGGGGACATCATGCCGAGGTCTGCCAGCAACCTTGGCATCCAGAGTGACCGATGTATTGATGCAGCATGGAGAACTTCCTGGCAACTTTCCAGAGGGAGTCCATCGGCCAGCGGTTCCACCCTGCGTCAACGGCACCGCCTCGGCAACCTTTCCCGTGCGCTTGACGATTGGCCGAGACCTTCAAACCATACGAGTATTGCGAACGGGCACCACTGCGGCTTTCGCACTACTCCAAGGATGATTCATGTCGAGCACTCCCGCCCTGTACGACGAACTTTGTCAGCGTCTTCACGAAACCGCCGTCCTGGGCTCCTGCAGCGCGCTACTGAGTTGGGACGAGCAGACCGGCATGCCCGCCGGGGGATCCGCGCACCGAGCCGAGCAGGTGGGGTTGATCGCCGGCCTGATCCACGAACGGGCCACCCATCCGCGCATCGGCGAGATTCTCGATCAACTCGCGGGGGCCGCCGATCTGGGTGAGGTCGAGTCGATCCCGTTCGCCAATGTTCGCGAATCCCGACGAACCTATGATCGGGCTAAAAAACTCCCCCGTCGGCTTGTCGAAGAACTTTCCCGCACCACCAGCCTGGCGCAGCAAGCTTGGATCAAGGCCCGCCGCGATAACGATTTTCCGGGCTTCCTGCCCTGGCTTGAGAAGATGATCGCCCTCAAGCGGGAGGAGGCGGAAGCCGTCGGCTATGGCGATGGCCACCCCTACGACGCCCTGCTCGACGAATACGAACCGGAAGCCACAGCCGTCTCGATCCAGGCGGTCTTCGGTGCCCTGCGTCCCCGGTTGGTCGATCTCATCGCCCGCATCCAGAATTCGTCCACCAAGCTCAGCACCGAGATTGTAGATCGCCATTATCCGAAGGCGGCCCAGCGCGTCTTCGCCGATGCCGCCGCCCGATCCATCGGCTTCAGCTACGACCGGGGCCGCCTCGATGAATCGGCGCATCCGTTCTGTTCGGGGATCGGCCCGGGGGATGTCCGCCTGACGACCCGATTCATGGACCATCACTTCAACTCGGCCTTCTTCGGCGTGCTGCACGAGGCCGGACACGGCATTTACGAACAAGGCCTCCCCGACGACCAGTTCGGCCTGGGCTGCGGAACCGCCTGCTCGCTGGGGATCCACGAATCGCAATCCCGCCTGTGGGAGAATTTCGTGGGCCGCAGTCCCGCCTTCTGGAATTACTTCTATCCCAATGCCAAGCAAGCATTCCCGTCATCGCTCAAGGATGTCCCGCAAGCCGATTTCTACAAAGCGATCAATGTCGTCGAGCCGTCGTTCATCCGTGTTGAAGCGGACGAAGCCACGTACAACCTGCACATCATGCTGCGGTTCGAGTTGGAGTTGAAGCTCATCACGGGCGAACTCCCACCCCGCGATCTGCACGCCGTCTGGAACAGCACCTTCCAGCGAGATTTCGCCCTCACCCCACCCAACGATGCCCAAGGCTGCCTGCAGGATATCCACTGGAGTGCCGGCCTCTTCGGTTACTTCCCCACCTACGCTTTGGGGAACATCTACGCGGGCATGTTGTTCGAAGCCGCCGGAAAGGATCTGGGAGATCTGGCACCGTCCTTCTCGAAGGGCGAGTTTCTGCCGCTCAAGAACTGGCTGGGCGAGAAGATTCATCAGCACGGACGACGATTCTCCGCCGCGGAACTGATGAAGAAGGCCACGGGCTTGGAGCTCACCCACGAGCCACTCATGCGGCATCTCGAAGGCAAGTACTCGGCGTTGTATGGCCTGTAATACGTCGTGAATGAATGGCCCGATGAGATTCCACATGTAAATCAGTCGACCGCAAATGTGGTCGGCATCACCGGAGAATCAGTCCCATGAACACCAAGCGTGGTTTTCTTTACGCGCTGTTCGGCGTGGTGCTCGTCGTCGTGGTCTTCACCCGCCTTTACTTTCCAAACGATGAAACCGGCGGGAGTTTCGGACCCCAAGGCCCGCTTCCCGCTTTCGGGCAGGAAGGCTGGATCAATGGCCCCGGCCCCACCCCGGCCGAGCTCGAGGGGCATGTCGTTGTCATCGACCTCTGGGCTTTCTGGTGCGGCCCCTGCAAAAAAGCAGTCCCCGACCTGATCAAGCTGCAAAAGAGCTTTGAGTCGCAGGGAGTCGTTTTTCTGGGAGCCACCAACGAAGGGGGCGAAAACCTCGACAAGAGCCAGGCCTTCGTCAAGGAAACATCCATTCCCTGGCCCAACGCCTATGGAACCGAAAAATTGTTCGATGAACTCTCGATCGAAGGGATTCCCACGATCCTGGTTGTCGCACGGGACGGACAGATCGTCTGGCGCGGCCACAACGCCCGGCGTGCGGAAGAAGCCATCGTCAAGGCGCTGGCACTGAAGAACTGATCCTCAATCCGGGCCATGCTCAGTCACATCAGGCGCGATCCCATTCGAAACTGATCACCTCGGAAATCTGGTTCGCACCCAGGGCCAGCATCACCAACCGGTCGAAACCAAGAGCGACTCCCGTGCAGGGGGGGAAATCGCGCGACATGGCGGCCATCAGCCGCTGCGGTGGTTTCAAAGCCGGCAAGCCAGCCGCTTCCCGCAAACGAGTCTGAATCGCGGCCCGATGGGCTAGCTCCACGGGATCGGTCAATTCGTGGTAGCCGTTGCAGAGTTCCACACCGTCAATGTAGAGCTCGAATCGGTTGGCCACTTCCGGTCCGGCGGGATAAAGCGCCCGCGTCGTGGCGAGAGCCGCTTGAGAGGCGGGATAGTCCATCAGGAACACCGGCCGCTCCAACCCCAGCATCGGCTCGATCGCCGCCCCGAGAAGGAAGTTGAGCCAGCCGTCGCGATCATCCGGATCAAGCACGGGCGGCGCGATGTCCAAGGTTCCGGCCTTCCTCACCAGTTCGCTGGTGGGAGCTTCAAGTGCGGAAAGCCCCAAATACCGCTCGAAGGCGGCGTTGTATGTCAGCCGCTCGAACGGTGCCGAGGGGAGGAGTTTTCCATGCGTGGGACGAGAAAGGGGCTCGCCACTCCGGTTCGTCGCCAGGATGCGCAGCCGGGCCGCTTCGGCGAAAAACGACCTCACAAAGTTTTCGACCAACTGGATCTGGTCAGGCAGTTCATCCAGCGGCTTGTACCACTCCAGCATCATGAATTCGGGATTGTGGCGTGGCCCGATCTCTCCCTTGCGGAAGACCTGGCTGAACTGAAAAATCGGCCCCGAACCTGCGGCCAGGAGCCGCTTCATGTGGGCCTCGGGCGAGGTTTGCAGGAAGTACCTCGTCTCGGCACTCCCCTGTTCGGTTCCATCGAGCACGACAAACGGATCGATCCAGCTATCGAGAACCATTTCCTGCGAGAGGATCGGCGTCTCGACTTCCCAATACCCCGCCGACTCGAAGTAGACCCGCGTGGCGGAGACGAGCTTCGCCCGCTGCTTCAGATTCGCGATCGAGGCGGAAGGAAGTTGGTCGTCAGCTGGCACGTCGGTGGGTTCCTCATGGATTCGTATTCACGCTGCTGCGATCGATCCTGAAATTCTCCCGCCCTTAGTTCTTCGCAGCCAAATCGTAGACCATCAGGACATCCTGATCCCGCAGAAAGAGCTTCTGATCCACCACCACCGGGTGTGACCAACAAGGATCGTTGGCGACTTTCGGCGTGAAAGCCCCCTTGAGGTTGTAGCCCTTGGGGGACGCCTCCACGAGCGCGACCTCGCCCGACTGATAGCGGTAGATCACGTTGCCATCGGCGGCCACGACGGCGGCGGAACCGCTCCCGGCACCTCGCTGCCTGCCACCCCATACGATTTGGCCGGTCATCCACTCTACGCAAACCGGAAAACCGTTGTTGTGGCCATGCCCCATGTAGACATGGTCGCCGATCATCACCATGCCGCCGTGATGGTTCTGCAATTCGCTCGCGGGCTTGTAGTAGACCTCGTCCGCCGAGAATGTCGCCCCCTTCCGGTTGATCTTCACCAAAGCCGAACCACCTTCGCTGTAGCCGGACGAGGCGAAGACATAGTCACCGCTGGGAATCGGTGTGGGGATGTTCGCGGTGGGATTGGCCACGCGGTTGTAGCCCCAGAGTGGCTTGCCGTTGGTGGCTTGCACCCCAATGAGGCCCCGGCCCACCAACTGGACATACTGCCGGATTCCCCCTGCCTCGCTGACAACGATCGACGAATAGCCCGCCCCCGGCTTGCCCGCTTCACCGAAGTCCGGAACATTCGACTTCCACATCAGCTTGCCGCTGTTCTTCTGGAGTGCCACCATCATCGCGTTGTTGCCACCCGGTGTGCAGAGGACACGTTCGCCATCTACCAGAGGGGATTCAGAGAAGCCCCAGCTCGACATCATCTTGCCGCCGAACTCCTGAGCAAAATCCTTCCGCCAGATCGGCTTTCCGTCCGAGGCGTTGAGGCAGACGATCGCGCCGCTGGAGGCCACCGCATAGACTTTTCCATCGACCACGGCGGGTGTCGTTCGCGAACCTTCATAGCCATGCTTGGGGACGTCCCTCGTGATGGGGGTCGACCACTTGATCTTTTTGGTCTTGAGATCGACCGCCGTCACCGATTGCGTGGATCCCTTGTTTCCCGAGGTGTAAAGGACATCGTCCACGATTGACACGCTGGCGTAGCCCGCACCGAGGCCTGCCACTTCATAGAGCAGCTCGGGAGTTTTTTCCGACCAGTCGCCGAGCAGGTTCTTATCCGTGCTGATGCCGTCCCGATTGGCACCACGCCATTGGGGCCAGTCCCCCGAAGCCTCGACACGATCGGCGGCCATAAGTGATTTACACGAAAAGCCGCACGAGACGGCCAGGAGGCAGATGGTCAGACCGAGTCGATTCCACTGTTGAGGCATGCGTCTCTCCCCATCCGATTTTTATCTGTTTCGCCAATTGGTACCGCCGAGAACATCTCACGGAGAGCCTGCGCGTGGTCGCCACCGAACTCTCATCGCTTTCGCACTATAGGACGTGCCCCTCATGCGAGCAATTGCCTCTTGCGGCGAATCAATTGGCCAGCATGGCTTCAAAAGCGGATCAGAATCGAATCTCGCTACAGCAGGCCTTCCAGCCAATCGTGCAGCTGGACCGGGGAAACGGGCCGGGGATTCCCCGTGAGGCTGTTTCCCTGCGAGAGTCGCACCAACGAGGGAATCCGTTCACGAGTCACGCCGAGTGCCCCCAACCGGCTGGGAATGTCACATCGGGCCACGAGCTCCACGACTCTCGCTCTCAAGGCCTCGACCGCTGTGTCATTCGCTGTTCTGGCAACACCGGCGGCCACCGCCAAGTGGGCCAACGCCTCCCCGCTGACTTCACGATTGAAGTCGAGTGCATGGGGTAACATCACCGCGCACGCCCGGCCATGGGCAATCGGCAACTCCGCCCCCAACGCCGCCGCCACGGCATGGGCGATCCCCAAGCCCGAGTTGGCCAGCGCGACGCCTGACAGATAGGCCGCCGAAAGCATCTGACCTCGCGCGTCGATGTCGTGGGGATCCTTCAACAATTGCTCAAAAGCTGGCAGTCCCCAGGCCAGACCCTGCCCGGCAAGCATGGTCGTATACGGGGTGCGTTTGCCGCTGATGCCACTTTCGATCAATTGTGTGATCGCATCCAACCCGGAGTGAATGGTCGTCTCTCGAGGCAACCCCACCGTCCATTCGGGATCGAGAAACACCGCCGCCGCATAGAGTTCATCGGACCGAAAGCTCTTCTTGAAGGGAGGTTCGTCTTCGATACAACTAGCGTCGGAGGAAATGACCGCATTGCGCGTCGCTTCGGCTCCCGTTCCCGCCGTCGTGGGAAGTGCGATCCAGCGCAGTGGAGTTTCCACCAGCTTGGCCCCCGTTCCCACGCCCTCCAGATACTCGCGGCACGAGCGTACTTCCCGCTGGGTCGCCATTCCGCAGGCGGCTTTCACCAAGTCGATGGCTGAGCCTCCACCAACGACGACCACCAAGTCGTCGGGGCCTGCGGAAATCCCGCGAAGCGACCGTGCCAGTTCGTCGACGTCGCTGACGCGCGGCTCGCGGGATGGGAGCGTCAGATCGCTCACGACTGGCAAAGCCTGCCCCAATCCTTCCAGCCAGTCCGTCCACAGGGATTGCCGGGCGAGCGTGCGGCTGCCGAGGAGGACAATCAATCGCTTGGCCAACGGGCGGGCATAGGCTCCCACCTCATGCCGCACACCGGCACCGAACCTCACTGACCTGGGGCCATTCACCTGCCAAGGATTCATTTCCAGCCTTCCACTCTTGGATTCGCACTTCAGACGTGCAGTCTACCAAGCGGAAAGTCCGGAACATGGCCTCGGGGTTTATCTTGAAGCCACATTCGGGGCTTCCGCGGCATGCAGGGGTTGCGATTGATATCGCGAGACCTCGGCCCCCGGATAATAGTGCTGCACAATGCCGCGCGCATTCATTCCGGATTCGGCCAGCCCCTTGGCGCCGTATTGGCAGAAGCCGACGCAGTGGCCGCTCCCCTGGCCCTCGATCTCGATTTGATGATTCGCCAATCTCAGGGAGAACTGCGGACTGGGGAGCTCTTTCGTCCCGAGCACACGCCGCAGATCCGTCGATGAGATCTGCTGGAAGTGCCTTCCATCGGTCAATGTGAACTGTGGCAGCCTTCCGGCGTCCTCCTGACGCATGCGGATCGTCATGAGGGAGGCGAGATTCGAGGTGCTTGCCGGCGAGACCTCGGAGAGCCGGGCCAGCATTTGCTCCGCGGGCAATTGAACTTGCCAGCGATAGAGCGGCGCGTTGCGGCAACCATCGCAGGTGACGCTTTTCAAACAGGGTGCCGTCCGCTGCGACATCGTGGATCCGTCGAGAGTCCGGCCACCGCAGACCGCCGAGTAGTAGCTGGTGAAGATCTGCCCCTGGCAGGTAAGGACCAACTGTTCCGTCCGCTGTGCGGCCGCCACGCCGGCTGGGGTTTCCCCTTTCAGGCGTCGCCCTTTGGCGTCGATGTATTCCGCTCCGAGATACTTCTGGCTGCGGGTCGAGCCATAGACATCGAACAACGCCGAGGGAGCAACCATCTTGTGACGGGCAATGGCATAGGTGCGGGCGACGATCGCCTGCGCGTCTCGGGCTTCCAGCGGAAAGGTTGCCGGCATCTCGCTGTCGACCACCGACGCCACGTAGCTTTCGAGCGGCACATGGTTCACCAGGGAGAACGAGGGCCGTAGCTTGAGGCCATCTTCCGAGCGGGTGCGGTGGATGGTGAACGACCCTCGATAAAAGTTGCCGCCAAAGCCGATCAATCCGCTCCCTTGCGGAACAATCCTGATGGCCGTGAAGTCCAACAAATGGGGGCCGACCCGCAGTCCGGTGGGGATCGCCTCCACCTCGGCGGATCGCAAGTTTGCCCCTTGGGCGATGGGCCGCGAAGTCGTCGCTTCCTGGATCACATAGGGGGTCGCGCACTCGATGGTGGCGGTGGAGAGCAGCCCCTCATGCAGCACCACCCGGATCGTTTGCGGCGAGTATCGCGAGCCGGATGGGGCGAGGGAAGATGTTCCCGAAATAGTCCGGATGCGTGGCGCATCGACTTCGGCCAGTTGCCTCAGTTCGGGGGAGCGACTGCGAAGTTGTTGCAGCCCCACAAAAAGTGCCAGCAGAAAGAGGCCGGGAATGATCAGCAGCACGACCCCTGAGGAGTCCCTGCGTCCTTGCATATGGGCCGGCATGGCGCGTCCTTGCGCGGGCAGTGGAGTTCACAAGGGGCCAGCAACAATCATTGAAATCTCTGAGTTCGCTCGACCCCGGCTTAGGATATGTCGAGTCACACTGGGGAGCCAGAGGAGTTTGCAATCCCCGCTCCCGTCGCAGACTTGGCGTCGACCCCATTTCCCAAATGACAGCAGCCCTTCATTCCCAGAGGGCATGACGGGCTGCTGGAACATCGACTTTCGCTCAGACGAGCGATTGTAAAGAAACTAATCGTTGCGGAGCTTGAGGTTGTGCTCGGTCAACTGGGCGCGAATTTCGTTGAGCGAGGTGACCCCGAAGTTCTTGGTGGCCAACAGCTCGTCGGCACTCCGCTGAACCAGTTCCGCCAACGTGCCAATCTGCAGACGGGCCATGCACTTGCGGGCACGCACCGAAAGATTGAGATCGGAAACCGGACGGCTGAGAAGTGCCTGTTCCTGCGGCGAAAGATCATTGCCGATCGGAGCGAAGGCGGCGGCGGGAGCACCACCCCAGGCGGCGGCATCACGCGGCTTGGCCGGCTGGAGGTTCTGACCCACCTTGAGTCCATGCTGCTGCATCAGATCGCGAATCTCGACCAACGAGGTCTCGCCGAAATTCTTGCCTTGGAGCAAATCGCCTTCGCTCACGCGGGTGAGATCGCCCAGCGTGTGGATGTCCATACTAGCCAGGCAATTGCGGCTGCGAACCGAAAGCTCGAAATCGGTGACAGGGCGGCTCAGAAGCTGCGAAAGCCGCGCTTCGTTCCGGGCCATGTCATCGTCGTAGTACATTTCTTGGGTGGCTTCGATGTCCTTCATGTACATGCGGGCACGCACATGATTCGGATCGAAGGCCAGCACGCGGCGGAAGCAGAAAGCGGCCGAGGCATAGTTGCCGCGATCTTCGTACAGCAGCCCCAGATTCAGCATCGCACCCAAATGGTAAGGTGGGCGCGACAAAGCTTGTTCATAGAGACGGATGGCTTCGGTGTCGTTGCCGTACAGGGCGTTCTGCTCGGCGAGACGGAAGAGAGCCTGGCTGTGATGTGGATCCATGTCGACGGCGCGTTCGAAGTACTCGATCGCACCGTAAGTGTCACCACGATCGGAGAGGATCGAACCCATCTGGAACGAGTACTCAGCGCGACGGGCACCTTCCGTCCCCGACTGGCGAACGGCCTTCTCGGCTTCGTCCAACTGGCCGGCCAGGCGCAACGCTCCGGCACGCTTGAGAGTGCAATCCACCGGGTCGTATCCGGCCTTGCCAGCAGCGGCGAACTTCTCGGCGGCAGCTTCGAATTGCTCGAGAGCCGACAGCACGTGGCCATGGGCATACAGCGCCACGGGTTCGGTTGTCAGCTTTGAGAGAATGCTGTCAGCGACGGCGTGCTGCCCCAGCAGCCAGGCACCGATCCCGGCACGGGAAGCCGGACCCACATCGCTCTTCCCCGCTTCGACATCACGAATGATCGCTTCAATCTCGACACGGGCGGCAGCCACCTGATCGCCCGAGATCGCCCGGCGCAATTGCGCCAGATCATCGGCTGTCAGTGAGTTTTTGCCTTGCAGAATCGCACGAACGTCAACCGGTTCCAAAGACTTCAAGGTCGCCTCGCACTATTTCGCGTTGATTCCTGAAATTGGCAGAACTTCTGCCAATCCCTAAGGATAAGCAATTCCGGCCGCTTGCTGCAACCGAGGCGAGCAAACCCCTTCAGATTGGTAGTTCCACCGGTCGATAGTTGAAAGACCCGTCGAAAGAAATTCTTCTGGAATTGCTTGTCTTGCCTAAGTGCAAGCTTCTCTGGTACTTCCATTATCAGTTAATGGGCCGTCATCTCGCGACATCGCCAAGGCAATCATTTCCACCCCAGAATCTGGGACCTTCCAGGAACAGTTCATGCGCTGCCCTCGTTGCAAAACACCGGATGTTTATCGCAGCCGGTCGGGACAGACTGGCATCTTGTCGATCATGACGACGATGGTTCGCTGCCATCGATGTTGCCATCTCTTCCGCGTGGGGCCGTGGGCGCACGTTCCAGAGTCGCCACCGGCCCAGGAATACCAACCCCGGCAGACAAAACGAGCAGCGTGACGGAAATCACATCCAATTCAAATTGAAACAGCACTCTGAGTGCCATGTTTGCAGCTTTGGGCAAGCATGTTTTTAAGATTCTCAACTCGCTATTTCATGTGGCGATTCGTACCAACCCCCTAGTGTGTCGCTCCCATGGGAAAGCTTCGAGAAGCACTTCAGTGACCAATCAATGAAACAGGGCCCGCCGGATACTTCCGGCGGGCCCTGTCCTTAGTCTGCGGAGCAATCGTCGAACTAGACGGCAGCTTCCCCGGAAACCTCGCCAGCGACTGCGAGCTGCGGCTCGGGTTCGCTATTCGAAGCCTCGAATTCGAGGTGCTTGATCTCACCCACTTCCTTGATGACCACCGTCACGCGGTTGTTCCCCTCGAATGACCCCTTGAGCAGTTCTTCGGCAAGAGGATCTTCGATGTAGTTCTCCACCGCACGGCGAAGTGGACGGGCACCGTATTCGGTGGCGTTCCCCTTCTCGACGATGAACTCGCGGGCCTCGTCGGTCATGACGAGCTGCATGTTCTTCTCACCCAGTCGCTGACGAACCTTGGCCAGTTCGATGTCGACGATCGACTTCAAATGGTCGCGGGTCAGCGGGCGGAAAACAACGAGCTCGTCGAGTCGGCCCAGGAATTCCGGCTTGAACTCGTTCTCGATCTCGTGCATCAGCCGCTGCTTCATCCGCTCGTAGCTAGAGTCCTCGTCCTGCTTGCCGAAGCCGAACGTGTTCCCCTGACTGACGACCTTGGCACCGGCGTTGGTCGTCATGATGAAGATCGTGTTCTTGAAGTCGACCTTGCGACCGAAACTGTCGGTCAGATGGCCTTCTTCCATGATCTGCAGCAGCATGTTGAAGACGTCGGGGTGGGCCTTTTCAATTTCGTCGAGCAGCACCACCGCGTACGGCCGGCGGCGAATCTTCTCGGTGAGTTGGCCACCTTCCTCATATCCAACATAGCCGGGAGGAGCACCGATCAGCCGGCTGACGTTGTGCTTCTCCATGTACTCGGACATGTCGATCTGCACCAGCGCGTCCTGCTCGCCGAACATGAATTCGGCCAGCGTCTTCGCGGTCAGCGTCTTCCCCACCCCGGTCGGCCCGGCGAAGAGAAACACACCGATCGGACGCTTGGGATCCTTGAGCCCCGAACGGCTGCGACGGACGGCCTTGGCGACCTGCTTGATCGCTTCTTCCTGGCTGACGACCCGCTTGTGGAGTTCGTCTTCCATGTGCAGCAGACGCACAGCATCTTCGCTGGAGAGCCGGGTCAGTGGAATGCCCGTCATCTTCGAGACGACTTCCGCCACGACTTCGGCATCGACGACGCCGTCCGTTTCCTTCGACTTCTCGCGCCATTCGCGGGTCAGATTTTCCTTCTTCTTCTTGAGCTTGTCGGCTTGGTCGCGCAGCGCCGCCGCCTTCTCGAAGTCTTGGTTGGCGACCGCTTCTTCTTTGGCCTGGTTCAGACGTTCGACTTCATCTTCCAGTTCCTTGAGATCCGGCGGACGCACCATCGATTTGAGCCGCACGCGGGCACCGGCTTCATCGATGACATCGATGGCCTTATCCGGCAGGCAGCGCGAGGTGATGTAACGGTTGGAGAGTTCCACAGCCGAGGCGAGGGCGTCGTCGGTGATCTGCACCCGGTGGTGCTGCTCGTATCGGTCCCGCAGCCCCTTGAGGATCTCGACCGTCTGTGTGGCGCTGGGCGGCTCGACATCTACCCGCTGGAAGCGGCGTTCGAGAGCCCCGTCTTTCTCGATGTACTTGCGGTACTCGTCGAGGGTCGTGGCACCGATGCACTGGAGTTCGCCGCGGCTAAGTGCGGGCTTCAAGACGTTCGAGGCATCGATCGCCCCTTCCGCACCACCGGCACCCACCAGCGTGTGGAGTTCGTCGATGAAGAGAATCGTGTTCTTCGCACGCTTCACTTCATTCATCACGGCCTTGATGCGTTCCTCGAACTGACCACGATACTTCGTTCCCGCGACCATCATCGCCAGATCGAGCACAACGATCCGCTTGTCACGCAGCAGTTCGGGAACCGAACCATCGACGACCATCTGCGCGAAACCTTCGACGATGGCTGTCTTGCCAACGCCCGCCTCGCCCAGCAGAACGGGATTATTCTTCTGGCGACGGCAGAGAATCTGGATGACGCGTTCGATCTCGTTTTCACGGCCGATGACCGGATCGAGCTTCGACTGGCGAGCCAGTTCCGTCAGATCGCGGCCAAAGCTGTCGAGGGCCGGTGTCTTGCTCTTGGAGCTCTTTCCGGAGGCCGAACCACCTGTGGCAGCACCGGCACCGGCTGTCGCCGGGTTGCCGCGCTCGCTGGTTCCTTCGCCCCCTTCGATCCCGTGACCGAGCAGGTTCAAGACTTCTTCACGAACGTCTTCCAGCTTGAGGCCGAGATTCATCAGCACTTGGGCGGCGACGCCTTCCTGCTCACGGATCAGACCCAGCAGCAGGTGTTCGGTGCCGACGTAATTGTGGTTGAGGTTGCGGGCCTCTTCCATCGCGTACTCGATCACCTTCTTGGCGCGGGGCGTCTGGGGCAGTTTCCCCATGGTGACGAGTTCCGGCCCGCTCTGGACGATTTTCTCGACTTCCAGCCGGATCTTGCGCAGGTCGACATCGAGGTTCTTGAGAACGTTCGCCGCGACGCCCGAGCCTTCCTTAACCAGACCCAGCAGAATGTGCTCGGTCCCGATGTATTCGTGATTGAACCGCTGGGCCTCCTGATTGGCCAGTTGCATCACTTTTCGAGCGCGATCAGTAAAACGTTCGTACACAGCGATTCTCCGATGGTGGAGGGTCAGACTCCGATGCGATGATTCAGAACAATACCGTTGTTGCCACCGCGTGTCTTGATCGATCGTTCCGCTGACAAGCAGCTTGCATACCAAATGGCGGACGATTTGGCTTCTTCACCACATCCTCAGGATTCTAGTAGTGGCCAGCAGACGAGACAAGCTAGACCCGGACCCCTGCATTGCGACGGAAGTTCAATCATTGTTTGATCTAAGGTGAAAATCTCGGGTTTCCCGCCCCATCTCCGGTGATTTGCAAGATGAGACCTTAGGATTCCACGCCGACCATCGGATCCCGACCAACCGCCGACTTTCCGCCAGACCAATTGTCCTGCTCGAAGGGTCTCTGCCTGCCATGGAACACATTCTGACAGCCGCCGCCCTCCGCGTGATCGAGGCCGCCCGTCGCGTTCTGTCGCAGTCATCGCTTGCAGGAACCGATTCTTCGGCGCAGGGATCAGAGATCTCGGCATCGGATTGGATTGCCGAAGAAGCGGTCTTCGCCGCAATCATTGAGGAAGAGTCCGTCGCCCATCAGCGACTGGTCGAACAGGGTCTGGACATTGATGATTTAAAGGAGCGGATGGGGCGAACCGGCAGCACCCCGCCGGGCGCGGACAATCATTCCTGGGCAAAAAACGATTCAGAACATGGAGCATGGGGCGTTTCCCTCGAGCGGATTATCCGGCAGGCCAGGCACGAAGCTCACAAATCTTCCCAGCCTGAAGTTGGGACGGAGCATCTGTTGCGGGCTCTTTTCGAGATCGACGGTTGGCTGAACGACTGGCTGGCCCGCGAAAAGCTGACGCCCAACCTCACAAAACATGGAATGGGTTCCGCGAACATGAGCACTCTTGCCGACACGCCATTGGAGCATGATGCCATTACGCTGCCCGAAGTGGCCGCGCCCCAAAACCTGACGGCCGTCTACCGCCTGCTGGACGCCTCGGCGAACAGAGCCCGCGAAGGTCTCAGAGTCATCGAAGATTCCGTCCGCATGATCGGCAACGATGGCTGGCTCTCGCGACAGCTCAAGGAAATGCGGCATGCCCTCTCCTCGGCTCTGAGAATCCTCCCGGATGACGCCTTGCTGGCGAGTCGTGACACGCCGGGTGATGTCGGGACACGAATCTCGACCACCGCCGAAGGAACCCGCACCTCCCCGGCGGATGTCGTCGCCGCCGGCTTCAAGAGGTTGCAGGAATCGCTCCGCTCCCTCGAAGAGTACGGCAAGATCATCGATGGCTATTTCGCTTCCCGCATCGAACCCATCCGGTACCAGTCCTACACCATAGAAAAGGCCGTCCGCCTGAATGAACTGGCCCACAAGACCCTCGATGACCGCCCCCTGTATCTGCTGCTCACTGAAAAAATGTGCCGCCAACCCGTGGGTCAAACCCTGAAAGCGGCTTTGCAGGCGGGTGTGCGGATTGTGCAGGTTCGTGAAAAGGCGATGTCCGATCGAATACTGCTGGATCATGTGCGGCGGGTAGGCGATCTGGCCCACGAGTACAACGCCCTCGTCGTGATGAACGACCGGCCTGATCTCGCCGCCATCGCCGAGACCGACGGGGTACACGTCGGCCAGGACGAACTGACCATCGCCCAGGTTCGGCGCATCGTGGGGCCGCGAATGATGGTGGGCATGTCGACCCATGTACTGGATCAAGCCGAGGCCGCCGTTCGCGATGGAGCCACCTACATCGGCGTCGGGCCGACATTCCCCACGACCACCAAATCCTTCATGGAATTCGCCGGGCTGGATTATGTCAGAGAAGTCGCGCGGGAGATTGTACTCCCCGCCTACGCCATCGGCGGCATCACCCTCGAGAACGCCGCCTCCGTCGTCTCCGCTGGCGCGACCCGCCTCGCCGTTTCCAGTGCCATCTGCAGTGCGGAAGCCCCCTACGACGCCACGATGAGACTGATGGAAATTCTCGTGGCGGCGTCACACCACAAAGACTGAGGCGATCATCCGCATTGCCGCATTCTACTTGCCGGGCTTGAGCTGCCAGTCTTCGCCGAAGAAGCCTGCTTTCACGATCTTGCCTGGGAAGCGGGCGTCGGGTGGGGTGCGGACATCGATGATGGCCCAGTCCGGGAGCTTCGGCACCTGCCGGGCGTTGTTGAGGTAATCATATTCCCGATACGTCAGCCCGCTGTTGAGGACGACATACTTCGACGGCGCGAGCGGGTTGGGATGGATGAGTGTGACGGCGTGATGATCGGTCGAGAACCGGTCGCCACCGACCTGCCACGAGGTGCCGCTCTTCTTGATCGGCAACTGGTCGGCCAGCTTCGCGATCACGCGGTTGCTGTTCTCGTCACCCCAGAGGATGAGGTGATACTTCTGCATCTCCTCGGGGGTCAACTTGTCGTCGGCGATGAGGCGGACATCCCCGCGCATCTGCCGGAGCCATTCTTTCTGGGCGCGGGTCGCTTCTGACTTGACCCACGCGTCGAACGCGGGCGTCTCCCCGGCTTTCGACGGAAGCACGAAGGCGAACGAATCCATGAGTGCATCGTCAATCGGGCCCTGCAGCCCGTGAATTTTCTTGAGGCCGATGACGGGAGCGAGGCCACTCTTCCAGCGGCCCTTTTCCAGATGAAACCGCGCTGTCCACGAACGATCCGACATCCCGCCGGGAACTTCGATCATCTGGGGTGAAGAGCCGACGAACTCGACGGCGATCGTCTGGTTGGAAAGTGGAAAAGTGCCCGAGGGGAAGCTGAGTTCGATCTCGGTGACAGCGCTCGCCTTCACGCGAATCCCACCCGGCTCGACAATCGAAGCTTGGACCGTCCCGAACTTCCAATGCTCTTCGAGACCCACGACACGCACCCAGAAGCTGCGATCGTACTTGAGCGTGCAGGTGGTGAAATGGACTTCGCGAGGGGCCAGTGGCCGCCCGACATCCGCCAGCGACGCCATCCGCCGTTCGATCTCGATCTTCGAATCAGGATGCAGCTTGTGGGCCGTCTGCGGCCCGATGATGTGCACCAACCGGTCGCCGATCTTGGCCATGGCCGCCTCCATGACATCGGCCGCCTGCTTCTGCTTGTCAATCTCACCACTGTAGGCGATGGTCGGGAGGTTCCGCAGATTGAGCGCCCAATAGGGGGCGTCGTAGAGCTTCCAAAGGGTCTGCTCGAAGTCCGAGGGGGCGAGCTTTTCCTGCTGGAAGACATTCAAAAAGAGGGGGGTTTCCGAGAAGCCCGCCCCCGGATTGGCGGCGAACCAGCGGTCGGGATAGTGGACCGCCAGATGCCAGACGGCGGCTCCACCCATCGAGAAACCTCGGATAGAAATTCGGTGGGGGTCGATCGCGTACTGGCTTTGGACGTGTTCGAGGGCTTCGAGCGAATCGACTTCACCCGCCAGTTTGTTAGCGTTGCAGAAGCGGGCGAAGGGGTGCACCACGATTGTGCGGGCCGGGGCGAATTCCCCCACTTGCCGCGACCTCTGATGGATGAACTGCATCTCGGGTGTCCGCTCGGCCCGGCCCCGGAACCAGAGATCGCAGCGATGGAGTACCGCGGGTGAATATGTGGAGGGTACGACGACGCCATAGGGCTGCACGCTCCCATCGAGCTTCGAGCGGAAGCCGCGGACCACGAGGCCGGTCTTCGTTGTCCACGGCGTTTTGCCTGCTGCGAGATCCTCGGCTCGGACAAGTCCTTCCGCGAGCACATCCTTGGCCTGCTGGAACTCTTTGGCATCATAGAAGGTGTTTTCCGCCAGCGCGAGCCTCACGCCCCGCGAGTAGATCTCGACATCAGGCAGATACCTGGCGGTGGTGGCGTCCTTGGCGGCTTTCTCCGAGAGGGACTTCACCTTCCCTTCAAGCTGAGAAAGCGTCCCTTCCAGTTCTTTCCGCACGGAATCATCGATGGCGATCCCCGGCGGCGGAACGGGTCGCACGTTGGTCGTCTGATTGTCTGCGGGGCCGTCGGCCAAAGCCGATCCACCCACAAGTGCGATCCCACCCAGAAGTGCGACCAACGTGCAGAGAACGAGGCGCCGGGAGAGTTGCAAGAGTGTGCGGCATGACATGGACGAGCTACCTGAGTGGCGGGGCGGGTGATTCGAGTGGGAACGGCTTCACGGCGGCACCGGCAATGACGCATGAGCAAACGCCGATCTATGGAAGGTTACGCGTTGAGTGGCACACTGGCAATCGAGGGAGGGGGCGCGTCGTGCCAGGCAAAAGGGATGTTCAATCCGTGTTTCCCAAAAATCACTGGGATTTCGGTTCACGGGCCAAACAGGGGAAAACACTCAGCGGGAAGCGTTGTTCAGCACCTGCCGGATCACAATGAAGACGTAACGCCCTTCCTTGAGTGTGACTTCAAAGTAGGTTCGGCGGATCTCCTCCACACGGCGATGCTGGAACTCCTGCTCCAGTTTGAGCAGCGTTTGTTCCAATGCCGGCGGATAGAAGTGAACGAGGAGGGTCTCATCATTCACGGGAATTCCGGCCCGTGTCAGCAATTCCTTGTCGAGTTGGCGTCGGCTCCCTCCCTGCCACGACATGAACAGCCGATTCTCAGTGGCGGAAGTCCCTTTTCTCACCATTCGAGAAGAGGCGGGTTGGCCGAGATAGGTCACCGTGCCAGTCGGTTCGATGGCACCCAGTTCGATGCCGAACGCCTCCAATTGCCTCGCGTATTCGTCGGCTGTCACCCGGTCGCTGAAGCTGACGTACCACCGCTGCTCCCGCGAAATGCCGCTTTTACCCGGCCCTTTCCCCAACCCGCGGGCACCGGTTCCCTTGGCACTGCCCACTTTACCGGAGTTCTCGATCCCCAGATCGAATTGCTGTTCCGCCATCTCCGTGGATTGTTCGGAGAGATCGAGCATCTTGTCGATCGTTTCCGCCACCTCGGAGATCTCGGAAGGGATTTCCGCTGGTGAGGCATCGTTGGTCTCGGGAAAATCGTTCTCCACGCGAAGTGACTCGTCGGGCGAGCCATCCTCGGCCCCCCCGGAGAGTTCCACCATTTCAACCGGTACCACACTGATCACCGAAACCGGCTTGATTGATCCGTAGTACAGGACAAGCGACACCATGGTCGCCGCCAAGGCTCCGATCAGTACGACGAGCAGGCTCGTGGCGAAGTTGTAGGGCGTCACCCCCAGATGGACCGGGAGTGGTTCGGGGTGGGATTGCTCGCTCATGGATAAAGTCTAACCATATCGCATGGCCCAACGGCAGGACTTCTCAAAACAGGTCACATATGCTGGGCCAGTCGCTCGCCCAATCTCTTCAGTGCCGGGCTGACATCGAACGGATCGAGGTGGACGTTCAGCAGGCAGAACGTCTCCTTATTGTTGACGGCCGCATGGAGTGCCTGATCCAGTTCCCCCTCCGTGCGGATTTCAAAACCCCACCCGCCGCCGAGCAGATCGGGCAGGCGATGGTAGTTCCAGTTCAAAATGTCGTTGAACGGGCCATCCTGGATGAATCGCTCGGTGGTGTAGCCCTTGTTGTTGAGGACGATCACGATTGGGTTGAAGTTGTGTCGCAAAATGGTGGAGAGTTCCAGACATGTCATCTGGAAGGCACCATCCCCCACCAGCACGATCGGGCGGAGATCCTTGCGCGCGACCTGCACCCCCAGGGCGGCGGGAATCGCGAATCCCATCGAGGTGTAATAAGCCGGGCTGAGAAACTCGGTGTCGCGATAGATCGTCAGGTCGGCGGCCCCGAAGAGGCAATCACCGACATCGGCCACTACGACCATCTTTTCGTCGAGCAATTCATTGATCCGTGCAAACAACCGGGCACTGGTCACCGCCGTCTCCGGAACCGCCACGAACTTGGGAACCGGCTTGGGTTTCTTGGGCAACTCCCGTTGTTTGATCTTCACATCGAGCTTCGACAATCCTTTCACGAAGTCCGAAACAAGGATGTCGTGGAAGTGGTGGTGCGAAATCTTGAGCGTCTCACTGGTCACATAGATTGTCTTGGATGTGTCCAGTTCGGCGGTGAAAATCCCCATGTCGATATCTGTCATGTAAGTACCCAGCATGACGATGCAATCGCTCTGCTCGACATACTTCCGCACCGACTCCCGGCACATCGCCCCTTCGTAAATGCCGATGAACAGCGGATGCTTCTCGCTGATGACCGACTTCCCCAGCAGCGTGGCCGATATAGGAATTTCAAACTTTTCTGCAAAATGGATCAGCTCGTCGGCCAATCCGAAGCGGTGCATCTCGACGCCGGCCAAAATAATCGGCCGCTCGGCTTTGGCCAGCATCTCGCCCGCCTCGACGAGGGCCTCCTTGAGGGCCGACTTGTCGCTCTTCACCACTTGTGTGTGCGGCACATGCTCATAGGGACAACGCACCTTGATCATGTCGCGCGGCAACTCGATGTAGACCGGGCGTTTGAATCGGACGCACGCTTCGAGGCAACGGTCGATTTCGCGGCAAGCGGTGAGCGCATCGTCCAGCACCGTCGAGGCAATGGTGATCTTCTCGAAGACTTCACGCTGCGTGCTGAATTCCCTCACACGGTGGTGCAACAGTGGATTGGAACGACGCTCCTCCACGCCGGGCGAACCCGTGATCACCACCACGGGCGACTTCTCCGCGAATGCGCCGGCGACCGAATTGCAGACGCTCAATCCCCCGACACAGTAGGTCACGCAAACTCCGCCAATGCCATGAATGCGGGCATATCCATCGGCGGCATAGCCCGCATTGTCCTCCCGTGTGCAGCCAATCACACGGATGGGGCTGGCTTCCAGATCTCCGTAGAATTGCAGCACGAAGTCCCCGGGAATCCCGAAGATGTCCTTCATTCCATAATCAAGGAGGCGGCGAATGAGATAGTCGCCGATGGTGAGGGCCAGTTTGGGTTCAGCAGCAGGACTGCTTGTTCCCTGAGCAGCGGCTGCTGCGGGATTGACCTTTGTTTTGAGAGCGGCGGCCACCTTGGGTTTGGCCAAGCCATTCTTGGATGAGGCCGGAGCCTTCTTGGATGCCGAGGGACTTGGCGCGGGTGTCTTGTCACGGGGCATGTGCCGACTCCTGGGAGCGTGTTTCGCGCGATAGGCCGAGGGAAGAGGGTCGCAAGACGTGTCGAGCGCCGGGAATTCTCAGGTGCCTGGCGCGCAGGGTCAATTCAAGATTCCGAAGGAATCGAGCTTGCCGTCAGGAAACCCGCAATATTGCGACAAACAGACTGGGATCAACATCAATTGATTCACAAGCGGCGTTCAGATGGGCACACTTCCGCGCAAGGGGAAGATCGCTCTTGAAGACCTCGATTTCCATCGATCTCCTTGTGCGAACACATCACCCGAATGGCATATGACAAGAATCATCTCACGGACGAAGATCTCCGTGTAACGTGGACTTGAAATCCATCAATTTCTGGTAGCGGGCCAATCGCTGGAGTTGTGGGAGTTCGGATGCACCAAAGCTGATGCGATAGCAGATTCGAGAGGACCTTGAACTGCTGGCATATGACTTGCTCCTTTTACCCACAACCCGCTCCCCGCTCAATTTGGAGGCAGTAGACAGATCTCTCTATGTTGATCCCCACGCTTCCCGCTCGCGTGCTGGATACTCTGGTACCTTTCTTCCCGCATTCATCTTTGGGAAGACTGGCCGCTGTTTTCTCCATGACGCTCTTAATCTGTTCAGCAAATTCCGTTAGCATGGCGAACGACAAAGTTTCGTCTGTGGCGGAGAGCATGCTGCACGTTCAATCATTCGCCGAATTGGATGCGCTTGCTCTGAAACTGTCGCAGGGTGCCACTCTTCCGACCGATCCTCTCCCCAAGTCGTTGGCGGAGATGACCTACGACCAACACCGGATGATCCGTTTTCGTCCAGAGTTCAGCATTTGGCGGAACGCTCAGCGACCATATTGGTTGCAAACGTTTCACCGTGGTTTTGTCCACAAGGATCAGGTTCAGCTGTACCTCCTGGAGTCGCCTGGCCTTTTGGAACAAACCGGCCGCGATGCCAAAGACACAGGTGCCGTCAAGGTCAAGCAGGTCGAGTTCGACAAGGCCCACTTCAAGTACGAAGGCGATGTGAAGGCGGGCGACCTGCCGGCGGATCTGGGCTACGCGGGGGTTCGCTTCATCGGTTACTTCCCCGGCAATCCACAGTATTCGGAAATCGCTTCCTTCGTGGGAGCCAGTTACTTCCGGGCCCACAGCGAAAAGACCGTCTGGGGATCATCCGCCCGCGGGCTGGCAGTCAATTGCGGCCTCCCCAAGGCCGAAGAGTTTCCCGTCTTCCGTGCCTTCTATGTGAAGGAACCCCAAGCGGGTGACCTCTCACTCACGTTCCTAGCTTTGATGGACAGCGACAGTGTGGCGGGGGCTTATCAGTTCGTGATGACTCCCGGTAAAGTCTCCACCACGTTCGATATCATCGCCCGCCTCCATTTCCGCAAAGTTCCTGAGAAGCTGGGCATCGCCCCACTGACCAGCATGTGGATGTGGGGGGATGCTCTTCCCGGCCCCAAAGGCGATCATCGCCCCGAGGTTCATGACTCCGACGGTTTGCTGATCAAGGGGGCCGATGGCCAATGGTCATGGCGCGGCTTCTACCGCCAGAACTATCCTTCCTTGGTGCGTTATCCGATGGACAAGCTCGCCGGTTTCGGTGTGATCCAGCGGGATCGCGATCCCGCTCACTACTTGGACGATGAAGCGAACTACGCCCTCCGTCCCAGCCTGTGGATCGAACCCGCCGTCCCGTGGGAACGGGGCGCGATCGAGTTGCTCGAACTCCCGGCGGAACACGAAGGGATCGACAATGTGGCAGCCTGGTGGGTGCCGGATCAAAAACCTGAAGTCGGTGTGCCGATCGAACTGAAATACAAAGTCAGTTTCTTCTCCGGCGATCCGGCGGAACATCTTGCCGCCAAAGTGACTGCGCTCGATCTCCAGAGGGTCGATCCCAAGAAGTTCGTGTTCAAACTCGACTTCACCGGCGCGGCCCTTGCTAAGACGGATATTGCCAAGACCGATGTTGAGCTTGTGTCCATTCGCTGTGCGATCACCTCGCGTAGCCTTGAACGAGTTGGTGATGAACAGTGGGTGTTGAAGCTGGAAGTTGAGCCGACGGGAGAAGGACCGTTGGAATTGATGGCCCGTTTGGTCGAGAGTGGCCAACCGATTTCCGAACGCTGGAGTTACCTTTGTCCGCTCCAGGCACCACCCGTAGTCCTTCCGCCGTGGCGAGTTCAGCAGACTCAGGAGGAGACACCTCGATGATCATGGTTGCTTTCGCGATTGAAGACACACCGGTTGATTTGGGCACTTCCGCCCAGATCGTCGCTCGCTGCCATGTGGCCGACTACCTGCGCGATGCGGGAATTCGCCACCCGGATCTTCTTTCGTCACTCTCCCGACGTTTCGTCGAGGAGGCCGGGCATCTGTTGGAAGATACCCAGCCCACAGGTGGTGATGTCGAGCCGGAGGCGTTCACCGCCGCCGAACTCTGCGAGGCCGCGCTGCGTCTCGCGATGCGTGAGCTGGAATCCGCCGCTGAAGCTTCATTGGGCCTGCCTAAATCAGCGTCCATGGGGAAGAACGGAATTCGTACCAGCATCGCCGTCGATCAAGTCGCAACAGCTCAAAATGGGGAGCCTCTCTCCCATTCAAGCGAGTCGGCGATCAACGGAGCAACGGATGGCTTATCGGCCGGAATCGGACTCGAAGTGGTACCGGGCACCCCCTCCCGCATGGCTGAACATCGCTTGAAGGCCGCCGGGCAGCGGTTGGAAATGATGTCGATGTCGCGCATCCATCCGGATGATGTGGCGCCTCCCAGCCAGCGGACGGCGATGCACGCCCAGTTGCGTCCGCGGCTGATTCGGTTCTTCCGCAAGGGCTACTGGCGCACGCTGTGGCGATCGACCTGCAAGACGGTCGCGACCTGGCGTGTCACTTTGGAACCTGTTCGCTGATCACACCTCTCCCGCATCGAGAGTGTTGCGGGAGAGCTTCTTGTTTGTCGTCGATCGAGCTTGTTGATTCGACTGTCCATTCCGCCCGACGACTGGCTCGGCGGAATGCGGCCATCTCCATCGAACGGATTGTTCGAATCCAGGATCACCCATCGTGAGTGCCATGAGCATCACACCCTTGAAGGCGCCCCAAGTCTTGCATCCGGGCTGTCGTCGCTATCGAACGTCGCTCGCAGTGCTCACACTGCTGACAACAGCATTCGCACTGTGGCTGTTCGTTCGATCGTTGGGTCATGTCGCCTGGAATCCCGCCGCCTGGCTGCTGATCCCGCTATTCACGATTCTCGTATCCATCATCTCGTTCTCCTTCTGGACGAGCACGTTGGGGCTTTGGTTGACGATCCGGCAAGGGCGGCGGCAGCACGCGCTGCCCCGCCCGAATGATGGCCCCCTCCCGCGAACCGCGATCCTCATGCCGGTCTATAACGAGACGCCGGCCAGCGTCTTCGCCAACGTCCAGGCGATGCTGGAATCGCTCGCTACGACTCAGCATGCCGCCGAGTTCGATCTCTTCGTGCTCAGCGACACCACCGATCCCGATATCTGGCTGGAAGAAGAACGGATGTGGGGTCGCCTGCGGCAGCGAACCACCGGCCCGACGAACCTCTTCTATCGCCGACGACCGAAGAACACCTCCCGCAAGGCGGGCAACATCGCCGATTTCTGCGAGCGGTGGGGGACGCAGTACGACCTCATGATCGTGCTCGACGCCGACAGCGTGATGGACGGCCACACGATGGTCGAAATGTCCCGCCGGATGCAGGACGACCCCTCCCTGGGCATCCTGCAAGTTCCCCCCGTGCCGGTCAACCGGCTCTCGTTCTTCGCCCGTTTGCAGCAATTTTCCGCCCGGCTGTTCAGTCCCGTCCACATGGAGGGATTCAGCTCTTGGGCCAGCTTCGACAGCAACTACTGGGGCCACAACGCGATCATCCGCGTCGCCCCCTTCATCGAACATTGCGGCCTCCCCAAGCTTCCCGGCGTCGCACCCTTGGGTGGCGAGATCCTCAGCCACGACTTCGTCGAAGCGGCCCTCATGGCCCGCGGAGGCTGGAAGGTTTCTCTCGCGCATGACCTCGCCGGCAGTTACGAGGAATGCCCCACAACCCTCCTCGATTACGCGAAACGTGATCAGAGGTGGTGTCAGGGCAACCTGCAGCATATGCGGCTGATCATCAGCGAAGGCCTGCGACCCATCAGTCGGCTCCACCTGGCGATGGGCGTCATGGCTTACCTCTCGTCGCCCCTCTGGCTGGTCTTCACCCTGCTGGGCCTGTTGGCCATGGCGATTGATGGCCTTTGGATCGGGAGTTCGCAGGAGAGGGTCAGCGGCCTCGTTGTCTTCGGATTCACCATGTTCCTGCTGATGGCACCCAAGGTCTGGAGCCTTGTGGCCCTCGCCTTCGACAAGCCACGTCGCGAGCAGTTCGGCGGCTGGTCGAAGATCATTCCCAGCGTATTCATCGAGACAATCGCCTCGATTCTCGTCGCCCCCATCATGATGTTCTTCCACACCCGGTTCGTGATCTCCACACTTCTCGGCGAGAAGGTTCAGTGGAACGCCCAGAACCGGGGGGATGGCGACATCGACTTGCTCACTGCCTGCCGCGTCTTTGGCCCCCATACCATCGCGGGACTGGTGGGGAGTGCTTTGGTGCTGTTTTTCAGCCCGGGACTCTTTCTGTGGCTCTCGCCGATCCTCGTCGGCCTGACGTTGACGATCCCCTTCTCACGCATTCTGGGAAGTGTGGAACTGGGTCAATGGCTCGCCCATCGCCGGCTGCTGCTGATTCCCGAAGAGGCCGAGCTCACGCCGATCCTGAAGTTGCAGCGGAAGGCGAACGAGCAACACGAGCAGTATGCCGATGCCCACGATCGCGACCAGCTCTTCACCGAGCTTCTTTCCGACCCCGGCTTCCAAGCGCTTCATGCCTCAATCCTCCAACAAACATCCTCGGGAACTCCCGCGCCCGAGGCCAAGGTTCGCGAGTGGACGCAGGCCATTCTCAACCATGGCCCTGAGAGCCTGAGCGTCGAGGATCGTCGTCAGCTGCTGCTCGATCGGGAAGCACTCCGTGAACTACATATCCAGTATCGCGTGCGGCAACTGCATCCCGATGAGGGCGTTGTCGCCAAGGCGGTCTAGCTGTCAGCCGGTTGGCCAGGTCAGTAGTTGATCTGAAACTGGCTGCGAAACAGGTGACCATCGAATTGACGGTACGACTGGCCGTTCGAGAAAGCCGTCGTGTTGGTGCGGTCGGTGATCGTGTACTGCGTGACGAGTTCCATCTGCGGGTTGAACTGCCACTCCAGCCCGAACTCCCATTCGTTGATATGGCTGAACGGGGCGTTGCGTTCGGCCTTGTAGCCGCCGCGATAGTGGTTGTAGCGGGCGAACGGAAACATGGTTCCGCATGACGCTGTGTCATATTTGTAATTGACCATCGCGTAGCCGCCACTCAATGACCGCTTGACGACTTCCGTCTGGGCATCGTTGAGCCCCGGCCCGTTGCCGACGTTCCATTCCGCCTGGAATCCCCAAGGCTGCGGATACCAGACGAACGTCCCCGCGACGCGCTGATCGGTGATCCCTTCGGTCGCACCCGTTTCCAAGGTTCCCGCAGGGCGTGTGGCAGTTCCACTTCCCAAGGGCCGGATCGCCGACGACAGGACGGTGTACTTGCCGGTGTAGGCCTGGACTCCCAATTCGACAATCTGTTTGTTCTCCAGCTTGAAGGGGATGGCGAGCCGGGTCACCAGATGGAGATTGTCGTTCTGTTCGACGAACGATCCTCCTTGACCGTTGTAGGCACCGAAGGCGAAGACGCCGTAGTTGCCCGAACCTTTGAGTCCTTCGTCGAGCACTTCCTTGAACAGATCCTGCGCCTCTTCGGGTGTCCAATAGTAGAACAGCCCGAGATCGCGCTCATTGCGGACGGCACTGTTGAGCCCGTCGCTGCGGTCGAGTGGGATCCGGTTTGAACTGGATTGCAGGTTTTCCCAGCCATAGGGCACCTTGGACTGCCCGATCCGGACGCGGTGAACCTTTTCCTTGTCGATGTAGAGATCCCCGTACCAGTCGCGAATCTGGACATATTGATTGGCGTCGGGGCTCCCCGGCACCGAGGAGGCGAAGTCGGGCTGGAGGTAGACATACATATGGTCGGATACATCGCCCGAGAGGATGAGTCGGGCCCGCCGGATGAGGAACCCCTGATTCTCTCCGATGGAACGGTCGCCCACATGCTGGGCGGGAGCGCCATCCGGATCTTCATCGACGGTGAAGTTGTAGCGGAACTGCGCGTATCCGCGGATGCTCAGCCGGTCGTACCACTTTTTGGGGCCCTTCTTCGTCGCGTCGTGGGTCTGTTGATCGACGGTGGTGATGGCGGGATCCTGCACCTGGCTGAAGCGTTCCTGCATGGCGGCGAGGATGTTCCCGCCATCCTCCTCGGGGGAGTTGAGCTGGGCATTGAGCCGGGCGATCTCCTGCTCGGTTTGTTGGAGCCGGCGGAGAAGTTCCTCGTTGGAAACCAACGGAGCGATGTCGGGCGGCAAAGGCTGCGGAACTTCCGCCGTGCCGATCGCTTCATCCAGCAGGTCACCGTCCAAAGAGCCGATCAGCGACGACGGCGGGACAGCCTCCTGTGCGCAAGACGCGCAGGGAAAGGACGCAGTTAGAAACGTCAGGGCGATCCCCGACCAGAGAGCAGACCGGGATCGCGACACGCGACTTCCTTCGAGCGAGATGGAGTTGTCGTCTCGTCGGAAAGATCGTCACAACCGTCAGGGTCGCTCCAGCTTTTTTGTGAAGAACCCTCGAATTCGCTCAAGTTCGGCAGCTATGGCGAAATTGCTCTGACAAGCACCAGACATCCAAGGCCACCGTCGGTGCGCGATGAATGCGAAGAGGCCCGGTTTCTCTTTCAAGAAGCCGGGCCTCGATCTGATTCTTCGAGCCATCACCAAAAGCCATCAGTTGGCGGCGGCGAGCGTCATCGAGTCCTTCCGGCGGCGTGATGCCGTCGAAACCTTGGGCTCCTCTGACAACATGGTATCGGAATTCAGCAACGTGCCGGGCTTGGCGGGGTTCGGCAGGAGATCCTCCACGAAACCTTCCAGATGATGCGCACGGGTATGGTGCTGCAGCTTCTTGAGGGCCTTCGATTCGATCTGCCGGATTCGTTCGCGGGTCACCTTGAAGATGCGGCCGGTCTCTTCGAGCGTATAGCTGTAGCCGTCGCCCAGACCGTATCGCAGACGGATGATTTCGCGTTCCCGGTAAGTCAGGCTGCGGAGGACGATGTCGATCTTGTCCCGCAGCATTTCGCGAAGGGCGTTGTCGGCCGGGGTCGATTCGTGGCTGTCTTCGAGGAAATCACCGAAGCTCGAGTCTTCGCTTTCGCCGATCGGCGTGTCGAGACTCATCGGATGACGCCAAGTCTTCATGATCCGTTCGGTGTCTTCCACCGACATGTCGACGGCGAGGGCCAGCTCTTCGATGGTCGGCTCGCGGCCGGTTTCCTGGCGGATCTGCTCGCTCTTGTTCTTCAGCGTCGAGATGCTTTGGAACATGTGTACCGGAATGCGGATCGTCCGGGCATGGTCTGCGACCGCACGGGTGATCGCCTGGCGAATCCACCATGTCGCATAGGTCGAGAACTTGTAGCCACGACGGAACTCGTACTTTTCGACGCCGCGCATCAGGCCAGCGTTCCCTTCCTGGATCAGGTCGAGGAAGCTGAGGCCGCGGTTGCGATACTTCTTGGCGATGGAGACTACCAGCCGCAGGTTGCCTCCCGAAAGCTGCTGCTTGGAACGTGTCCAACCAGCGAACTTGTCGAGGACGCGCTTGATCCGCTTCTGGAAATCGCCGGGAAGTTCCTGGACTTCCTGCGTCAGGCCTTCCAGCTCTTCCTGGGCGGCGGCGATGTCGGCGGCCGTCATGGGCATCCGGCGGATCTGACGGGCAGTAATCTGCTTTTGCAGTTCCTGCATCCGCAACGAGACCTGCTCCATGCGTCGCATCACCGGCTGCATGCGCTGGGTTCTGACGCTGAGCTCTTCGCACAGTGTCGCCATCTTGCTGCGGCGAATCGCCATCCGCTCGCGGACGACCGTCTCTTCCGGCGTGCCGATTACGGTACGTAGCAGTGCGAAGTCCTCCTTATTCTCATCGAGCATCCGTTCGATGGTCGGGAGGTTGTGCGGCATCCGGGCCATGATCTGGTCCTTCTGCACGCTCTCCGTATCCGATGTCCGCAGTGTGCGTTCAAAGGGAAGTTCGCCGATCCGCACCTTGTGCACGGTTTCGACCACGACGCGGATCGCGTAGTCGGATTCCAGCATCCGGCGGCGGAACCAGCGGCGGGTCATCTCGATCTGCTTGGCGAGATAGATTTCGCGTTCGCGGGTCAAGAGGGGAATGTGCCCCATCTGGCTGAGATACATGCGAATCGGGTCGCGAGAACTCGACGACGGCTCCGGCTCGAGCATCTCGAGCGGTGGCAACGATTGCAGCGGATCGATTCCCCCCTCGGGTTCGACCGCATCCAGACCGGCGGCCTCAAGCGCCATGATCAGCTCGTCCACCAGCGCGGGGTCGCCCCCTTCGTCGGGAATGTATCGATCGATCTCCGCGTACGTCAAAAAGCCGTGCGGCGATCCCTTCTTGAGAAGTTCACGAAGTGCGATTTGTGATTGATCCATGAGTGTCAAACCTCCTTGTCGAGACAGCTTCCGATCGTTTGTCACAGGGCAATGGCGGTACGGAACCGCAACTGCACTGGCATGGAAACCACCCGACGAGCATGCAAAAAAACTGCTCGTACCCCCGGGTCGGCGATCCATGTCGCATTCGAACCACCGGGAAAGAACGAATCTGGCTGATCGTCGATCAGGCGATATTGGGCATCATGCCGTTATGCCTGATCCGTCGAAGCCAGCCTGGCTTAGCAGGGTCGACCATGCGGCTCAGGCAAAACAAAGCCTGCAAACCGTGGCACCGACCGTCGCGTTGACAGCATCCATTCTCTCTCTGCGGACGATTGCTCACGGAATGCTAACGCGGCGCGAAAAAAACTTCTGCGAAATCTGCCGCCATCGCACAATTTTTTCCAAAAATTTTCTTGCACAATCGGATTCCCGCCCAATCGAACTCAACTTCCCGTCGCCACTCACACCTGTAGGCACCGCCTTGCTCACCCACGGCAAAGTGCCCCGTGAATTCTTTGGCAGATGTCAGTTTTCGGAAGATCACATCGCCCGGGTTTGGCTGTATCCTACGTTGATTCAACAATTTCGAGACTGCTATACTCAAACATTCCAGTTATTCACCCGCTCCACCCCGCCCGATCACCAGAAAGCCCTTCCCAATGACCGACGCAGCGCTCGACAAGGAAAAAATCGCCGCCAAGGGTCTCAAGGGCATTGTCGCGGCCGATTCACAAGTCTGCGATGTCGACGGCGATCTGGGGAAACTGATCTACCGCGGCTACAACATCCACGAACTGGCCGAGTCCAGCACCTTTGAGGAAACGTCTTATCTGCTGCTGCACGGTGAACTTCCCACCGCCGCCCAATTGCAAGAGTTCACCGATCTGCTGGTCCACCACCGCGAGATCGAGGCGCCGGTTCTCGATTGCTTGAAGTCGCTCCCGCGCGACACCCCGCCCATGGCCGCCCTGCGTACGGCCGTCTCCGTCTCCGGCTGCTACGACCCTCTGGCTGAAGACAATTCGCACAAGGCCAATGTCGAGAAGTCCGTCCGCCTGACTGCCGAAATGGCGACGATCACCGCCGCCATCCGCCGCCTGGGGGATGGCCTCGAGCCGATCGCCCCGCGGAAGGATCTCAGCCACGCCGGCAACTTCATGTACATGCTCAACGGCACCGACCCCTCGGCCGATGCCACCCGCGCCATGGATCTGATTCTGATCCTCCACGCCGAGCACGGCCTCAACGCCAGCACCTTCGCTGCCCGCGTCATCGCCGCCACCTTGGCCGACATGTATTCGGCCGTCACCGGGGCCATCGGTGCCCTCAAAGGGCCGCTCCACGGCGGTGCCAACACCGAGGTGCTCAAGGTTCTCATGGAAATTGGCAGCGTCGAGAACGTCGCCAAATACGTGGAAACCACCCGCGCCAACAAAGGGAAGTTCATGGGCTTCGGCCATGCGGTCTACAAGGTGGAAGACCCCCGCGCCAAGCACCTCAAGACCCTCTCCGAGCGTCTGGGCAAAGAGACCGGCGAGCCCAAGTGGTACGACATGTCGATCACCATGGAGGAAAAAGTCCGCGAGTCGATCAACCGCTACTGCAATGTCGATTTCTACTCCGCCAGCCTCCAGCATTACATGGGCATCCCGGGCGAGCTCTTCACCTGCGTCTTCGCCACCAGCCGGATCGTGGGCTGGTGTGCCCACATCCTCGAACAACTGGCGGACAACAAGATCATCCGCCCCTCCTCCAATTACATTGGCGCTCCCGAACGTCACTACGAATCGATTGATAAGCGGTAATCAGCCTCGGCAATGGGTTGTTTCCAAGCCTGAAGGCCCGCAATCCGGGATGTATGTAAAGGGGTTGCGCCGTGCTGCTTGACCCCGGGCCTCTCGGAAACAATCCGTCCTCGCTGAACACCGGGTTCATTCCTGATCCAATCAAAGCGGCTTGCTCCCACCAGTATCCCTGGCTGGGAGCCCCCTCCGATTTGACGATCACACCCGTCCACGCCCAGGCCTTCAGCGGTGCCGCAGTCTTTTGTGTCGAAGCCGCCAACGCGACCCGTTTCTCCCTGCGGCGTTGGCCCAGCCGGGCATTGCCCTTTGCCCGGCTGACGGGCCTGCATGCCCTGCTGAGGCACACTGCGGGGGCGGGGCTGCCCGTGGCTGCCCCATTGCCGACACAATCCGGTGCGACCACATTCCTCTGGGAAGGTTCGCTCTGGCAGCTGGAGCCCTGGCTGCCCGGCGCTCCCCTCCCAATCTCAACCACCACGACCGCACAGCTCGATGCCGCCGTGACCATGCTGGCCCGATGGCATGAGGTCGCCCGCACCTTCCGTCCTCCCCCCGCCTCCAGCGAGTGGTTCGCTTCATCCACCCCAGGGATCTCACCGACAGTTCTCACACGGACCGCGACCCTCGCACGCTTTCAGTCACGGAATGCCTGTCCCCAGTTCCCCGGCTCCCACGAACTCCAACATCGGCTGACGAACCTTGAACGACAGATCCGTCTTCTCTCCCCCAATGTGCTTCGTTACCTCGAAGCCTGGCAAAGCCGAACGCTTCCGCTGATTCCCTGCTGGGGTGATCTTTGGTGCGGCCATGTCCTGATGGAAGGCTCCCATGTCACCGGCCTGATCGACGCCACCGCCGCGCGATGCGACACCATCGCCATCGATCTCGCCCGGCTGTTGGGCAGTCTCCTCCTTCCTTCCGGGGCATGGGATCAGGCATTTCAGGCCTACCGGCGAGTCCGGCCCATCACCGAGGAAACCGTCTCATTGGCGCGGCTGCTCGATCACGCCGGCATCCTCACGGCGGGTCTCCATTGGCTCGACTCGAAAAACTGGGGGACTTCGGGTGTTCCCCTTTCCAGTGCTCAACCGTCAGCGGCAATCTTGAACCGTCTCGACTGGATCGCGGCGCGGCTCGCCGAAATGCACTCTGCGGCGAACCCTGCGGAATGGCTGTAACCGCAGAGACGCCAACATGATCGGGGCGATCCAGCCTGTTCCCGACCCTTTCGCAACCGGGATTGACGGAGTCCGGCATTGTCGGGAAGATTCGCGCCGGTCGGGAGGACTCACCCCGCGCGATGTTTCAAGGAACAGCCGCCGGGCTTCACATACGGCAGGGATTGCCTCGGATGTCTTATCATCTCATCGACGCTGTCGAACGGCTGGGCCGTCCACGTCTCCTCGTTGTCGGCGATCTCATCGTCGATCGCTATGTCTGGGGCGATGCCGAACGCATTTCCCAGGAAGCCCCCGTCATTCTCCTCCACGAACAGCGGCAGGAGATCCGTCTGGGAGGGGCTGCGAACGTCGCCCAGATGGTCAAAGGCCTCGACGCCGAAGTCACCCTCCTCAGCGTGATCGGTGCCGATGAAGAAGGCCGCACGGCCTGCCGCGAACTTCAGCGCCTCGATATCGATTGCGGCTCCGTCTGCATCGACGACACCCGCCCGACCACCCTCAAAACACGTTACATGGGAAGCGCGCAATATCGCCATCCCCACCAGATGCTTCGTGTCGACCGCGAAGTCCGCACGGCTATCACCACCGGCCTCGCCACCCGACTGTTGAATCAGATCCTCCCCCATCTCCACGAATTCCAGGCGATCCTGGTCTCCGATTACGGCAAGGGCCTCTGCACGGGCGAACTCCTGCGACCGCTGATCAAGGCGGCCCGAGCGGCGGGGATTCCCGTCATCGTCGATCCCGCCAGTCATGGCAAATGCGAAGCCTATCAGGGAGCCACCTCGGTCACTCCCAATCGCCTGGAGACCACCCGCGCCACGGGGATTGAAGTCCGCACCGTTCCCGATGCCTTCCTCGCCGGCAAGGCGCTCTGCGACCAAATGGGCCTCGACTACGCCTTCGTCACCATGGACCGCGATGGCATTGCCCTCGTTCACAAAGACGGCCGAGGCGAGCATCTTCCCACCCGGCCCCGCGAGGTCTGCGACATCACCGGTGCCGGCGACATGGTCATGGCGATGATCGGTGTCGGATTGGGTGCTGGTTTGGAGCCCGCCGATCTGGGCCGCCTGGCCAACATCGCCGGTGGCCTCGAAGTCGAACAGATCGGTGTCATCGCCATTTCCCGCGAGGAAATCCTCGCCGACCTCATGAAATCGCATCGCAGCCACGAGGGGAAGGTACTCTCCCTCGCCGCACTCCAGCGTCATGTCGTGGCCCGGCAGAAGACCGGTCAGAAGGTGGTCTTCACCAACGGTTGCTTCGATTTGCTACATGCGGGCCATGTCAGCTATCTGGCCGAAGCCTCTCGCGAAGGCCAATGCCTCATCGTCGCCATCAACAGCGATGACAGCGTCCGCCGCCTGGGAAAAGCCCCCGATCGCCCCATCTTCGACCAGGAGTATCGCGGTCGCATGCTCGCCGCCCTCGAAGTGGTCGACTACGTGATTGTCTTCGATGAAGACACGCCCCATGCCTTGCTGCACGCCTTGAAGCCGGATGTCCTCGTCAAGGGAGGCACCTACTCCGCCGAAGAGATCGTGGGCCGCGAAGTGGTGCTGGCCTACGGCGGAACCGTCAAGCCAATGGGCGCCCTCGAAGGTCTCTCCACCACCGAGATCGTCCGTCGGCTGCGGGAACAGGATGCGACTGTCCTTTCGATGACGGCCCACGTTTCCCACTCCAGCCCGACATCCGACACACCGGCCGGCACTCTCGGTTTGGAACGGAAAGCGGCATGAAGCGGGCGATCTTCATGCCCAACTGGGTGGGCGACGCCCTCATGGCGACCCCCGCCCTGCGTGCCCTCCGCTCGTCGTTTCCCAATGACGAAGCGGTCGCCATCCTGCAACCTTACGTGGCCGAAGTCCTCGAAGGGACTGGTTTAGTGGATCGCCTGATCCACCGTGTGCCGGGGAAGGTCGCGAGAAAGAATCCATCCGGCACGGCCCTCTCCGGCTGGTCGCTGATCAAGGCGTTGCGTCAGGAACGATTCGACGAAGCCATTCTCTTCCCCAACTCGCTCCACTCCGCTTGGCTGGCGTTCGCGGGCGGGGCCAAGCGACGAATCGGGTTTCATCGCGACGGACGCTGTTGGCTGCTGACCGATCGCCTGCCCGCACCACGAAAAAAAATTCCCCACCCGGCTCTCGAAGACTATCTGGAACTGGCGCGGGCCGCCGGTGCCGATGTTCCACCTCCTCGCCACGCCCGCATGGAACTGGCCTGCACCGAACCTGGGCTTTCCGTCTGGCGCCACTTTCTGACAACTCATCCGACGGTCGCCAGCGCCCCTTCATTCGTGGTGCTGAACACGGGTGGTGCGTTTGGTGCCGCGAAGGATTGGCCCGTCGAATCCTTCGCCGAACTCGCCCGCCGCATTGTCGATCAAACGGCGCATGCCGTCGTCATCCTCTGCGGCCCCGGCGAACGGGAAACCAGCCTCCAAATCGAATCATTGGTGAACCACCCGCGAGTGAAATCACTGGGCCGCGAATCCCTTTCGCTCTCACTCACAAAAGCTGCGATCGCCGCCGCCTCGTTCATGGTGACAACTGATTCCGGCCCCAGGCATTTCGCCGCCGCGTTGGGAGTGCCGCATCTCGTCCTCTTCGGGCCGACCCATCAGGCCTGGAGCGAAACCTACTCCCCCGTCTCGACATCGATCCAACTCGCCCTCGCCTGCGGCCCTTGCCAACAGCGCGTCTGCCCGCTGGGACACCACGCCTGCATGCGGATGCTCGGCGTCGATCTCGTCTGGCGGGAACTCAAGCCCCAACTCGTTCAACTCGCGGCAGCCGCCTGAAGGGAAGACACGATGCGCATCGCCCTCGTCCGTCGCGTCTGCTCGCTGAAAAAGGCCGGAGCCGAACGCTATTGCATCAACCTGATGCGGCAACTCAAATCCAAAGGCCACGATGTCACCATCGTCGGCGAATCGATGGATGAATCGCTCAAGAGCGAAGCCGCCCATTTGCGTGTCCCCGTCGTCCGCTGGACTTCCTGGACGAAGAACTCGAGCCTGGCCCGCAATGCCCGCAAGGTCTTCGAGAACCAAGGCTTCGACATCGTGCATGGCCTTTCGCGTGTCTACGGCCTCGACACCTACCGCCTCACCGATCCTCTGCAAACCCACTGGCTCAATGTCTTTTACCGCGGCCCGTGGACCCAGGCACTGCAACGGCTCAACCCCCGGCATCGCACAATTCTAGGGATCGAGAAGCAACTCTTCGGCCCCCAAGGGCCCCGCCGGATCATCGTTCAATCCAAGCTCGACGAGCGGCTTCTCCAGGAATACTTCGGCATCGATCCGGCCCGGATCCGCCGCGTCTCGAACGGTGTCGATACGAAAGTCTTTCACCCCGATCTCCAGCATGAGCGGGAGTTCGTCCGGGACGAATGGAAGATTCCCCACGATGCACCACTCCTCACCTTCGCTTCCATGGATTTCCGCCGCAAAGGTCTGGCCTCGCTGCTGACAGCCATCTCCCGCGCGAAGACTTCCGGCCTCTGGCTGATGGTTATCGGTGATGGCGACATCGCCCGGTTCAAGACCATGGCCCAACAACTCGGGCTGGGCGATCGGCTTGTTTTTACTGGTCGCCAACAGCAGATCGCCAGGCTCTACGCCGCCAGCGATCTCTTCGTCCTGCCGACGATCTACGAGCCTTTCCCGAATGTGAATCTCGAAGCGATGGCCTGCGGCGTTCCCGTCCTCACGACCTCCACCGCCGGCGGTGCGGATGTCATCGAACCCGCCATCAACGGCTATGTCGTCTCTTCGCCGGATGAAATCGACTGCCTCGCGGATCGGATCGATTTTCATTTCGGGCGCGGTACCACCCAGCTCAAGCTGATGTCGGCCGCAGCCCGCTCCACCGCGCAGCGCCACACGCCCGAAGTCAACGCTGAGCGAACCCTCGCCGTCTTTCAAGAGGTGCTCGGTGAAAAAAAAGCGGCCGCTTGAAACCCTCGACGCCGGGTGTCTGGAGATCTTTCAAGACGACCTGCCGCTCTTCCGCGAACATGGCCTGACGTCGGCGGCAGCCCTCTGGCACCACGCCAGCGAGACGGCCAAGAATCTGCGGGCCGAACGTGTCACCAGCCGCTTCGATCTGCGGCGGGCCGATGGCACCTCGCAAACTTTCTACATCAAGCGTCACTCGCCCAGTTCCCTCAAAGAGTGGATCAAACCCCTCCTCCGCGGCATGTGGCCGCAACTGGGTGCGATGCATGAATGGGAAGCCCTCTGGCAGTTCCACGAGGCGGGTCTCCCCACCATGCAACCCGTGGCGATCTTCCATCACGGGCGGAATAGCGGCCTCGTCACCCGCAGTCTCGACGGGTGCGTCAAACTTTCTGAGCTGGCCCGCAACCGCACGCTGTCCATCTCGGACGAGAGGCGACTGTTGGAACTTGTCGCTGCACTCACCGCCCGCATGCACGGTGCAGGTTTTCATCACCAGGACTATTACCTCGGCCATCTCATGGTGCCTGAAGTGAACCGGGTGGCGACGCCGTACATCATCGATCTGGGGCGGGTCAGGCATTGTCGTCCTCTGGCCCAGCGGTGGATCGTCAAGGATCTCGCACAGTTGAACTACAGCGCCCCCCATGTCACATTCCTCGCCAGACTCCGGTTCCTCCGCGAATACCTCGGGCGTCCTCTTGGCCCAGGCGACAAACAATTGATACGGGCCGTCACGACAAAGACTGCCCGCATTGCGAGGCATTCGAGGAGGCATGAGTTGTGAGGAAGTGGAGGTTTGTCCGTTGTCAGTTGTCAGTTGTGGGTGGATCTGAGGGAGCATGATTTCAGCCATCCCTCCCCTGGCCCAGTCCGCTGTGAGATATACCGGTTGAGGACGCATCTGGCCTTTTTCCCTCTGGCTTCCCTCCTTCTCCCCTTCTTTCCTTCTCCCCTCCTTCTTCCCCTTAGCTTTTTCGCTTCTCGGCTTCCCCCCTTTTCCGCTCTCTCTCACCGGATTCCCCCATGCCTTGGGCCGCACTGATTCTTCTCAGCTATCTTGCCGGTTCGATTCCCTTTGGATTGATCCTCGCGCGGCTCGTCCGGGGAATCGACATCCGCACCGAGGGGAGCGGCAACATCGGGGCGACGAACGTCAGCCGGTCGCTGGGGAAGAAGTGGGGGCTGGTGGTCCTCGTCCTGGACGCCCTCAAGGGCTATCTCCCGCCCATCTTTCTGCCAGGGCTATTGGGCCTGGGTGGTGACTCCGCAGGCGGAAATGAGTGGGCACTCCCGATGTCGGCGATGACGACCGTCATCGGTCACATGTTCCCCCTGTGGCTCGGCTTCCGCGGCGGCAAAGGGATCGCCACGTCGCTGGGCGCTCTGGGAGCCGCCTCCCCCTGGGGCCTCCTGGTGGCCACCGTCTTCTTCTTCGGCAGCTTCGTCATCAACAAGATCGTCTCGCTCAGTTCGCTGATCGCGGTGGCGGCCTATCTCGCCTTCGAGCTGGTCTGCTGGCAAGTCCCCTTCGCCTTCCGCAACGCCGAACGCCTGCAAGGCGCGACCACGGCCCAGACGATCATGGCCCTCGTCCTCTCCGCCTTGATCCTCTACCGCCACCAAGCCAACCTCAGCCGCCTACGAGCAGGCACAGAGCCGAGGTTCTTCCAAAAGAAGGCCAAGTAGCCTCGGCTGATGCCTCTTACAATGAAGTGACAACCTGTTGGCTGGGTCGCTTTTCCCTACGGCTTGACCTGCCATTTGGCTTGGGCGGATCCTTCGGGGACGAGTTCCAGCTTCACGTCGCCAGTTCGCTTTTGCAGGTCGATGGCGAGGTGGATGGTGTGAGAGCCGGTGGGCCAGTTGACCTTTGTGGTCTGGCTGGCGGGGATCGATTCGCCGTCGATCCAGAGGTCGATGCCGGTGGCGTCGTTGAGGATCAGCCGGGCAGGGCCGGGGGTGGTGACGACGGCGGTGGTCTTGAGGAACATCACCTGCCGGGCTTTTTCTGCCAGGCGGTCGCGGGTGCGGAAGGCGGGCAGATCGGCCAGTGGAAGCGTGCCGTTCACCTGGCTGAAGGCGGGTTTCCAGCCGAGGTTGCCTCCTTGCCGGAGGAGTTCGGTGTCGGACGTGCGGTAGAGCCTGGTCCAAGCTTCGTCACTCGGGACGAGGACTTCCCAGCGCATCGCATAGGCTCCCGAAGGTGGCGCGTAAGGGCCGACCTTGCCGAGCTGCGAGAGGAAGGCGATGAGGTCGGCCAGTTCGGTCTGGGTCAGGCCGTCGGCCAGACCCGCCGGCATCAGCGAAGTTCCTGCGCTTTGCTCTTCGATCTCGCTGACAGGGACCGCGACTTCGACATCGTTGGCATCCCGCAGGACGATCTCTGTGGCCGACTTCCGCGTGACGATCCCCGTCTGCACGCGGCCATCCGCCAAGGCGAGAATGACCGTGTTGTAATTCTCCTTGACCTGCTTGTTGGGGTTGGTCATCGAGTCGAGGAGATAGTCGAGCTGAGCGCTGGCGCCGATGCTCACCAGATCCGGCCCGACAGCTCCCCCTGCGCCACCAATGGCATGGCACTTCACACAGGACAACTCGGCCCGGCGGAAGACTTGTTCACCCCGGGCGGGATTCCCCTCTTTGGAAACCGTGTCGAGGATGGCGGCGAGTTCGGCGGGAGCCCAGACCTTGGGGCCGCTGCCGAGTTGCCCCGCATCCCGTAGAGCAGCTTGCAATTGCGGCTCTTCGCGTCCCGAGCCGGTGACCGAACGAAGAGCGAGTTTGGCCGTGTCTTCGCTCAGTTTCGCACCTGAGAGTGAAGCCGCGAGCAGCGACGAGCCGCCCTTCTCATTCAGGAAAATCTGCATGACTTCGCCCACCACATCCGGCGTGGGAGATTCCGCGAGCAGACCCACCGCCGCTTTGGCAGCGGCCTCTTTCGCGAGTGGTGTCAGACCGCGAATAGCCGTCACCCGGATGGCAGGATCTTCCGCCGGGACGTTGGCATCGGCGGAGTTCTTTCCCTGGTTGGCCAACTTCAACAGGAGGGCTACGTTGTCATCACCACCCAAGCGGGCGAGGGATTGGATGGCGGTGGTGCGCACATTCCCGGCGATGCCCCGATCTTGAGCCAATGCTCGCAGTTCTCCCGCGAGCGAGTTGAGCTTCCAGAGGCCGGCCAGTTCGACTGCGACGAGTTTTTCACTGGCGTCGCTGGATTTGAGCAACGGGGCGATCTCTTCCATCTGGCCGGCGGGCTGGATGTCGCGGGCGCGTTTGGCCGAGGCGAGGGCTTCCAATAACAGTGCACGTTGGCTGCCGGGAGTGGTCGCATCGAGGGCGGCCTTGAGCACCAGGCTCAGTTGAGCCGGCCCTCCCAGGCTGCCGATGACCTCCATCGTGGCTCCCACTTCGGACGCGGGGATCTTTCCTTGCTGCAGCCATGCCACCAGCGGCGGCATCAGCTGGACGGCTTTTGTCGCTTTAATGCCATAGAGCAGTGGCAGAATGGATCCGCTCGACAAGGAAACTCCGGGCGACCATTCGCCTTGCAGGACAGCCGCATGCCACTGGGGGGCGAGATCGTTCACCGACTTCCAGACGGCGTATTCGAGAAACTCATCCATCGGCTGGGCGGCCACCTTCAAGACGGCCTGGGCGGACTGCGCCGTGGGGATCTTGGCCAGCGTCCGCACGACTTCCATCCGCACTTGTGGATGGGGATCGTCCGCCAGAGCCATGAGGAGCGGGAGGGTAGATGGCGACTGAGCCGCGGCCCGATCCACCCAATGGCCCAACACGCGGACCGCCGCGGCGCGGATACGTGAATCGGGGTCTTTCAGAAGACGTTCGAGCGTGGCGAAGTCGGTCTGATCATGGGCGACATGCACCCACAGCGACTCCAGCAGCCATTCGCTGGCGTTGGCCTCACCGGATTTGATTTTGGCCGAATGGTTGGCGAGAGCCTGCAGGACTTCGGCCGTCGGGCGTTCCCGCAGCACGAGCTTGGCCTGCTGGCGGGTGAACTGCTCGGGAGCGGTGAGCAGTGCGACAAGCTCCGCATTGGTGGCTGTTTCCAGAGGAGGCGTCTTGACGAGGGGGCGGCCCTTGGCCGTCACCCGCCAGATGCGGCCATGCGTATGGTCGCGGCGGGGATCGCGGAAATCGACTTCACCGTGCTGGATGATGGGGTTGTACCAGTCGGCGATATAGATCGCGCCGTCCGGCCCCTGCTTGATGTCAATGGGCCGGAAGGCGACGTGGTTGGTGCGTACAACATCGGGCATCGGCTTCGAGACATAGCCGGTTCCCTCGGGAGTCAGCTTGAACCGGCAAACGCGGTGGCCGCGGAAATCATTGGTGATGAGATCGCCACGCCAGTCTTCGGGGAGGTGGCTACCATCGACGACTTCCAACCCGCAATGCTTGGGACTGCCGGGGTTGAGGCCATGCAGGATGCGGGGACTGTCGGCGGCGGTGGGATAGGATGCGCCAGGCACGACGAAGTTGATCCCCTCGCCACCTGCTCCGTCGGTCGCGAACGACTGGCCATAGCGGTCGAAGTGGTGGCCCCAGGTGTTGACCCAGCCGCGGGCCAGGATTTCTAGCTGACCGGTCGCGGGGCGGTATTGCCAGATGCCGCCAGCGTTGAGCCGCTTCACACCGAAAGGGGTTTCGATATGGCTATGGATATAGATCGACTGGTTCATATAGAGCAGACCATCGAACCCCCAGCGGAAGGTGTGGAGGATATGGTGCGTATCCTCGGTTCCGAAGCCGGAGAGGATGATGCGTGATTCGTCGGCCTTGTCGTCGCCGTTGGTGTCTTTGAAGTGCACCAGTTCGGTGCTGTTGGCGACGTAGGCGCCGCCATCGCCCGGGATGACGGCAGTGGGGATGAGGAGGCCGTCGGCGAAGACGGTCGTCTTGTCGGCCTGGCCATCGCCGTTGGTGTCTTCGAGGATGAGGATCTTGTCGTTGGCGACTTTGCCCGGCTCGATCTGGGGATAGATCTCGGACGCGGCCACCCACAGCCTGCCGCGGGCGTCGAAGTTCATCTGGATCGGCTTGTGGATCAGCGGGTCAGCGGCGAAGAGGTTGATCTCGAAGCCTTCAGCCACTTCCAGCGTCTTCTGTTCCTCCGCCGGATCGGGCGAGGGGATATCCTTGAGTTCCCGCTGTGCGAGGGCCGCCGGGCTGGTGGCGACCACCAGGAGGAGGGCAATCGCGGTCGTCGACAGGGCCATCGAAATGGGGCGGAAGAGAGAGATGAACATCAGGAGCGGCATCCCGGGGAATGGGCGTATATCGTTCGCAGATTCAGAATAGATACGTGTGTTCTTCTGGCGGCATTGGCTTTGATGGAGCGTCTTGCACCGGAATCCGGAGCACTGGCGGAGCCAGTGGCACCCTTGAACGATCGTTGCTCAAGGGTTTGGTGTCGATTTTCAGGGCTTCCCTGGGGTGGGCTTAACTTCGGAGCGGGCGGAGAGCCACTGTTGGATCGATTTTTCGGCGGCGTCGACGAGGGGATCGAACTGGGCGATTTCGACGGCGTTGTTCCCCTGCTCATGCTTTCGGAAGCCTGTCAGGTAGGTGATGTTCTGCGGTCGCCAGCGGTGGAAGAAGAGGGTGTTCTTGGCGACGACCGCTTGTCGCAATTCTTCGCGGTCTGGCTCGGGGACAGTGACACTCACGGCGGCACTACCGTCCTCGGCTGCATAGCGGAACTGGTTGGCGAGCCGACGGGCGATGATCTGTTCGCCGATGGCGTCGGGATGCAGGCCATTTTCAGCCTTCAAGGATTCCCCGGCAGCCAGTGGTGTGAAGAGGTCGATCACAGGTGCGTTGAGTTCCGCTGCGAGCTGCTTGATGGCGGCGACATACTGGCCGAGCATCACGTTCTGACCGGAGGGGTCGCGTACGGGGGAGACGGTCTTCTCGAAAGGGTAGGGGGTGATGAAGACCAACCGGGCGCCGGTGGCCTTGGTGATGTCGTTCGCCAGCTGGCGGTACTGAGCGGTGAACTTCGGCAAGCCCGCAGCACCGGCCCACGATTCGTTGACACCATACGAGAGCCAGACCGTGGTGGGCTTGAGTTCCTTCGCCAGTTCGATGAGGCGGGAGTAACCCACGGCGGGGGCGTCAAAGATTCCCCGGCTTTCAGCCCAGACGGTGTCTCCGCTCCAGCCGAGGTTCCGCAGCGTGAACGGCTGGGAACCCATGCGGGTGAGGAGTTCGGTTTCAACTTGGCCGTAGTTCACATCGCGCTCGACCCATGTCGGCCCGATCCAGACCACCCGGTCATTGGCTCGCAATATGGGCTGGGCAGAGGCTGATGAAGCGTAGGTCGTCGCTGGCTTTGCGACGGGTGGTGGCTCGGTGGCCAGAACCTGCGGGGAACCAGTCATGGCCAGGCCTGCCAGGATCACTGCAACCAGTAAGGTCTTGGGGAAGGCGAACTGCGGGAGGGGCATAGCCAACTTTCTCGGTGACGGATTCATTCCGGCGACACTCAGGGCAGACTCTGTTTGCCACTGCTGTGCCGTTGAAGATATCCATGCCCGTTGATGGATTCCACCCTCTGTCGACCGTGGAGAGTTGGGTCCGCACGAAGTCGAACTATCGATCAGCGGCATTGTGTGGTTGGGGCGAGGCGATCGGCAAACAGAGGGGGCGGAATGGCGAGAAGACCGAGCTCAAGAAGGAATGGAGGATGCTTGATACGGACGGACTCGCCCTCACCCCGGCCCTCTCCCATAGGAATGGGCGAGGGGGAGGAGCCGGTGGGGAACTTAAAAGCCGATGCTGTTGGCGGGAAGAGCACTGCTGGCGAGCCAGCAGTGGCACACGGCGAATGAGTGGGCTTATTGGATCGAATTTCGTGGACTGCGTGGCAGGCCCACATTCAAGAAAAGAGGCACGCCAAAGGGACCTCCGAAAGTCCCTTTGGCGTGAAAGTTTGCTTTCATCCTGGGTGCGCTGTTGAGCAAAACCCTTGGAAAAATGGCTAGGGCCGGGATCGAACCGGCGACACCAGGA
>PNLE01000008.1 GCA_013822855.1 Planctomyces sp.
TCAAAAACAACGCGGCGGCACCGGTGTCGTCGAGTGCTTGCCGTCCGGCAGCCGCCAGAGTGACACAATTAGACGGCTCGGGGAGACGCCACTCAATCTCTCCGGGAGATTGGGTATCAACGATTTCATCAAGCAGGATCATCCTCAGTTTTGGCTGTGAGGGGAGAGACACGAGGTCGACAATGTCACTGCCCTTCAGTTTTTCCATCGGACGACGAAGAATTTGCGAGAATCGCTCATTCGCATATTGAATGCGGTTTCGGTCATCCAGCACCACGAGGCCGTCATGCATCCGCTCCACGAGCGAACGAAATTGTGTTTCACTGGATCGCAGCTGCCGCCATTGCGATCGAATCAGGTCATTGGCCGGTTTGAGCACCAGCCACGACAAGGCCGCCATGGCTGCGAGGGCACTCAACGTGAGAGTGAAGCTCAACACTCGAAGCCGACTGACCTGCTCGACAGCCACTTTCTGGAAGAGTTCGACAATCCGCTCCATCTGTTCAATATACGAGGGCTCAGCGGCCAGCATCTGGATCGAGACGCCGGAGCGATCGGTGTCGACAGCCGGGATATGATCAGTGTCCAAGCGGTCTCGCTCTGCGGCAATCCCATTCATGCTCCCGATGGCGACGGACTGGGCGGCCTTTTCCGCCGCCTGGGACAGAGCTTGGGAGTGAGGTTGAAGCTCGGCGAATGCCGCATGGATTCTGAAATCCTTCGCAGGCGGCAACCCCAATTGAGTGTCGCCATGCAGAAGGCCCGCGTGGACAATCTTCCAGCGATCCAAGGAGTCTCGCAATTCCCTTCGCCAATGTTCCGCCTGCGAAGGATCAAGGTCGATGGCCAAGGCGGCTTTGGTCATCCGCTGGCTGAGCATCCGCTGCCGGCCAGCGAGGTTGATGACTGGCCCAAAGCCGTTGAGCCGAAAGAGCAAGGGTTGCAACAGGGCCTGGTCAACGAGCAGAAGTGAAGCGACGACCGCCAGGACGATGCTGTATCGCCGCCCTAGGCCTTGAATCAGTTTTTCCGATTCCTGCGTCATCAACCCATTTCTCTGAAAACAATCCCGCGTGCGTTTTCACGAGAGCGTGAATGGCGAACTCGCCGTCGGACGCATGCCAGTTTCGTGAATCGACCTTCCCACCAGGCTTTGCCTGGAGATCATCGATGAAAACTGCGTGCCGAAGATGCTGGGCACCCATTCCTTGAGCTCTTGGTGACAGCTTTAGGCCCTTATCCGGGGGGAAAATCGGTCTTTGAAGTTCTCCGGAGACGGATGTTCTCCGCGACAAAACCATGCAGTGATGCCTCAACGACTCGCACAACCCCCGGCTTCCACATGGTCTGGTTGGGGAATCGGCTTCGGGTAACCGAACAAATGGGGGGCCGCGCGTTCTTTGGAATCAAAGCTGCCTAGAGGTCGCCCGCCGCGTTATCTCCTCTCGACACGCTCTCTCAGAGACCAATCCGATGGGAGTGGGTCGACAGCGATTTCCAGCGGGTCATCCACCTGTCTTCCGCCCGGGGTGTTGCTCCTGGGGGAAGCGCGACAGTCGCTCGTCGTCACGGTGGAGGGGATGCTGTTCACGCCCGACAAGGTCCAGTCCATGACTGCCTCCGCCAAAGCGACATCGATCCGGCTGTGGGATTTCAAAACGCCGCCGATGCGTGCGTTCCACATGTCCTGGTTCGCCTTCTTCCTGTGCTTTTTCGCGTGGTTCGGCATCGCGCCGCTCATGCCGGTCGTCCGCGATGAAATGCACCTCACCAAGGATCAGGTCGGCTGGTGCATCATCGGCTCGGTCGCCATCACGGTCTTGGCAAGGCTCTATGTCGGCTGGCTGTGCGACCGGATCGGACCGAGGCTGGCGTACAGCGGGCTGTTGGTGCTCGCTTCGATCCCAGTGATGGGGATCGGCCTAGCCCACGACTTCACGACATTTTTAATGTTCCGCATCGCGATCGGCGCGATCGGTGCCTCGTTCGTCATCACGCAGTACCACACGTCGATCATGTTCGCGAAGAACTGCGTCGGCACGGCGAACGCCACCAGCGCGGGCTGGGGAAATCTTGGCGGCGGGGTGACGCAAATGGTCATGCCGGCCCTCTTCGCGCTGCTCATGGTGACGCTGGGATTGTCGTCGGCAAGTTCATGGCGCGTCTGCATGCTGCTGGCCGGCGCGGTCTGCGCGATCACGGGGGTGGCCTACTACTTCCTGACGCAGGACGCCCCCGAGGGGAATTTCGCCGCACTCCGCGCCGCGGGGAAAATGCCGCAGAAGTCGGCGGTGAAGGGGACGTTCCAAGAGGCTTGCCGCGACTACCGCGTGTGGATCCTGTTCCTCGTCTATGGGGCCTGCTTCGGGATGGAACTGACGCTCGACAACATCGCCGCCCTCTATTTCATCGATTACTTCGAGGAGCTGAAAACCGCCGACCCAGTCTACGCCCTGGGCATCGCGGGGTTCGTCGCGGGGCTCTTTGGTTCGATGAACCTCTTCGCCCGCGCCTTGGGCGGGATCGCCTCGGACAGATGTGCGGCGAAGTGGGCCTTGTCGGGCCGCGTCCGCTGCCTGTTCGCGGTCATCCTGCTGGAAGGTCTGGCCCTCATGCTGTTCTCCCAGGCCCGGACGTTGCAGTTCGCCATCCCGTCGATGCTGCTGTTGGGTTTGTTCGTGAAGATGTCAAACGGCGCCACTTACGCCGTCGTGCCATTCATCAACAAAAGGGCACTCGGTTCGGTCTCGGGAATCGTCGGGGCGGGTGGCAACGCGGCGGCTGTCGCGGCTGGCTTTCTCTTCAAAAGTTCGGTTGTTTCCTGGCCGATGGCCCTCTTCATTCTCGGGGTAATCGTGACGCTGGTGTCGGTCAGCGTGCTGGCGATCCGTTTCTCGCCGCAGATGGAAAGCGAAGAGGCCACCCATCCGAACCTGGCCGGTGGCGAGGCGTCCCCCGTCCTGCCAGCCGGTGTCCAAGCCGTGTGAACTTTAACGAAATCAATCCTTGCTACTGGTGCAGGATCCCGTGATCGGAGCAGTCGCTCGCGCCGTTCATGGATCCCTCACCGGATCTCCCTCAGGGATGGCACGTCCCTGATGTCTTCCGAAGGGCGTGGGCATTGTCTCATTGAGTTGAGAAGACCACGCCCTTCCGCAAAGCCTCCAGGGACGTGCAACCTGGCCTCGAATCAAACTCCATTCAAGAGTCCTGTTCGTATGAGCGACACGTTGCCAATCACGAAGCCTCTCAGCCTGCAGGATCTGCTGGAAGGCTTGGGACCTGCCTCCGTCCCGCCTTCGAGCGGCGAGCGGATGGTCCACCGTTTGCTGCAAGAACAGGGGAAGCTGTCGGCGGTCGAGCTCTTCGCAAAGGAGCATGACCTCAAGTCACGCAACACCTGCGACGTGCCCGATCAAGCCCGCTATTACGCCAAGCTCTTGCCTGCGACGCCCGTGGGGCCTGGGCAGCAATATGGCTTCGAGGTCGATCTCGACCGCTGTTCGGGCTGCAAGGCCTGTGTGACGGCCTGCCACTCGCTCAACGGGTTGGATGACACCGAGACCTGGCGCGATGTCGGACTGCTCATCGGCGGGACCGAGACGCTCCCCGTGATGCAGCATGTCACCGCCGCCTGCCATCATTGTCTTGAACCCGCCTGCATGACCGCCTGCCCGGTGAACGCCTACGAGAAGGACACCTTCACAGGCATCGTCCAGCATCTCGATGATCAATGCTTCGGCTGCCAATACTGCACTTTGGCGTGTCCCTACAACGTCCCCAAGTACCGCGCCGCCAAGGGGATCGTCCGCAAGTGCGACATGTGCTCGAGCCGGCTGAAGAAGGGGGAGGCGCCGGCATGCGTGCAGGCGTGTCCCCACGAGGCGATCGCCATCCGCATTGTCGACGTGTCGCGGGTCATCGAGAACGCCGAGGCGGACCATTTCCTACCCGCCGCGCCGGAACCTTACATCACGCTGCCGACGACCACCTACAAGACAACGCGGGTCTTTCCCCGCAACATGCTGCCGGCGGATTACTATTCGATCAGCCCGCAGCATCCCCATTGGCCATTGATCGTGATGCTGGTGCTGACGCAGCTCTCGGTCGGAGCGTTCGCGGCGGGCAGCCTGTTGGAGTGGGCGCTCGATCCGGCGCTCGCCGCCGCCTTCCGGCCGATCCATGCGACGGGGGCGCTGGTGTTGGGTCTGTTGGCGCTCGGGGCCAGCACGCTCCATCTGGGACGACCGCTCTACGCCTTCCGGGGGATCCTGGGATTCCGGCATTCGTGGCTCAGCCGGGAGATCGCCGCCTTCGGATTGTTCGCGGGGATGGCTGTTCCGTTCGCCGCTCTGTGCTGGGGGTTACCGCTGCTGGGAGCTTCGGAAAGCGCGTGGGTGAAGCTGGCCGTTGACTCCCTGCCGACTCTGTCGCTGAGTGTCGCGGGGGTGGGTCTGGTCGGTGTCTTCTGTTCGGTGATGATCTACGTCTTCACCCAGCGGGAACTCTGGTCGCTGGAGCGGACCTCGATCCGCTTCGGCCTCACGACGGCGATCCTGGGCGTGGCGACGATCTGGCTGTTGCTGTGGCTGGCCGTCGGCTTCCTGGGTGATGAGGCGTGGAACCGACTCGCCCAAAACTTGACCCGCCCCTTGGCCCAGGGGGTGATTGTCGCCACGACCCTCAAGCTGCTTTACGACATCTCCCTCCTGCGGCATCTGGCGACGTTCCGCAATTCATCGCTCAAGCGGTCGGCACTCTTGGTTGTCGGCCCGCTGAAAGGCTTTTCCATCGGACGGCTGGTGTTGGGGGTTATTGGCGGGATTGTGATCCCGGCGGCCTACGCCGCGATCCCCGCCCATGACCCGATCCAGTTCACGACGACATCGGCCGTCTTCGTGGGGTTGATGTGGGCCGCCTGCCTGGGGGGGGAACTGCTCGAGCGCTACCTGTTCTTCTCCGCCGTGTCGAACCCGCGCATGCCGGGAGGGGTGCGTCCATGAGCTTGATCCCGGACAACGCCCTCACGCGGCCGCTGCTCAATCTGCTGCATCAGCGGGAAGGCCGCCTCACGCGTGAACTGCTGCAGGAACCGGGTGGCTTCGGATTGGGCCAGTTGCCGGAAAGCCAGGTTCCCGAAGCGACGACCGACATGGTCTGCGGCTTCTGCTCGACGGGTTGCGGCCTCAAGATCCATTTGAAGGACGGAGAGGCGATCGGCCTTTCGCCCACAACGTCGTATCCCGTGAACCTCGGCATGGCCTGCCCGAAGGGGTGGGAATCCCTGCGCGTTCTCGATGCTCCTGACCGCGCGACGACACCTCTGTATCGGGCCGAAAAGAACGGCCGGCTCGAACCCGTCGGTTGGGATGCGGCGCTGCGGCTATTCACGGGCCGCTTCAAACAGATTCAAGAAAAACACGGCCCCCACTCGGTCGCGTTCATCAGCACCGGGCAGATGCCGACGGAGGAGATGGCGATCTTGGGTGCGGTCGCCAAGTTCGGCATGGGTCTGAGGCACGGCGACGGCAACACGCGGCAGTGCATGGCCACCGCCGTCGTGGCCTACAAGGAGGCTTTCGGCTTCGACGCGCCCCCCTACACCTACGCTGACTTCGAGGAATCGGACGCGCTGGTGTTCGTCGGCGGCAACCCCTGCATCGCCCATCCCATCATGTGGGAGCGCGTCATGCGGAACCGCCGCTCGCCCGAGATCATCGTCGTCGATCCCCGCGGCACCGAAACGACGATGTACGCCACCCAGCATCTCGCGCTCCGCCCCAAGTCCGACCAGACGCTGTTCTACGGAGTGGCCCGCATCCTGATCGAACACGGCTGGATCGACGAGTCGTTCGTCGTGCGGTCGACGGCGGGGTTCGAGGAGTTCGCCCGCTTCGTGGACGACTACGGCCTCGCCCGCACCGCCTCCGAGACGGGTCTCGAGCCGGCCCAGATCGAACGCTTCGCCCGCACAATCCACGAGCGCGCGCGGGTTTCGTTCTGGTGGACGATGGGGGTCAACCAGAGTCATCAGGGGGTCCGCACCGCGGAATCGATCATCAACCTGGCGCTCATGACAGGGAACATCGGCAAGCCGGGGACGGGGGCCAATTCGATCACGGGCCAGTGCAACGCGATGGGATCGCGGCTGTTCAGCAACACGACAAATCTCCTCGGCGGGCACGATTTCAAGAACGCCGAGCATCGAGAGAAGATCGCGGGCATCATGGGTATGGATGCCGCTGTGATCCCAACGGAGAATAGTTGGTCCTACCACGAAATCATGGAGGGAATTCTCAAGGAGAAAATCAAGGGGCTATGGATCGTCTGCACGAACACGGCCCATTCGTGGATCAACCAGAACCTGGCCCGCGAGATGCTTTCGCGGCTCGACTTCCTCGTCGTGCAGGACATGTACCACAGCACGGAGACGGCCCGGATGGCCGACCTCGTCCTCCCCGCCGCGGGTTGGGGCGAGAAAGAGGGGACGTTCATCAACTCCGAGCGGCGGATCGGCCGCGTCAAGAAGGTGCGTCGCGCTCCGGGCGAGGCGCTGGCCGACTTTAAGATTTTCCAGTTGGTCGCCAAGTATTGGGGCTGCGGCGAGCAGTTTCGACGCTGGTCTTCGCCCGAGGCGGTCTTCGATATCTTGAAGGAGTGCTCGCGCGGGACACCCTGCGACTTCACGGGGATTCCGGACTATCGCTGGATCGAAGAGCAGGGGGGCGTGCAGTGGCCCTGCCAGGAAGGGATGACGGCCCCCGCACAGGAGCGGCGGCTCTTCGAGGATGGCCGTTTCCATCATGCCGACGGTCGAGCCAAGTTCCTGTTCGAGGCGAGCCGCCCGATGACGGAATTGCCCAACGAGGCGTATCCCTTTCTGCTGCTCACGGGTCGCGGCAGCGCGTCGCAATGGCACACGCAGACCCGCACCGCCAAGTCGCCAGTCCTCAGGAAGCTGTATCCCGAGCAGCCGTTCGTCGAGATCAACCCGGCCGACGCGCGGGCGCTCAAGATCGCCCCCAATGCGTGGGTCACCGTCGAGTCGCGACGGGGCCGCATGCGGGCCATGGCGCTCGTCACCCCGGCCGTACGACAAGGGCAGGTCTTCATCGCGATGCACTACGAGGGGACGAACCAACTGACCGACGCGGTCTTCGACCCCTACTCGAAACAGCCCTCGTACAAGGCCTGCGCCGTCAGCGTGAAGCCGCGAGCGGAGTGAATCCGCGCCAGCCGGTGCCACCGTTTCCCAATTTGTTGAACCAATCCTACGAAATATTGGTGCCTCTCCATGACCCCCACCAACGGCTTCACCGACAGCCAGAAGAGTTATCTGCAAGGATTCGCCTTGGGTGCCGACGTGGCCCGCAAGGTGCGGGGGTTGCCGGTGATCGCAGGAAGCGGGGGTGGCTGCACGGAAGCTCAGAGCGGCGCGGCGACGACGATCCAAATCGGGCCGCAGGGATCGCAGGCCGTGCCACCCGCCACAGGAAGGCAGCGGGAACTCGCCGCGCAAGACCGGCTCCTCGCACACGGCAAGAAGCTCTGCAACGAGGAGCAGGCGAAACGGGACAAGGATCCATTTTCTATTTGGCCGCAAATGCAGGCCGCCGCCGCCGAGGGAGTCTTTCCCAAAGGGACGGATGTCTTTCTGTGGAAGTTCCACGGACTGTTCCAAGTGGCCCCCGCGCAGGACTCGTTCATGTGTCGGTTGAGGATCGCGGGGGGCGAATTGAAGAGCTGGCAATTGCGGGGCGTCGCCGACCTGGCCGAGGCGCACGCGGGCCACTATCTAGATGTCACGACGCGGGCCAACCTGCAACTTCGCGAGATCCCGGCCGACAAAGGCTGCGCGGTCCACATGGGACTTGTCGAGCTGGGACTCGCCAACAAGGGGTCGGGGGCCGACAACATCCGCAATGTCACGTCGTCAGCGACGGCGGGCTTCGATGCGGTCGAACTGATCGACACGCTCCCTTACGCGAAAGCGATGCACCACCACATCCTCAACGACCGCGAATGCTACGGCCTGCCACGCAAGTTCAACATCAGCTTCGATGGAGGAGGACGCATTGCGACCCTCGAAGACACCAACGACATCGGCTTCCAGGCGGTGCGGATCTCCGAAGAGAACGCGACGAACGCCTGCCCCGCCGGTGTTTATCTTCGATTGACGCTCGGCGGCATCACGGGGCACCGCGATTTCGCCCGCGATACCGGCATCCTCGTCAAGCCAAATGAGAGCGTGGATGTCGCTTCGGCGATCGTGAAAGTCTTCGTCGATCACGGGGACCGTACCGACCGCAAGAAGGCCCGGCTCAAGTATCTGCTCGACGAGTGGGGATTCACAAAGTTCATCGAACATGTCGAGCGGGAACTGGGCAGGCCGCTGCTTCATGTGCCCGCCGATCGTTGTGAAACGGCGTCGCCCGTCGACCGCTGGGCGCATGTTGGATTTCATCCCCAACGGCAGGAGGATCGTCATTACTGCGGCGTCGTATTGCCCGTGGGTCGCCTCACCTGCGACCAGGCGCGTGGATTGGCCAGGATTTCAGAAACTTACGGATCGGGACGCATCCGTCTGACGGTCTGGCAGAACCTGCTCATCCCGGACATCGCCACCGCTGACATTTCCGCCGTTCAACAGGAAATTGAAAACCTGGGGTTGGAGTGGCGGGCCACGTCTGTCCGGAGTGGGTTGGTCGCCTGCACGGGGAGCGCGGGATGCAAGTTCGCCGCCGCCGACACCAAGCGGCACGCGCTGCTGCTGGCGGATCATCTCGACGAACGGTTGGAACTCGACGTGCCGGTCAACATCCACTTCACCGGCTGCCACCACAGTTGCGCCCAGCACTACATCGGCGACATCGGCTTTCGCGGCACGAAGGTCGAAGTCGACGACGACATGGTCGACGGCTACGAGATCGTCGTCGGCGGCGGCTACGCCGACCAGCAGGCGATCGGCCGCCAACTCTTTCCCCAGGTTCCGTTCTCGGAAGTTCCCCGGCTCGTCGAGCGGCTCCTCGGCTTCTATGTCGATACCCGGGAAGAGTGCGAACCGTTCTCAAAATTCATCAGCCGGCAATCGATCGAGCGGCTGCGGGAAGTGACAGAATTCAATCCAGTGCTGGTTCCATAAACAGTTATTTGCCGACCAGTATCCCCACATCTTTGGGAGTCCCAGATATGACTCAAACCTTCTCCCTCCTTCCCGAAAGCGCACCCTTCAATGAAGAGCAGCGCGCCTGGCTGAATGGTTTTTTGGCGGGTTGGATTGGGCTGCAACAAGAAGGCGCGACGGATGGTTCACATCTCGCCTTGCCGCCTTCTCTATTGGATGTTCCCCAAAGTGTCATTTCGGGAGCACTGGCCGACGATGAAACATTCCCGTGGCACGACCCGGCGTTGCCGCTCGACGAGCGATTGCGACTGGCCGAAGGGAAACCACTGCCGCGTCTGATGATGGCGGCGATGGCCCAACTCGACTGCGGCACTTGCGGGTACGACTGCCGCCGCTATGCCGAGGCGATCGTCAGCGGCGAAGAGAAGAGCCTCAAGCTCTGCACCCCCGGCGGCAAGGAGACCGCGAAGCTTCTCAAGGAGTTATTCACGAAGCCCTCCGTAGCGGGGAGCAACGGCCATACGAACGGTCATTCAAATGGGCACACACCGGGCGGGACGGCTGCTCACGACATCCTCGACGAACTGACCGGTCATACGAGCAACGGACACGCGGTCTGGAGCCGGCACAACCCGTACCATGCCCCGTTGCGGCTGGTGCGGGAACTCAACGGCGACGGATCCGCCAAGCGAACTTCCCATGTCGAGATCGATCTCGCAGGGAGCGGCTTGACCTATCATGTCGGCGATTCGTTGGGCGTCTACCCGTCCAATTGCCCGGATCTGGTCTCCGGAGTGTTGCAGGCCCTCGGCGCGTTGGGAAACGAAATGGTGGTCGTTGACGAACAGACACTGCCGCTCTCGACGGCGCTCGCGGAAAAATTCTGCTTGTCCGAGATCACCGACGAACTGATCGAACGGTTGCTGGCCATCACCTGGGAGCCCGTGCACCAGGAATGGCTCCAGCAGGTGAAAGCGGAGAGTGACCTGATCGACGGTTGGGATGTTCTCGAACTTCTTACGCGGATCTCCCCGCTATTATTACGCCCGGCAGAATTGCTCGCAGTGCTGTCGCCCTTGAAGCCCAGGCTGTATTCGATCAGCAGTTCGCTCAAGGCCTGTCCCGACCAAGTGCATCTGACGGTGGGCAGGGTGGCATGGGAGTTCCAGGGCCGCTACCGCAAAGGAGTGGCCTCGACGATGTTCGCCGACCGGTTGGAACCCGGCGGTCGTGTCAAGGTTTTCGTGCAGCCGTCGCACGGGTTCACCGTTCCGCAGGACCCCGCCACGCCGGTCATCATGATCGGGCCGGGAACGGGGATCGCCCCGTTCCGCGCGTTTCTGCAGGAACGCCGGGCGACCGAAGCCTCAGGAAAAAACTGGTTGTTCTTCGGCGATCAACGGTCCACAACCGATTTCCTCTATCGGGAGGAACTCGAAGAGTTGCGTGAGTGTGGCCTGCTCACGCGGCTGGACTGCGCCTTCAGCCGCGATCAGGAGGCGAAGGTCTACGTCCAGCACCGCATGGTCGAGCAAGGGGCCGAAATCTGGAAGTGGCTCCAAGACGGGGCCCACATCTACGTGTGCGGCGACGCGAAGCGGATGGCGGTGGACGTCGACCAGGCACTCCGTCAGATCATCCGTCAACACGGCATGCTCGATCAAACAACGACCAGCGACTTCATGACGACCATGATCCAGAGCAAAAGATACTGCCGGGATGTCTATTAGGCACAATACGGAAAGGCCAATGCCCACACCCGCTCGGTTACTATCCAACCTTTCAAAATACAAATCGTTGTGGGACTAATCACTCCACGACTCGGCTTCACGACGTGGTAGGCCCGGAAGGCCGAGGAGGAGTCTGGCGGTGGAGATCAAACGCTCACGGTCGGAGGCCTCCATCCAGTGATCGCGGAGTCGCAAGGCGAGTTCCACCTCGCCGGTGATCAGATTGTCGACGCCCCGCTGAAGCTGCCGCATGAGTTGGGCTTCACCGCTCATGCCCCAGACCATGACTGATCGATGGCCTGAGTGGGCATCGCGCAGCATCACATCGGAGAGATGCTCCGCACGGACACTGATCGCGTCGAGATCCAGACGATGCACATTTCCAATCGATTGCCCGATGATCAGGCCGATCGGGATGCCGGGATGGCTCTTTCGGAGATTCACCAGAGCATCCTGACTGAGCGAGGTGACAATACACTGATCGCTCATTTTCGTATCGGTCACGATTCGGCCCACCGCTACAGCCAACTCATCGCTCTGACCAAAGACCTTGATCTCGATGTTCAGTCGGACTTTCCCCCCGCAGAGTGCGATGGCCTCCTCGAGCGTGGGAATACGTTCATCGGCGAAGCGATGATCGAACCAACTCCCCACATCCAGCTGTCGAGCCTCGGCCAATGAGACCTCGCTCAATCGACGCGAATCGCCTGCCACCCAATTGAGATCCCGATCATGCAACAGCACGACCGCTCCATCGCTCGTCTGATGCACATCAATCTCGGCGTAGTCCGCACCAGCTTCAATCGCCTTTTGCAGAGCGGCCAAAGTGTTTTCGGGTGCCGCGTGCGAATGGCCCCGGTGAGCTGTCACCAGGACTTTGGGACGCTGCTCCACCTTCTGTGCCAGATAGCCCCAGATGCTGAGGGGGCTGACTATTAGAAGAAAACTGACAACCCAGGGGGCCACCCAGAGCCATTTGGGACCGACCCAAGTGTCGCCACTTGGGGCCATGTCGATCGATGTCACCACTTCCCCAAGCTCGGCACTTCGCAATAGATAGAGTCGACGTAGGCTCAGTGCCAAGCCAACCGAAGAAAAAAATGAGAGTGTTGAGAGCAGGGCGGCTTGAAGGCCCAACAGCGACATCAGGGCGACCCATGAATCCCCCCCGAAAGTAGCCAGAACCACGTGGGCCAGCAGTTTCATACAGCTCGCCATCACGCCCCCGGAGGCAAGTGTCAGACCCAGCCAGCCCAGGAGGATGGAGGCGATCGGCCAGCCCGCGCCTCGAACTCGATCGCGGCTAGCTTTCAGCGCCTGAATCGTCCTCGGCTGCTCGTAAAGCAGGATGGGAAGTGCGAGTGACCAGCGGACAGCCAGGAACAAACCGCATCCTGCGGTGGCCGCCAGCAACACAAGGCCCACGATCGCGGCAATCCAGAATTCCCAAGGTCGGACATTGAGATAGAAGTAGATGTCGTATCGAGTCAAGAGGATGGAATAAACGAGCAACGCGGCAAGCAGCAAAAGGGGAAATCGCCAAGGCCATCAGAACCAGTTTGGCAATCGCCAGGCGGGTTGCCTGCCAAATCGAGTAACCGACTGATCGCCACGAGAACCATTTCCCGCCACGGCCCGTGCTTTGGCCAACCGAAATCTGCGCTGCCAAAGCCATAAGGCCCGCCTGTTCAACCAGTGCGACCGTGACGGTCAATACCGCCAATACTACGGCATAGCAGACTCCCCAAGGTGTGAGGAGAAACCACGCGAGATCCTGGTTGCTGACAGCGGAGTGACCAGCCTGAAGTAGCACCGACGTGAGGATCAAGGCCATGACGGGTGCGAACAGCCATGCCCTCGCGGCTTGAAAGAGCAAGTGGAAGACCAAAAGCATGCGCCATTCGGATCGGAAAACTCGAATAACATCTTTCGCGAAAAGGAAAGGTGAGATTGAACGCGGACTTGGACTCTCGATGGCGTTCCCCTTGTCGATCGGCATCCCTGAATATTTGGGCATTTGACAATGGCTGCACAGGAAAGCCATTTCGGCCTATCGGGAGCCGACTCCAGCTTTTCGCTTTTGATCAGACGAAATCAAGGGAGCGATGATCCCGACGTTGTCGGGACACTTTCAAACTCCCGGCTGACGCTCCACTTTTCCGTTTCGTGGAAGCGGATGCGACCATCGGCACCGCCGGTGGCGAGCTGTTTTCCGTCGGCCGAGAACGCCATGGCAAAGACCGCCCCATGGGGCACCTTGAACTGGGCGAGGCGCTGGCCGTTGTCGACCCGGAAGACTCTCACTTCACCCGAACTGGCTCCGCAGGCGATGAGGCTTCCATCGGCCTTGAAAGCCATCGTCAGGATGGGTGCGCCCATGTGCTCAAATTCCCGCACAAAGCTGTTCTCCTTGTTGTCCCCCTCGGCGAGCCTCCCACCGCGCGGCTCCATTTTGAACAGACGGATCTTGCCTTCTGTTCCCCCGGTGGCGACGAGTTCCTCCAATGGATGGCGTGCCAGGCAGAGCAGGGGGTCGCGCGGCTGGTTGACATCGTCGATGAGATGGCCGGTGGCGATGTCGATAAGTTTCGCGGCTTTGTCGCGGCTCACCGTCACGAGACGCCGACCATCATTCGAGAACGCCGTGCCGAAGACCCAATCGAGATGGTTGTCGCAACGCATGACCTCGTTGCCATCGGCGATGTCGAACACCCGCACGAGTTTGTCGGCACATCCCACCGCCACCCGCCGGTTGTCGGGAGAGATAGAGAGACCGTAGAAGCTGTCATTCGACGCCTTGATTGATCGGACAAGCCGTCTCGCCACGACGTCCCAGATCTGAATCTCCCCGAACTCGGAGACCGCGCCACCGCTCGCGACCAAGAGCGAGCCATCTTTGGAAAATGCAACTGCTTCCAAGCGTGGCGAGTCACCGGGCAATCGGGCCGCGATTCCTGTGCCATCCGCCTTGTGTAGAAGGATCTCATGCCGCCCCGGTACGGCCAGAAGTGCTCCATCGGGTGAGAACGCCATGGCATTGACCGATGGCAGGGATTGATAGATCAATGGCTGCCGCGGATGCTTCGTCGACATCTCGACCGGCGGCCCAACCAATGCCCCCTGCGCGACCCAGCGGGTGAGCAATTCGATCTCGCTCGCGGTCAACGCCTCGCCATCTTTGGGCATCTCCGGAGTTTCACCCTCAATCGTTTCGATCAATCGGCTGTGTAGGGGATCACCAGCCTTGATACTGGGGCCGGCATGACCGCCTTTCATCAATGAGGGAAGAGTTGTCAGATCCAATCCCCCTTTGGCTTTCCCCGGTTTGTGACAGGAAATGCAGTTGACGCGCAGAATCGGCAGCACATCCCGCTCAAAGCCGATTTGCTCCTCCGAACGGGCAGTCGCCGAAGACATCAGCAGTAGCAAAGCAAAGGCAGCGGTGATGGGAATCGTTCTCATTCGACCGGCTCCACAGTCAACAGATAACTGTGCCACTCGCCACCCATGTCATGGGCATCCGTCAGGCAGATAAAAATCGGCCCCGCGTGCCTGGGCGTGAACTCCAAGCTCGGATCGCGGGCCTCAGCATCGTCCGAGGCCGCAAGGAACTGACCGTTCGCGTCGTAACACTGAATCATCGGATCCATCAGCAAGGAACCGCCGCCGATCGCGCGAATCTTGAGCTTTCGCCCGGCTGTCGCCTGCCATTCGTAGACATCCACATCCCTTTCCCCCTGAAACTCGCCGCGTACGACTTTTCCAAGTGGCAGTTTGCAGGTTTCGCGAAAGCCGTTGTTGGGTTCGATCTCTTCGAGCACGCGTTCCTGATCGACCAAATGGACGCTGCCATGAACGTCTCCTGAAGGAACGGCGACAACAAACTTAAGCACCGAGGCGGGAAGTTCGGCGGGCAGCGTGATCTCCGCCAACAATTGGCAATCCCCCGCGACCTTGTTCTCCAAGCCCTTGGGCTGAGTGGCGTCCTTTTTCTCCTTGATGACGGCCGTGACTCCTGGTGCTTCGGGAAATCGAAGTTCTGTCGCTTCCTTGAGCTTGAAGCCACGAATCTTGAGAGTTCGCACGCCGCCGGTGACCAGCGATACCGGTTCAATCGCGGTGATCGAGACGGATCCCTTTCCGGGTTCTTCAGCCACGCTGGAAAGCGAACCGGCCAGCCACAGCAAGCCGATCAAGAGGGTTCGCTTCATGTATAGAGTTCCTGAACAGTGGCCCCCTCGGCGAGGATTGTCACCGGCCGGCCTTCAGGAGTGAGGAGTTCCTTCGCGGGATCGATCCCCAGCGACTCATAGACCGTCCAAGCGACATCCGCGGGACGGACGGGGCGATTGGTGACGAACGCGCCGTTTTTATCCGTGGCACCGATCACCTTACCACGGGCCACTCCCGCACCGGCCCATAGCATTGAACCCGCTCGACCCCAGTGGTCTCGTCCCGCCTTGTCGTTGACCTTGGGTGTGCGGCCGAATTCCCCCATCGTCAGCACCAGCGTTTCCTCGAGCAATCCCCGATCGTCGAGGTCACGGATGAGAGCACTGTAACCTTGATCGAACTCGGGAAGCTTTTTGTCCAGTCCTTTGAAGATTTCTCCGTGGTGATCCCACCCACCATAGTTCACTGTCACGAATCGAACGCCATTTTCCACCAGGCGACGGGCCAGCAGCACGCTCTGGCCGAATTCGTTGCGGCCGTAATCGTCACGCGTTTTCGCCTCCTCCCGATCCATGGCGAAGGCCGATTGCGCCTGGGTGGAGAGAACCATCTCCGCCGCCTTGCGACTGAACTCGTCATAGGTGGCGATTTGATCGTTGCCCTTCACGCGGTCGGCAAGATGATCGACGGCGGCGAGCAACGATCGCCGCCGCTCGTGTGTCTGGGAGGTTACGCTCGCGGAGGCCGACAAGTCGCGAACCTTGTAGCCGGAGTCGTTGGGATTGCCCGCCTTGAAGGACTCGCAGCGCCCCCCCAACCACACGCTTTTTCCCAACTCCCAGGTGAACGACGGGTTCTTGGGGACAGCCACATAGGGGGGAACCGCACCGGCAAAGCCCGTCTCATGGGCAACGACGGCTCCTATCGCGGGATGGTCACCAAAAGGTGTACCAAACCTCCCGGAAAGGACCCAGTTGCTCGCCGTCTCATGATGATCGTTCTCGTGTGTCCCACTGCGAACGAGCGTCAGTTTGTCCATGATCTGCGCTGTTTTCGGAAGCAGCTCACAGATGCGGAGGCCGGGAACGGTGGTGTCGATGCTGCCGTACTTGCCGCGAATCTGCTCGACGGCCTCGGGCTTCATGTCGAACGAATCATGATGCGACAGACCGCCCCCCAAATAAATCAGGATGACCGACTTGGCTTGAGAAGGATCGCCGCTGGCGTCGGCTGCCAAAAGCTGCGGAAGTGAAAGCGCCAATGGCGACAGCGCCCCGATCCGCACAAAATCGCGGCGGGCCATGCCGTTGCAGAAGCGGCGGCGAATGTTGGAAAGCGAAATGTCGAGCATGTGGGTCTCGATTTCAAATGGCGGTTAATGGTTGAACGCGAATTCCTTCGAGTTGATCAATGCCCAGAAAAGATCGGCGAGGACGACATCGCGAGGATCGGCCCCCAATGCCGCCGTAACGGCTTGAGTTTCATCCCCAGTGGGATGCCTACTGACGGTGGCAAGAAAGACTTCCTCGATGGCGGTGTCATTGTCAGGGTTCGGCATCAAACGGGAAAACCGGCCACCACCCTCCCGGATCCTGGCAGCCAGATCATCTCCGTTTTTGAGGTGCAGCAGTTGGGGAAGGGTGACATCCCCCTTGCGTTCGCAGGCACAGGCCGTCACCCGGTCGCTGCGGCCGAACAGCGTCAGGAAATAGGAATCAGTCCCGGGATCCGCCACTTGAACTGCTCGGAGTCCCACGGGATAGCCGGGAAAGCGATTCGGCACATCCGTCGCGGCGGCGATCCCATCGAGCAGCACCTCCGCCGGAAGTCGCTTCGTGTTGTAGTGGGAGTAGAACCTCGCATCAGCTTCGTTTTCCGCCAAGGTTGCGGAATCGAGTTGCCAGGCGCGGGAATTGAGAATCAGCCGGATTACATGGCGAAGATCATGCCCCTGACCACGAAATTCCTCATTGAGCACCTTCCACAAGGCGGCGTTCGATGGTGGATTGCTGGCGCGGAGGTCATCCACAGGTTCCACGAGTCCAACCGCGAAGAAGTGCTTCCATAGCCGGTTGGCCATGGCGCCTGTGAACGCGTCGTTTGCCAGCACCCACTCGACAAACGGCTCTCGCGGATCGGCTCCCGATGCAAACGACAATTCGGTCCGGTCGAGTGATTGGGGCTTCATGAACTTTCCGGTGCGGGGCTGATTGACGCCGTGCAGCCTTTGTCGCAGTTGAGCCAGTCGATGGTTCGACTCGTCGAGTTCACGCTGCCGATTGGCAATCTGCTTCGCCTTTTCGTCGTCGGGCAAAGTGGCACTTTGGGCTTCGGCGAGTTTGGTCATAGCTTCCGCAACGCGACGTTGCTGCTCGCGCTCTTCGCGACCAATCATCAGTACGGAAGTGGCACCCGTTTGCGGGGCCTGCCGATCCAGGCTCATCTTCGAGAAACACGCGGCGAAGTGGTAGAAATCGTCCTGGGTGTATCTTTCCAAAGGATGATTGTGGCAGCGGGCACAACCAATCCGGATTCCCAGAAACGACTGGGCCACGCTATCAGGCAACTCGCTTTCCTCGACCTTGCCATGCTCGCCGAAAACGGTGACGAAATAGCCTGCCTGCGGTTGGCTGATAACATCCCCCTTCGCCAACAGGACATCTCGCGCGATCTCACTCCATGAGCGGTTGGCGGCGACCTGGGTTCTCAACCATTGATGAAACACTTTGACGCCCTTCTGACCGCGGACATCGTGGTCGCGCTCTTTTCGATTCTGGAGCAGGTCGGCCAATTGGAGTGTCCAATAGTCGACGAATTCCGGGCGTTCGAGCAGGGCATCGATCGCCCGGGCTCGTTTGTCGGGACGTTGATCTGATTCAAAGGCCAACACTTCGGCGGGAGTTGGCAGGATACCGGCGGCATCCAAATAGGCGCGTCTCAAAAAAGCCTGATCGCTGCATGGCCCGGCCGGTGGAAGCCGCAATTGCTTGAGCTTGTCGAACACCGGCCCATCCAGCACGTTTTGTCGTGCCATATAGAGCTGAGAGTCGATTGTGTTCGGGAAAGGCATGGTGAAACTGACCACCGCCACCAGTCCCTGGAAGTGGACTCGGACGGTCGACTCTCCGCAGCGGAGTGGCCGCACGAGGCCGGTAGGCTTCACGGAAACTGTGTTCTCCTCGTTGGAGAAGAACTGCGCCAGCCAGGTCACGTCACGCACCCGACCGTCGGCATACCTGGCACGAACAAGCAGCTGCTGTGTCTCGCCGAGCGACATCACTCGATCACCGGGGAGAACCTCCAGCGCGATCGCATCCGGTTCATCAGCCAGCGGCGCGGGTGCCCGTGCGGCAATCCAATCCCGCAATGTGCGCCCCATGCGGGAATCCGGCCGAAAGCGGACACCCCCTTCATGCGGCAATCCGCCCGACGGCTTGGTGAACAGCAGACTCATCTCGGGGAATGCGAAATCGACCCGGCGGCCACCCACCTCCTGAGTCAACCAATCGTAATCCCACTCCGGGGCATACCCGCGTAGTGAGAGGCGAAAACCATTCTGGCCTGCCAGTTTCCCATGACAGCTGCCCATATTGCAGCCGCTGCGTGTGAGGATTGGCAGGATCTCCTGCTTGAACGAAGGGGCGGGCCGGGTGGCCATCGAACCCACCGTGACGGGAATCGTCGCCCTGAGATCTTCCAGTTGCACGTTGAGCGTTGCCTGGCCATCGACGAGTGCCGTGACGAGGCCTCTGGAATCGACGGTCGCCCTCGACGGATCATCCATCGCATAGTCCACACGAGTTGTCACATCCGTGACCCTGCCATCGTCCTTCTCCAACAACACAATCACGCCATGGATGGAGTCTTGCCCAGTCAGTTCCAGCTTGTCGGGAAAGATGCGGAGGCTTGCCGCCTCTGCGGCTTGAGCACAGAAAATCACTCCCCAGACCAGAACCGCTCGCGCACTCCATGACAACGCCGTGGGCACCGTCAACAATCGTACGGAAAACACTGGCCCAGCCATTGAAGCTGAGCGATTGACGGCTGCCTGGCGCGAAAGATTGGGCCGGTAAACGACAGGTTGGCACATCGGGCAAGTCCCATCATGGGAGCGGAAGGAGAAGGCGAGGGCGGCGATCAGGTGGGGCTGGATTCTGAACGAACTGACATCGCAAAATCTTACAACAGGGTCAACGCATTTGCATCAGTGATTTCTTATGCCTTTGGATCCTCCACACAATCCCCAAAGACATCGGCGCCTCACCGAGCTAATGGGAACAGGGAAGGGAAGTCACATCCCCGTAACCGGGGTCTCACCGGCACGAACCGCCGCAACTTGAGCGTTGGTGTCGGGAAGCCGCTCTTTGGTTGTCCGATGCAGCGAAGGTAAACTCCATGCAATCGTCAGGGACTGATGGCTGCTGATCCGACGAATTTCCATGTCATGGATTGGCCTGCGCGACTATAGCGTTGAGAGAGGTATGCGATGGAACGCCGGAACTTTATTCAGGCTGGCTGGTGGGCGATGGCCCTGTTCGCAATGGGCGGCACGGGTTGCCGCGGCAAGCAGGTGGCTCATGTCCTGTCCGACGACGACGAGGACATGGTGGGTAGCCACACCGCCGGTGCCGAGACCTGGGAGCCATTGATTCAGGACTCCGTGGGAAAACTCCTCGGTCGGCAGAATGTTGTTGTGCAAACGGGGGGCGGGGAGATGTCGCTGCCACTCCGCAAACGGATATGCTTCGCCGGTGTCGAGAATAAGAGCGCCGAAGAGATTGGCGACTTCAAGGCCCAGATCTATCAGAAAGTCGATACCTGCATCAATTCGTCGGACTCGTTCGAAGTCATCAATCAGCGCTTCGTCGAGGCGGGACTGAGGCAATGCGGCCTGCGGCCCGACGATCTGTTCGTCCCCAACAGCCGTCGGCAATTTGTCGCCACGATGGAGAAGCTCGAGCAGCCGTTCGACTTCCTGCTGTTCGCCACGATCACCTCGGGAACGACGAAGAGCAACGACAAAAACTATCAGCGAGACTATCTCCTGACGCTGGAGCTGGTCAACCTCGAAGACGGGACGGCGGATAAGGAGTCGGCCGAGATACGTAAAGGCTATCACAAATCCCGCCTCGGTCAGGTCAAACACTACGGCTAACAGTGGTCCTCATTTAGCAATTCGGGTGCCACTGATCTCTACATTAACTCTCTGTTGACCATGTCATGCATGTGTCCGACTTCCCGAAACAACTGCTCCTGCTGGTAACCCGCTCGTTGCCGGCGTTGTTACTCGTGATGACTTCCGGCTGTGCTTCGCATTACACGCGGGCAGTTCCAGTGCGGGAAGCGTTCTACGCCGGGAACCTTCAAGGGGCACTCGCCCAACTCGAGGAACACAAGGACCGCCGCCTTCGCAATGATGACGTCAAACGACTCGACCGCGCGATGATCGAGCTGGCGCAGGGAAATCCCCAGGATGCCGAGCGGCTCTTGCGGACCGTGCGCGATCAGTTCGATCAGAACGAGCAAGTCTCGCTGGCCGAGGAAGCGGGGATGCTGCTGGCGGACGGGAATGTCCGAGCCTACGCAGGCGAAGACTACGAGAAGGTATTGATCCGCACGTTCCTCGCGCTGACAAACCTGATGCGAACCGGCGACGATGCGGGGGCCTACGCCTTGCAAGCGACCGACAAGCAGCAGGAGATCATGGACCGGGTTGCCAAGCGTGACGAGGCAAAGCAGGAGGAGATTCTTGCCTATAAGCAGGTGGCGATCGGCCCCTATATCCGGGCGATGCTGGCGGAAGAGTCGCCGCTGACACTTGATGACGCGGCCCGCGCGCGGGTGCAGGTTGCCAACTGGGCGCCGGACTTCCGCGATGCCAAAGCCGATCTGCAGCGGGCTCAATATGAAGCGCCCCATCGCCCCGGCGAGGGAACCCTCTATCTGTTCGCGATGGTGGGCCGAGGACCGGTGAAGGAAGAAGTCGCCGAGATCGCGACCCAGGCCTCGCTCCTCATCGCCGACCGGATCATCTCCAACAACTCGGATCGCGGGCTGCCACCGACCCTCGCCCCGGTGAAAGTGCCCAAGGTGCGGACCTTCCCGCCATCCATCGATGCGGTGGCGTTGTCGGTTGGTGGAAGAGAGCTTGGTCGCACGGCCACGCTGCTGGATGTGGGGGAGATGGCCCGGCGGCAATCCGATGCCCACTTCCCCCGGCTGATTGCGGAAGCCGTTGCCCGCCGGGTGGTGAAGAAAGGCTTCATTTATGCCGCCAAGGAGGGGGTCGACGCCTCGCCGTGGTCGGCGGCGAGTGTGGGACTTTCGGCCTTGGGCGTCGCGTGGGAAGCCACCGACACGGCCGACACGCGGTGCTGGTCGCTACTTCCCGATCAGATTCAGGTGCTGCGGGTGCAATTGCCCGTCGGCGAACATGAGATCGCTCTCTCCGCCGCTCGCGGTAGCGCCACAATCGGGCCACCGGTGAGAACGAAGGTCTCCATCGCGCAAGGTCGGAACACCTATGTGATGGGGTTCTTTCCGGACCAGCGACCCGTGGGCGAAGTCCTCATCAGTCAGCATGTTTTGCCGTTGGAGAATCCCGACAACGCGGGCCGCGTGAATGTGCCGTAACCTGACATGTCACGTTCGTCGTTCATGAAACGTGCGTCGATACTCACCGGGTGTCGTACCCGTTGCTTCGCGGAACTGCCGGCTGAAGGAGGCCTGGTCGTAGAAGCCGCAATCGACGGCTAGATCCTTGAGTGGCGTCTCCGTCTCTCGCAACGCCGTCGCGGCCGCTTCAATACGCGCTTTGGTGAGGAGTTGCCGCGGGGAAAGTCCCGTGAACTCACGGACTTTCCGCTCGAACTGACTCACCGAGAGGCCCGAGGATTCCGCCAGTTTCATCACACGCACTGGACCGGCAAAGTCGGTGGCGAGCGTTCCCAAGGCCAGCGCGAAGGGATCGAGGGCTTTCCCCTGCTCTGCGGGGGTCGAAAGGTCGCGCGAGATACCGGCGAGCGCTACGATCCGGCCCGTCATGTCGTGCACCGGGACTTTCTGCGACATGAACCAGCCGATGGCTCCGTCGTTGCGGGTCACCATTTCCAAACGATTGTGGACCGGATTCCCCGTCGAGAGGACAGCGTCATCCTGTTGTTCATAACCGGCGGCCAATGCGGGCGGAAAGAGACCGTCGGCCCGCCGACCCAGTAGTTCCGCCAACGTTCGCAAACCGGCGGCCCGCACAAAGGCCGTATTGGCCGCCACATACCGCCGCTCGCGATCCTTCACGCAGAAGAGGACATCGTTCAGAGCATCGAACAGCGTCTCGGCGGCCGACAAGCCGGGAACCAGTCGCAGAATCTCGCTGCGGGTGTTCGCGATTCGCGGTGTTTTGCTCATGACGCGATGGTGGCGCGAACTGAGCCCGCATTCAACGGGTCATTGTATAAATTCGGCATGGCGAACGAAGAATTCCGACACGACGGATTTCGCGAACGAGATTACGATTTCCTCCATGCAAACCACACTCCCCCCCAGCCATGCGATCAATTCCACTGACCTTTCCACCATCCCGGAGGCGGTGATCCGTCGCGCCGAGGCGTTGTTGAAGAGCGCGCAGGCTCAGCAGACGGCTACCGAACTCAAGGCGGCCGAAAGTGTGGCCGGGATGGTGAACGATCCTTCCGGCAAGGCGTTGACCCTCGCCATGGTCGATCAGGTCTTTCGCAGCCATCGGCCCGTGCGGCAGGCGAAGCGCTGGCGGCAGGCCCTGGCGACTCATGGCATCCCCGCCTACATGCCCTGGATTGACAAACTGCTGCTGAAGCTGGGGGCTGTCGCCAGTTCGATCGCCCCGGGGATCGTCATGCCGCTGGTGACACGTCGCCTGCAGAGCGAGAGTTCGCATGTCATTCTGGACGCCGCGCCCGAGCGGCTCGACAGCCACTTCGAGCGCCGCCGCCAGGAAGGCTTTCGCAGCAACCTCAACCATCTGGGCGAAGCCATCCTCGGCGAAGAAGAGGCCCGGCACCGGCTAGATCTCATTCTGGGCTACCTCGCCAATCCGATGATCACGTACGTTTCGGTCAAGATCACCGCCATTTTCAGCCAGGTCAATATCCTTGCGTGGGAGGAGACCAGCCGGGAGATCGCCGAGCGGCTGCGGTTGATCTTCCGGGCAGCCCTTCCTTCCTCAAAAAGTGCACAGCCCAAATTCGTCAACCTCGATATGGAGGAGTTCCGCGACCTGGCTCTCACGCTGGAGACGTTCCAGAACGTGCTTGATGAAGCCGAGTTCCGCCACCTTTCGGCCGGGATCGTCCTGCAGGCCTATCTGCCCGATTCCTGGGCGGCGCAAAAGTCGTTGACAGCCTGGGCGAAAGAACGTGTCGCGGCGGGTGGCAGCGATATCAAGGTGCGGCTCGTCAAAGGGGCTAACCTGGCGATGGAACAGGTCGAAGCCGAGCTGCATGGCTGGCAACCCGCCCCCTATGCGACCAAGGCCGAGACGGATGCGAACTTCCGCCGCATGCTCGAGTTCGGCTGCCGGCCGGAGAACGCTGCGGCCGTGCGGCTAGGGGTCGCGTCGCACAACTTGTTCGATGTGGCTCTTGCCCTGGAACTTCGGGAACGCTTCGGGACGGAAAACCGCGTCGAGTTGGAAATGCTCGAAGGGATGGCCAACCATCAGGCACGAGCCGTCCGCGATGCAGCCGGTGGACTGTTGCTCTATTCACCGGCCGTGCAGAAGGAGGACTTCTTTGGTGCGATGTCGTACCTCGTCCGTCGCCTGGATGAGAATACGGCTCCCGAAAACTTCCTGCGGGCGGCGTTCGCACTCGAACCCGGCAGCCCCGAATGGCGGGAACAGCAGCGGCGGTTTGAAGAGGGCTGGGAACAGCGACTCACCGTGAGCGATCGATCCCGCCGCAGCCAGCCGCTCCATGCTGGCACTGACGCCAAAGAGTTCGACAACGAACCCGACAGCGATTGGACGCAGCCCGCCGTTCGGCACCAGCTGGATGAAGCCCTCGTGAACTGGACGCCACCCGCGATCCCCGCACTTTCGCCGTTGAACGAAGTGCTTGAAGCAGCCCGTGCTGCCCAGCCCGCGTGGGAAGGCCGCGATGTCGCCGAGCGCAGCCGGATTCTGCACGCCGCCGCCGAGGTCATGAGTCGGCAGCGTTTTGAAACAATCGCCTGCATGCAGCGGGATGGAAAGAAGGCGATCTGGGAGGCCGACGCCGAGATTTCCGAAGCGATCGACTTCGCCCGCTACTATGCCGAGGAGTTCCAGGTTCCCGAATCGCTCAAGTCACAGGCGCTAGGTGTGGTGGTTGTCACACCGCCCTGGAACTTTCCTTATGCCATTCCCGCCGGTGGAGTGCTGGCGGCGCTCATGGCGGGCAACAGTGTGATCCTCAAGCCCGCGCCGGAAACCGTCACCACCGCCTGCCTCCTTGCCAACCAGTTGTGGGAGGCGGGCGTTCCCCGCGACGTGCTGCAATTCTTCCCCTGCGAAGATGGAGAGATCGGCAAGTCGCTGATCACCGATCGGCGGGTCGGCTGCGTGGTGCTGACCGGCGGCTGGGAGACGGCGAAACTCTTCCGGCAATGGCGACCCTTGCTGCGTCTCCTGGCCGAAACCAGCGGCAAAAATTCGCTGGTCATCACGGCGCAGGCCGACCGGGAACTTGCCATCAAGGATCTGGTGAAGTCGGCCTTCGGGCACGCCGGGCAAAAGTGCTCCGCCGTCAGCCTTGCCATTGTCGACGCCGAAATCTACGACGACCCCATGTTCCGTCGCCAACTTCGCGATGCAGCCGCCAGCTTGCCTGTGGGTCCGGCGACGGATCGGCGAAGCATCGTGACACCCATCATCCGCGCCGCCAGTCCCAACTTGCACCGGGCCCTCACCACGCTGGAACCGGGCGAGGAATGGCTGCTGGAGCCAAAGCAAAGCCCGATCGATCCGTGCTTGTGGTCGCCGGGGATCAAGCTGGGAGTGAAGCCTGGTTCCTGGTTCCATCAGACCGAGTGCTTCGGTCCGGTGCTGGGCGTGATGCGAGCCGAGACCCTGGAGGAAGCGATCGATTGGCAGAACGCGACACCCTTCGGGCTGACGGCCGGTCTGCATACGCTGGATAAAGAAGAGCAAGCTTTGTGGCAGGAACGTGTCCAGGCAGGGAACATCTACATCAACCGGTCCACTACGGGAGCTATTGTCCGCCGGCAACCTTTCGGTGGCTGGAAACGTTCGAGTATTGGCCCCGGTGCGAAAGCAGGTGGGCCGAACTATACCTATTTATTCACAAAGCTCGTCGACAGATCGGCATCAACGCCCATCAGCGATGTGGAAGCCAGTTATCAAGCGGCCTGGAAGGATCATTACAGCATCGGTCACGATCCCTCGGCCCTCCGCTGCGAGCGGAACACCTTCCGCTATCGACTGAGTCGCGGGGTGATCCTGCGGATCGGTGACGTCGATGAACAACTGGCGACACAGTCGATCGAACGCGCTCGACTGGCCGAGGCGATTAGCAGAGTGCCGCTGACGATCAGCACGACCTCTGAAGAATCGGAAGCCGCCTTCTTAAGGCGTCTGCCAGAGCTGGCGAAAAACGCAGCGTTCCTGCGCCTCGTCGGCCCCGCCTCCGATGAGTTGCTCGCGGTAGCCGCCGAGGGGGAACTCAACTGGATCGACGCTCCCCTCACCGCCGACGGTCGCACGGAGCTACGCCACTGGCTCCGCGAGCAAAGCGTCTCGCAAACAGGTCATCGGTACGGGCTACTTGCGGACTGATCCACAGCAAGGCATTTGCCTGGGCAAGCATGGTTCGATGCGAATGGCGGCAGCCAAGGTGCTGGGACACCGTAACCTACTTCAACTTGCTGGCGGGTTGAGAGTTTAACAGACTTTGTGACTCAACCGGACTGATGTGTCGGGTTGCTGAAAGAACGAGACGGTGGTGTGCAGGATGCCGTGACGGACGAAGTTATTGTCCGTATAACCGCTTATGAGGAGAACCTTCATTTTGGAAGTAATGGAGGCAGACGATCGGCCATCGCCGATCCATCAAGCTTGAATACGGCCACACCGGTCGACAATGAATCGATGCCGCCTTCAATTCCCAGTGAGATTTGAATCGTCTCCATACCGCTTTCGATCAGCACGCCACTATACCCAAAAGCACCGTCTACGAAACATTTCGCCACCTTGCGCAACGACGGCACCTGACAACAGAAATCGACCATCTTCGCGACGTCCATCGCGAGTAGGCCATCCCCAGCGGGGAAGAGACTGCCAGCATCGACAGCCAGACCGTCAAGACCACCGAGCGGGGCGTTGTGCGCAGCGATAACGGCGGGAAGAAGATCACAGGCCGAAAACGCCGTATTGCATTGGATACGAAGGGCCTGTTGCTGACCGTCACGGTTGCGGATCCGAAGGTGCTGGCTCAGATGGATCGCCAAAGAGTTGTCCCGATTGGCGGTGGTGTGGGCGGACGGCATGTCCCTCAACCATGGCCTGACGCAAGTGAAATGGCCTTAGTGATTGACGGTCGACCATTGACACATTATGTTTTGCTGATGCGTAAGCTTGGTCGAAGGCTCCAAAGTTTTGTCACACTTCGAAAAGTCTTAAAAAGAGCATTATTGCTGATGTGGAAGGTCAACTGCGCACTACAGCGCCGGGAGAAGACTTGAAACCCGGAAAGTCGCTTTCAGGAGCGCAGTTGGTAACTCAATTGCGAGTTAATCTCGTTTCGGTGCGGCAGGCCAAGTTTCAGCTTTCAAAAGAAAGTTTATGAGAGCTTGATTCTCGTGACACGATGATTGTTCGGATTCGGATCAAAGCGGATGTTCAGGGAGTTGTTGAGTTACGCGAAATACTCGACTGCGTAGCGATTCGGCTGGCATGTTTGCAGCTGTCGGAGGACTGCATGGCGCCCTTCAACCGCGACATCGTTACAGCTCGAAGAGGCGTTGGATCCCCTGAAGTTGACTCTGCTGGAAATCGCGGTTCCCGAGGAAACTGTTCGAGCTGCTCGGATTTCCAGGCTGCTTACCTTTTGGCAGTTACTTCGACCGCAGCTTGTGTTCTGGTTGGAGAGCATACATCTTCCGCCTGCCGCGTTGAATGCGATGACTCAATCAGTCACCGCGGAATCGCATCATCAATTACTCAGGGTACGGTGGTCTGGCGACAGTGATTTATGCGAACAGTTCGCTCGCCGACATGCCAATGCGATGGAAGAGAAGGTTTGATGGCATGGATGTCGCTTCGGGTGAAACCAGAATCTTGAATGACTGAAGCTCACTTGCGGAATGCGAACCTGTGTTGGCTCGATGTGGTGGTCTATGACGACATGGCAGGCAAAAACACGGCAAACATCGACCAGAATCGCGACGGTTCATGTGGTGAGATGTGCTGCTACCCTAATGACGTTGTTAGTCATCAGTTCTGCAACCGATGCGGATGACGACTTCGAACGAACGATTCAACCTGTCCTCCGTCAGTACTGCGTCCAATGTCACTCGACGAAACGGAAAGACGGCGAACTGGATCTGGAACAGTTTGCGAATTCCCAAATCGCCGCCCGGCAACCAAGGATCTGGGAGCATGTCCTTGAGCAACTCGCCAGTAGCGAAATGCCCCCCCGGGATGAACCGCAATTGCCTGTCGAACTCAAGTCGAACTTCACGACATCGCTGCAGGGATTCTTGGAACAGTTGGCGCTCGCGAATGCAGGCGATCCCGGAGAGGTCGTACTGCGTCGGCTTTCGAACATGGAGTACACATATACCCTCCGAGATCTGACCGGAGTGGCATCGCTTGATCCGGCGAGGGAATTTCCAGTCGATGGGGCCGCTGGTGAAGGATTCACCAATGCTGGCGCGGCGTTGGTCATGTCGCCCACTTTGCTGACGAAATATCTTGACGCCGCGAAAGGTGTGGCCGGTCACGCCGTTTTGTTGCCTAACGGAATTCGCTTTTCACCGACCGCATCCCGTCGTGACTGGACTAATGAGTCGCTGATCCGAATTCGCGAGTTCTATCGCCAATTTACCACCGACGTCGAAGAAAGTGTCGAAGTGGGCGGAGCGGGACGGGTGAGCAACGATGGCGGAAGGATTCCGTTGGATCGGTATCTCGCGGCAACCGCGAAGTACCGGCCTGCATTGTCCGATGGGAGCAAGACCATCGCATTGGTCGCCCAAGAATGCGACCTCAACGCGAAATACCTGGGACTGCTGTGGGATATGCTCAACGACAATCAGCCGTCCTTGCTTTTCGACGCATTTCGTACGAAGTGGCGCGAAGGACAACTCACCGCCGAAGAGATCGAAGACTGGCAACGCTACCTGTGGCGATTCGGCAATATCGGACACATCGGTAAGGCGGGTGGCCCCAAGACCTGGATGGAGCCTGTGACACCACTCATGTCGCAACAAGAGTTCCGTATGAAACTCGCCGCTCCCGCCGATGGCCGGGATGTTACAATCTACCTTTCCGCCGGCGATTCCGGGGACGGCAATGAGCATGATTTGGCCGTTTGGGAGAACGCTCGACTCGTAAAGCCTGGCCGGCCAGATCTGTTGATGAAGGATCTACGCAGTATCGTGCGGCAGTTGATCCGGCGGCGCGAAGCTGTCGCATCTACCGCGCCCCAATGCCTTGCCGCCGCACACGAAGCGCTGATGTCGAAAGAGCATATCGACTTGGAGACACTTGCCTGGAAGCACGACGTTGATCGCGACGTGCTGGCCCATTGGCTGCGATACCTGGGCATCGATCTGTCCAATGAAGTCAAGATTGGCAATCTGCTCCCCAACAAAACGGAGAGCGTCTCGAATCACAGCTTCATTCGGGGCTGGAGTGGCGAACAGGCTCTCAGCGTGCAGGCAAATGCTTCCGACGCAACGGTTCAAATTCCGGGCACGATGAAGCCGCACAGTTTCGCCACGCATCCGTCACCCACGCTCTCGTCGATCATCGCCTGGCGTAGTCCGATCGCAGGGCACGTGTCGATCACGGGGAGCGTGGAGGACGCCCACATCGCATGCGGTAATGGGATCACTTGGGCGTTGGAGGTCCGTCGAGGTCACACGCGTGACACTCTCGCCCGTGGTACGAGTTCTGGGGACCAAGTCGTCGGTATCGGCTCATTCGAGAAAGTGTCTGTACAGGCCGGCGACATGGTGGCCTTGGTGATTGGCTCGGGCCAGGGAAATCACGTCTGCGACCTTACGGCAGTTGAGCTGACAATTCGCGGCAATGAAAAACAATGGGATTTGGCCAAAGATGTCGTGCCCGACATTCTTGCAGGCAATCCCCGCGCAGACCGACTCGGCAATCGCGATGTCTGGTATTTCTTCGGCGAACCGGAAGTTGCGAACAATATGGCGGCCATTCCCAGCCAATCGCTGGTGGCTCAATGGCGAAGAGCGAACAACGCCAAGGATCGCTCACGTATCGCTCTTGAGGTGCGGCGGTTGCTTGAACAGGACTTCGCCTCCATCGCGGCCGATTCGCCCGATCGAACCACTCATGCCGAGTTGATGGCCTTCACAGAACCGCTGCTTTCGTCCGCCTTGAGCTCATTGAATTCTGAGAACGACGAAGGCGACGATCGAAAGTCCTCCTATGGAATTGATCCCGCACTCTTCGGCAAGCTTCCGCAGGGTGGTGACATCGAGTCGAACGACCTGTGTGTGCGGGCTCCGTCGGTGATGGAATTGCTTCTCCCCGCATCACTTGCCGATGGCGCTGAATTCGTCGTGCAAGGGCGATTGCACTCCGGCAGCGGTGATGAGGGAAGCGTTCAGTTGCAGGTTCTCACCAGCAAACCGACCTCCATGGGACTGCGGCCGAGCGTACATCGTGCCGATGCCCTCCAAGGAGCCTGGAACTCGGGCAAGCCCTCAGTCGGATTTGACACGCCGGTGCTGGTCCGCGAAGGGAGCGCGGCGCAGCGGCGATTCGAAGCGGCGTTCGATGATTTTCGCCGCTTGTTTCCCGCCGCTTTGTGCTACACAACGATCGTCCCGGTGGATGAAGTCGTGACCTTGACGTTGTTTCACCGTGAAGATGAACCGTTGATGCGATTGATGCTCGACAACGAGCAATGTGACACTTTGGATCGCTTGTGGGCCGAGTTGCATTTCGTCAGTCAGGATGCGCTCACGTTGGTCTATGCCTTCGAACAAATCTGGCAATACTCGACCCAGGACGGCCCCGACGCCCCGCACGGCGATAAACGATTGATACCATTGCGCGAGCCGATTCTGCGGGGAGCCGACGAGTTCAAGAAGCAATTGCTCGCCGCCGAACCTGTTCAGGTTCAAGCGGTGATCGACTTTGCTCCCCAGGCGTGGCGTCGTCCGTTGACCGGTTTCGAGCAGCAGGCTTTGCGCGAACTTTATCAAATCTTGCGAGCCAAAGGTGTCGTCCATGAAGAAGCCGTTCGTCTGCTTCTGGCGAGGGTACTGACATCGCCCGCGTTCCTGTATCGAGGGGAAACCGCTGCTAAAGGTTCAGAGGCTTCAGCGATCAACGGCGATGAACTGGCGACGCGGCTGAGTTACTTCCTGTGGGCTTCCACGCCTGACGACGAATTGAGTGCGATCGCCACATCCGGCAGGCTGCATGAGGATCTGGTGCTCACCTCTCAAACACGCCGCATGCTGCGGGACAGCAAAATTCGTCGGCTCGCAACCGAATTCGGCTGCCAGTGGCTGCATATACGCGATCTTGAAAGTTTGAACGAAAAGAGCGAACGGCACTTTCCGACATTTGTCGACTTGCGAAGTGAGATGCAGGAAGAGGCCGTCCGTTTCTTCATAGACATGCTCCAGGAAGATCGTTCGGTATTGTCCTTGCTGGACGCCGACCACAGCTTCATGAACGCTGCCCTAGCCGATCATTACGGGCTGCACTTGAAAGGCGAGGAATGGCAGCGGGTGGATGGTATGCGCGCCCTTGGTCGTGGAGGGATGCTGGGGTTCGCCGCCACGCTCTCGAAGCAGAGCGGCGCGTCGCGAACCAGCCCGATTCTACGCGGCAACTGGATCAGTGAAGTGCTACTCGGCGAAAAACTGCCTCGTCCGCCGAAAGATGTGCCCATCCTTCCGGATGAAGCGCCGAGTGGACTGACGGAGCGACAGTTAATCGAACGACATAGCAGCGATGCCAAGTGTGCTCGCTGTCATGACCGCATCGATCACTTCGGCTTCGCACTGGAAGGCTTTGACGCGATCGGTCGGGCACGCAGCAAGGACGCCGCAGGATTGCCGATCGATACTCTGGCGAAACTCCCGAGTGGCGGGGCGTTAAACGGACTCGATGGTCTGCGTGAGCATTTGCTCGAGCGACGCCGAGACGACTTCCTTCGCCAGTTCTGCCGTAAACTCCTGGGGTATGCGTTGGGGCGGGGTGTGCAGCTCTCGGACAAGTCATTGCTCGATGACATGCTCGCCCAACTGAAATCCCACAATTATCGAGTCAGCACTGCCATTGAACTGATCGTCCTCAGTCCACAATTCCGCGAAATTCGCGGGAAAGAATTCGTGTCACCCTGATGTCAATCGATCCGAGTTGAATTGGGAATAGCTACACTTGCCCACTGTCTGATCTATTCAGAACGCTGGATTTTCAGAGATCGATTGCTCCAGGAGTCAGCATGAAGCAGCACCACTTCTCCCGTCGTTTCTTTCTGCGTGGTGTGGGCGTCAGCATGGCTTTGCCGTGGCTTGAATCCTTCAACGTGTGGGGCGACGAACCACGCGGCAATCAACCGGCGAGCGAAGCACCGGTGCGTTTGGCGGTGCTGTTCTCCGGCAACGGATTTCATTCAAAAGAGTGGTGGGCGAAAGGCGAAGGCCGGGCAATGGAACTCGGCAAGGTGCTGACACCGCTGGGCGATTTCCGCGAGAAGTTGCTCTTCGTGCGCGGCCTCTACCATGAAGAAGCTCGCAAGGGAAACATCCACAGTTCGCAGACCGGGAATGTCCTCTCCGGTGCGCCGATTGCCTCGGGCGGAGAAATTCGTTCGGGAACCAGCTTCGATCAACTCCTGGCTCAGACCTACGGACGATCGACGAAGGTGCCCAGTCTCGTGCTTGGCTGCGAGCATTCCAACCCCTCGATCCACAAAAACTATTCGATGCTCTACAGCTCCCATATTTCGTGGAGCTCACCCACCACGCCGACACCGCTGGAGCTCTATCCGGCACTCGCGTTCGACCGCCTCTTCAAGGACGAGGTCGCGCCAGGCGACAAAAGCGTGCTTGACGCGGTGCTGACGGACGCCCACGACCTGCGACATCGGATCAGCGCCGGCGATCGGCACAAACTGGATGAATATCTTCATTCGGTTCGCGACGTGGAGACCCGCATCGAGAACGCCGGCAAACGCGGCGAAGTTCAGGGTTGGCGTCCCACGCTTGACGAACCCAATATTGAGCGGCCCGCCGATGGCATTCCGCAGGATATCGCCGAACACATGCGGCTGATGAGTGATATCCTAGTTCTCGGGTTCCAGACCGACACCACGCGGATCACGACGTTGAAACTCAACAACGATCACAGCGCCCTGAGATTCCCGAACCTGCCAAGCGTCGAGCAACCGCAACATGGGATCGACTACATGATCCATCACCTGCTGTCGCACTCCGATGGCGAGGACTGGCTGAAGGTCAATCAGTTCTTCATGGAGCAATTGGCCTACATTGCACGCAGGCTCGACTCGATCCAGGAAGGATCGCGTACATTGCTCGACAACACGCAGCTCATGCATTGCTCGAGCATGATGGCCGGCGCGAAACATGACAACGACCAGCTTCCGGTCATCCTGCTGGGTGGTGGAGGTGGGCGGATCCAAGGCGGCCGTGTGCTGGACTACAAAGACAAACCCGAACGTCAGCTGTGCCGCCTATTCCTTTCAATGATGGACAAGATGGATCTTCATCCGGAATCATTCGGCGACGCGAAGACGATGCTCAATGAGGTCTAATCAATGCTCAAGTTTGAACGCCATGTCCTGAAGGAGGTGTTGGTTTGAACGTGAACTCGCAACAGGCCAATCAAAACTCTACCAGCCCACCACCTACCCCGAACGGCAGCATGGCATATCATCTTTACCCAACCATGACTTCACACTTCCGCCTTCAGTCATTATTCACCTCATCGCTGCTCCTCGCCGCTAGTCTTGGCTTCGCCGACACAGTCCTTGGGGCAGAGCCGTTTGAAGCTTTCCTGGAGAAACACTGCATCAGCTGCCACGGACCTGACAAGGAAAAGGGTGACGTGCGCATCGACCAGCTCTCGCGCGACTTCAAGTTGGGCGTGGACACACACCACTGGGCAGAAATTATTGAACAGGTCAATTCCGGCCAGATGCCCCCGGAGAATGAGACGCGGCCGACGCAGGAGGAGATTGCGACGTTCGTCACCAATCTCGATTCCCGGATCAAGGAAGGCCGGGCCTCCAGGATGGCGGCCCGGCCGGTGGTGACGCATTACCGACTCAGCCGGAAGGAGTATCAGAACACCGTCTATGACCTGCTCGGCGTGCGATACGATCCTGCCAAGCCAGGGGAGTTGAACGAAGACACCCTCTGGCACGGCTTTGAGCGTATCGGCTCGGAATTATCACTCTCGCCGTCGCATGTGGATCGTTATTACCGCGCCGCAGAACTCGTGCTGAACCGTGCTTTTCCCACTGCGTCGGGCGATGCTCGCAAGGTCCGCAAAACGGCCGCAGAACTGCGTTACGGTGGCGGAAAGGAGCAGCAGGCGGCTTTGGACCGTTTCGGTATCAAGCGACCGTTGCGATATCTCCTCTTTCCCGGACAGGTCCAGAACGCGTTCTCGCCCACTTGGTTTGGCAAGACCGGTCCCGAGCACAGCGGGCTCTATAAACTCCGCATTCAGGCCAGCGGCATCCGACCGCCAGGCGGACAAACAGCGCACCTGAGTATCGGCAAGCGGACCGGCGAAGAGACGGTAGATGGTCTTATTGAGTTTGACCTCACGGCACCGGAGGACAATCCGCAGATTTTTCAGTTCGAGGTGTTTCTCGAAATGCCGGTGTCGCTCGATTTCTGCGTGGTGGCCACGGATGTGGTGGATAGAAGGCAAGGCGCGGCGTTTCGCAATGCGCTCGGCAGCAGAGGCGGTTACATTTTCACACACAGCAGCGAGACTCTGCTGCTGAATCCGAATGCGCCGCAGATGTTCGACGACAAGGGAAACGGGCTTTTCTCCACGGTGCTCCTCGATTGGATCGAATGGGAGGGACCACTGGTAACGGAGGCTGAAAAATCTCGCCGCAGGGATCTGCTGCCGGGTGATAATGCGACATCCGAAGTGGTCGCGGAGCACCTGAAGCGTTTCGCCGAGCGCGCCTGGCGTAGGTCGGTAAAAGGGGAGGAGTTGGAGGGGTATTTGCGATCCTATCGCGAGGAGCGCGAGGCGGGCGAAAAGATGGCGGATGCCTTTCAAGTTGCGATGCAGGGCGTACTGACATCGAGACACTTTCTTTATCTCGTCGAGGGCGACCCGGTGGCCCGCGAACGGCTCACGGGTTCGGAATTCGCTTCACGTCTCTCATACTTCCTCTGGAGTTCCATGCCCGATGACAACCTGTTCGCCGCGGCCAAAGGCAATACTCTGGATGGTGAGGGCCTGAAGTCAGAGGTGGATCGCATGTTGGCAGACGACAAGATCAACCGCTTCATCGATGACTTCTCCCGGCAGTGGCTGCAGCTGCACCGCGTGGGCATGTTCCCGCCGGACAAAAAGCTGTACCCGCGCTACGATGCCTGGCTCGAGGCAAGTATGCGCTCCGAGCCTGTCGAGTTCTTTCGCGAAATGTTCATCAAGAACCTACCTTTGGAGGGCTTCATTGATGCCGACTGGACTGTGGCCAATGCCCGGTTGTGCGATTTCTACGGACTTCCGGAGCCGAAATCTGGCGGCTTTGAGCGCGTTCCGCTAAAACCGGAGGATCATCGGGGCGGCCTATTGACGATGGGTGCAGTGCTCGGGCTGACCTCGGATGGAACACGGCATCGCCCAGTCCACCGCGGCGTGTGGCTCAGTGAGACGATCCTTGGCAAGACGCCACCACCACCACCGGCCAATGTACCCGCTATCGAACCCAGTCCACCGAAGAGCCCCAAGGCCACCCTGCGTGAGAAACTGGAGTCGCACCGCAGCGACGTAAACTGCGCCGCCTGTCACTCGAAGATCGATCCCCTGGGACTTGCCTGGGACAATTACGATGCCATCGGCGAGTGGCGCACTCGTGAAGAGGTTGCGGCGGGCCTCGGTGAAGACCCCTTGATCAATCCCGCCGGCTTGATGCCGGACGGACGTGCCTTCAAGGATGCCACCGATTTCAAACGTCTGCTGATCGAGGATCGCGACAAGGTGGCACGGGCCTTCATCGAGCATCTTTGCACATACGCTCTCCGCCGCGTGCTGACCGTGGACGATCAAGAAGACATCAACGCCATCGAGGCTGAAGTGAAGAGAAGCCAATACCGTGTCAAGGACATCGTTCGTGCAGTGGCTCTCTCTGACCTAATTCGCAAGCGCTAACAATCTCTGACAAGGAGAATCTGATGAGTCACTTTCTTTCACAATCCTGGTTGATCGACCGACGTGACGCGTTACGGGCCTTGGGGAGTTGTATCTCGCTCCCATTCCTGGAATGCATGATCCCGCTTCGAGCGGCTGAGGATCAAATCGCCACACCCCGGCGCAGCGCCTTCATCTACCTCGCCAACGGCGTCCATTCGCTCAACTACCAGATCACGACTCCAGGCAAGGACTACGAGTTCTCCCGGTCGCTCAAACCTTTGGAGAAGCATCGCGGAGTCATTACGCCCATCAGCGGCCTGCATCATCCGGGAAGCCTCAGCCATCACCACAACTGCATCTCGGTCTGGCTGACTGGCGGAAAGCTCGGCCCCTCGGATCGGAACACCATCTCCGTGGACCAGAAGATGGCTGAAGTCACGGGACTCCAGACACGAATCTCTTCGATGGAGGTCGCCCTCACCCAGGATTCCCTGGCTTGGACCGCGGACGGGGTCCGGCTCCCTGCGATGCGGCGCTGCAGTGAGATCTTCGCATCGCTCTTCGAGGAACCGAAAGGGGGCAAAACGGCGCAAAGGAGGGCCTTGCGACGCAAAGGCAGCGTTTTGGATGCCAACCTCTCGGAAGTGCGCCAGCTCGAAAAGAAAATGGGGTCGCCAGACAAAGGACGTATGGAACAGTACCTCACCTCCGTCCGCGAGGCGGAAATTCGTACGCGGCGAGCCGATACTTGGCTCGACACCCCGCTGCCTGCCGTCTCCGACGCCGATCGCAAACGTACCGACCGCGACATCGCCGCCACTATGGCGGGCGAATATTTCCGCACGGTCTATGACCTCATGGTGCTCGCCTTCCAGACGGATGTGACACGCGTGGCCACTTTCAGCATGGGTGGGGAAGGGGATGCCTTTTCCATTCCTGAAATCGGGATTACCGAATCACGTCATCAGCTCAGCCACCACGGCGGCGATGCAGGCTACATGGAAAAGCTCACGATGTACGATACCTTCGCCGTGGAGCAATTCAGCTACTTCCTCACGCGGCTCGCGGAAACCAAAGACCTGGGCGACAAACCGCTCCTCGGCTCAACGATGGCACTCTTCGGCAGTGGCATGTCCTACGGCCATAGCCATGGCAACGCCAACCTCCCGCTGGTGCTCGCCGGCGGGGCTGACCTCGGGCTGAAACATGGCAGCCACCTCGACTTCAACCAAGGCCACTTCAAGGGATATCAACTCGACAAACCAGGTGAGCACTACGGGCTCTGCAGCCGCCCCGCGAACTCGGACGCCCACATGAGCAACCTGCTGCTCCTCATGGCCCAACGCATGGGCGTGGAGATTGACCAGTTTGGTGATAGCAACAAGGTGATCTCGCTATGAAACGCTTGCTCGTCAATCCCTGTCTATGGATCTTGGCTATTGCTTTGAGCGCCACGGCGGCAGCAGAAGAACCTTTCCGGCCTGAAGATGGGAAGTTCCCTCCTTTGGAAAAAGCTCACTCCTACCGCGGGGAAATCGTGTTCGTGGACCATGCGACTCGCCGCGGCAGCATCCGCGTACAAGGAACGGGCATGTTTTTCCGAAACGACCCGCATCCCTTCGCCATGCTCCCCTACGGCATCGTCCGCTATCACTGCGCCTCGGCAGATCTTCGGGACATCCCGCTGGGCACTGTGATGCACGTCCGTGCCTTTCTCCCGCCAGACCCCAAAAACTCCGCCGTGCCGGTGTTACCGGTCAACAGCAAAAGCCTCGACGGGAATCACAATCGCGGTGCCGGTATCGCGCCTGCTGAGAACCATGTTCTCCTTCTCGAAGACGAGCCCAGCTATTGTCAACGCGAGGGAAAGATCTGGAAGCTGAAGGAGGTGGACCTCAAGAACAACAAGGGATTAATCGTTGCCAGCCTCGGACTGAAACAAGAAGGAGACAGCAAGGCCGGCGAGGAAAAGATGACTTTCGACGCCGCCACTCGCATCTGGCGCGGCCGCGAATGCCTCGGGATCGAGGACCTCGTCTCCGAAGGCGTGTGGCCCGCTGAGGGGAAGAAATCCTTGGGTGGTCAGGCGGTGTTACTCGGCATCACTTGGAAACCCACACCGGATGGCGTGTTCACCCGGTTCCATGTTTCCGACATCTGGCTGGATGACGCCGCGATGCAACGTTCCGCCCATCTTCAGACCGAGGTGCACAAAGCATTCATCCGCAGTCGCTGGATGCCCGCATGGATCGATACCGTCGAATATGGCAAGTTCGGCCGCGCGAAAGTGACCGCGACCTTGTTTGGCGGGATGGCCCCTTCTCTCTATGCCGATTTTCAGAAAGGGAGCCCAGCCGTAATGAACGCGGCCGAGAATACATTGAAACATGCAGGTGGTGCTTATGGGCCTGCTCACATGGCTTCCAGAGGCAGCATCCTGGATGTCACCAAGGTAGACGGAGAGGTTCCTCTGGGGAGCAGTGGAATCCAAATCCGTTTTGAGACGGATCTCATCATCGAGGGCATCCGCCCCGGGAGAAACATTCGTGTCCGCCCGGCAAGCTGGCCCGAAGTGATGGTACCACGGGAGGAATATCTGAACGACGGGAACTCTCATGAAGACCGCTTCCCAACCCCGACCATCTTCCCGAAATATTGATCTTGCGCATGCGGAACCAACGGGTGTTTTCAGACGAGTTCAAACACATGGTCTTCGCCTTTTACAAGATACCGAGCAGGGCGAAGAGGCGTTGAGGTTGGCAGTTGAATCTGCGGAGTTTGCATGAGACCGCGCCGTCCCCGTCGGAGCGGACGCAGGTGAGGGCCGCGTTACGCAGCGCCGCCAAGTTCTGGGGCGCGTGGCCCTTCGAGATCGTCGAGCGGTCTTCGCAGAACACCACATTCCGCAGCCAGTGCAATCCGTTCTCGATCGCGCCCCAATGACCTCGGTCGATCTCCAACAGCCGCCGCGCGCGGCCCGACCGCGCGTCAGCGAGGTGACGAAGTACCGCACCTCGCGGGTCTTCACGCCTTGCCTGGTCGTCTCGCCCACCACGCGCAGCACCTGTTTGACGGCCGGCCACTGCACATGTTCGTTGAGTGCGGTCGTACTGGTCAGCGTACGGACTTCAAGGCGACCGTGCCCCTTGTCGACCTACTGCGACTCACTCCGTTCGCGAGCGCGTTCAAGACAGCTGTAGGGGGGCCTGTTCGTGGAAAGGCCTGGCCGCCTCAGAAGCGGCGAATTCATGCTCGATCTCCCGGCGGAGCATGGGTTGGTTCTCTTTGACGGCCAGCAATTCGTCTTGGGCGTGGGGGAGGAATTCGAGGACCTGGTAGCAAAAGACAAAGTCGCGGAGGACCTGGTCGAGAGCTTGGGTGTCCAGAGCCATTAGTGGTTCGCGGAAGCAGTCGAGCTTGGGGGCCGCCGGGTGAATCCCAGCTTGTGGCAGAAGTCAACCGGTAAATCATGCAACCATTCGACGAGTTCGGTGTCATTTCCGACCCCCGAGATCAAGCCACTTACGACAGCCGCCAGCATGGCGGAAAGCGGATGACGCCGTCCTTGGCGCCCACGTGGATCCGGGACTTGCGCCAATCTGGCGAGCAGGTTCCCGGCGCAGGCGGTTGACATAACTTCCCCTCCGTGACCGATTGAGAATACTCCCTCAAACTCCACCCCCATTCCCTAGCACTTCCCGCGCCAACAAAGCGAAGGCCCTGTTGGCGAGTGGCAAAGGGCTGCGCGATTCGGGAGTATGCCCGACAACCCTGAAATCTGTCAGGCAGTCAGTCCTTGGCAAACGTACTCCAGCAGTGAATCCTTGGAATATCCGACAACCTCGCAGAATGAATTCGGAAAGCAGATTGTGGCGCGATGCATCGGATTGTTGATTCTTGCGATCGCAATTCCCTTGGGAACATTGGGGCTGTTGCGCATCGTTCCTTCGCTACGACCGCAGGCCAAACTGTATTCCGGTGGTACTCATTACGCCCATTCCGCGTGGCCTTTTCGCTTTGAACGGCTGGGCGCTCCCGTCGTTGGCCTGCCGTTGATCACGAACGTGCAAATCCTGGATTTGGATGGAGACGGTCAAAACGAAATTCTGGCGGCGGACGCTCAAGCGAACCAAATCGTGATGCTCAAGCGACAGCCAGATGATTCCTGGCTTGAGTCGGTTTTGATTCACGATGTGTCAGTTCCGGCTCATATCACCGTGGCCGATCTCGATCAGGATGGCGACCTGGACATCATCATTGCGGTGCTCGGCAACATCATGCCGGATGACGATGTTATCGGCAGAGTCGAACTCTTTGAGAACCGGGATGGCCAGTATGTCCGGCATGTGATTCTCGACGATGTCCGCCGAGTCGCCGATGTGCAGACTGGCGACTTCAATGGCGATGGCAAACTCGATCTGGCGGTCGCCGTCTTCGGGTATTCGCGCGGGTCGATACTTTGGTTGGAGAATCTTGGCGATTTTCGGTTTCGGGATCATCTGTTGTTGGAGGCGCCGGGGACCATTCATGTGCCTGTTGGGGATTTCGACGGCGATGGTGACCTCGATATCACTGCGATCGTCACGCAGGATGAAGAGGAGTTGTGGGCGTTCGAAAATCAGGGAGATGGGACGTTTACTCCCCGACGTTTGTGGTTGACCATTAATCCCGATCTGGGCGGGGCGGGGCTGGTTGCTGCCGACTTGAATGGCGACGGGCGTTTGGATCTGATCCTGCCAGCTGGCGACAATCTCGAGGATTTCGATGCCTACCCGCAGCCTTATCACGGCTGTTACTGGCTTGAAAACCGCGGGGGGTGGGATTTCCAGATGCATCGCATCAGCGATCTGGGCGGGGCCTATGCCGCTGCAGTGGCGGATTTCAATGGCGATGGCGCTCAGGATGTCGTGTTAGTCAGCCTGACCAATGACTGGCTTCACAGTGAAAACGCCAGCATCATCTGGCTCGAGAACGATGGACGGCAGAACTTCACCCCTTGGCAGATCGGCTCAACTCCGTTGCATCTGGTGACAGTCGCAACGGGCGATCTCACGGGAGATGGACGTCCCGACATTGTGGCAGGAAGCTTGAACATCAGGCGCCCTTACCGGCATCTGGGGCGAATTTCGGCGTGGTTCAATGCAGGAGGCGCGAAGAATGAAGATCGCTGAGCGGCTGCTGCTGGTTGTCGTGATGCTGGAAATCCTGGTCAGTGGTGGCCTGCTGGTTCGAAAAGCCTGGAGCACGGTTCCACGCATCCCCAACGAGCATCTGGCGGATCCCCTGATCATTCCCGATCTACAGCAGTTGGCCCAGTCGGCTGCAAATGGGACGGCACGGGATTGGACCCGCTTGGGCGAGGCCCTGCTGGGGAAGGGATTTTACGCGCATGCGGAACAGACCTTTCGCGACGCCCTACTAATGGACCCCAATTCGCTGCGGACCAAGTTCGGGTTGGCCTTTAGTCTGGATCGCTTGGGACGCATGGCGGAAAGCTCCGGGGAATATGAAAAAGTCCTGGCAATGCCCGCACGCTCTGAGGACGACAAACTGACCCATGCTCACGCGTTGTATGCGATGGGGCGCAACGCACTTCGACTGGAACAGGCGGAACAGGCAGAACAGTTATTCCGCCGCAATCTGGCCTTCGTCCCGGCTGCCTATCAGCATTCCAAACTCCTGATCCGTTCTGGTCGGGCTGCGGAGGCACTGCCGACAATTGACAGGGTTCTCGAGCAAGTCGAATTTTCCTTGGAATTTCAGGCCCTCCGGCAACGCGCGCTGACGGCACTCGGTCGGGATCGCGAAGCATTTCATGCGGCAGCAATGGTCGAGCGATCGGCGCACCTGGTCTCGTTGAACTTCAACACGGAATACGTCTCACCGTTTGATCAAATGACGGGAATTGCCCGCAAGATGAAAAGCCTGGAGCAGTTAACGGAAGGAGCGGCACTGACCGATTTTGAGAAAGAAGTGCAGGAGCTACACGATCTGATCGGGGACACGCCACAGATCTCAAAGCAGGCAGTGGATGAGCAACTGCTCTACAACGCTGTAAGTCGACAGCAGCCGGAGAGGGTCTTTGAGCTGCTCGCAAAGCTCCGAGCCTTGGGCCAGGAACACGCTTGGATGCTGGAGGCGGAAGGTGACGCCTGGCGCATGCAGGACGATTCGGACCGGGCAGCCGCGAGTTGGCAACGGGCCTTGTTGCTGAGCCCCAGTCGTTCGCTCCACGACAAGTTGGCAGCCTATTACGGCGAGCAGCAGCCGCAACAGAGAGATTGGCATCTCGGACGCAGTGCATTGGCCGCTGGCATCGCCACCTACCGCCGAAACCACTTGAAAGATGCACTGCCCCCGCTGAGGGAAGCGGCTCGATTGCTCCCAGACAAGGGTTCCCCCTGGTTTTACATCGGTGAGATGAATTTCCATTTGAATCAGTTAGAAGAGGCTCAAAGCGCCTACCAGAAATGCCTGGAACTACAGCCCAGCCATGGAAGAGCTGCCAAAAAACTAGGACACCTGGAAAAAGATAGTGCACATAAGTCCCCATAAAATTCCTGTACGAACATGGCCATCCGGAGATCTCCCCACCTCGATCAACGGTTGACCAGGATGTAAACCCAGGATACATTCACAAGTCTTTATGACTCCATGTGTTTCTCCGAGAGTTCACCATGCTGCCAGTGCGAAATGCGATCGCCACGATCTTAACTTGTTTTTTTGTCGTGGGTTGCAGCGGAGAGGTAAATGCCCCGCCCCTCGGGACGGTCACAGGCAAAGTGACCTTGGATGGGAAGCCGGTCACAAACGTCACGGTGAATTTTGAATCGGCCAACGGCCAGATAGCCTTTGGAAACACTGATCCCTCTGGGATCTACGAGCTGAAGTTCCGCAGTGGACTCAAGGGGGCCGAAGTCGGAATGAACAAGGTCCGGATCGAGACCGTTCTCGATGCCCCTGCCCCGGCGGGATACAAAGATCCTATTCCCGCGAAATACAACTCGCGGTCGACTCTTCAAATGAGTGTTCAGCCCGGAAAAAACACTCACGACTTCGAGCTCACGTCCAAGTAATTGCCGATTTCGGCATCGCTCTTACAGCCTTTCCCTTCCTCCTCCCCTTTCTCTTCTACATTGGAGTCCCCGCAGCATGAAAACTTCACGGGTACGGTCGGCCTCGCATTGGAGGGGCTTTACGCTCATCGAACTACTGGTGGTCATTGCGATTATCGCGATCCTGATCGCTCTCTTGCTCCCTGCAGTGCAACAAGCGCGGGAAGCAGCAAGGCGGACGCAATGCCGAAACAATCTGAAGCAAATCGGCTTGGCCCTGCACAACTACCACGACTCCTTCCTCGTCTTCCCGCCCGGGTTCATCGACTCAAATCCCAACTACGCCGCAGGGACACAAACATTTCAGGAGAATTCCAACGGACTAGCGTGGTCTGCAATGGTGCTGCCATACATCGATCAGGCGCCCCTCTATAATCAGATTGGCTCCGACACCGGCTTCACGCGGCACTGGCAATTGAATACGACCGGGACGACCGCTCCCACTTCAGCAGCCTCTGTGGGATTGGCGGCCTACAGTTGTCCGTCCGACACCATGCCACTGATCAACACGAAGCGGGGCAATTTCGGTAAGACAAACTATATCGCGAACTCAGGGAATTCGGCGGCAATCGATCGCCGGGGCATGTTCTACGTTAATTCCTCGATCCGGATGCGGGATATTACTGACGGTACTTCGAACACCGCGATGGTCGTCGAACGCTCCGGCACGCAAGACGGCACCGGCCGGACGACATGTGCAACCGCAAATTGCAACTGGAACGCCGGACTGTGGATCGGTGCTCGTCACCAGGGCGATGCCGTCGGTTGGCACCCGGGGGTAAACTCCAACGATGTCGAGAGTTTTGGCGGAACCAACGCGACCTACATGATCAACCGCTCGAACCAAACGTGGGGGGCTGACTGGGGAACCAGCAGCACGCATACTGGTGGTGTGCATCTCGTGAAGGCCGATGGTTCAGTCATTTTTTTGAGCGAGAACATCGATGTGAACACCTACAGTTGGTTGCGGCAAATTAACGACGGTCAACCCCTGGGTGAGTTATAACGGGTGGCCTATTGGGTCGAACGTTCATCGTCTGATCATGGTGCGGGTGAGTCGCATGCCAACGCGACTCACCCGCTACCTTTTGTTATCAGGCCATGACGTGCTGGACTTCCCCACGTTTTGTGGGAACTCGAAAAAGGGTGAAGCGGTTTCGGCAAATCGGTTGGGTGATTGGTGTTTGATCGCGAAGTGTCTTCGACTCCGGGTGTCAAAGACTTCGATGTCCCTGATAAAGCCGTAACGGGGGCAGCCCGTCTTTGTCGGTCGCCACTTCTGTCATGTCGGCCGTCCTGGTTTCACTCTCTCAGGACAGTGCAAAGCTTCGGTTCATGAGGTTCTAGACCACGGGATGGGGGCGGTTCGAATCGCGTGATCGCAACCCGATCCATCGACGCGATTTCGCTTAGAGGCTGACAAAAAACTAGATATTAAAACACCCGACAGACGGCACGGGATTTGCGCCAGGAAGTGGAAGTACCACCTTCACCTTCTCTGGAGCCGATCAT
>PNLE01000009.1 GCA_013822855.1 Planctomyces sp.
GAAATCGCGGTTTGCGGTCCCGCGATGGCTAGAAACGGCGATCCCACCAATCGCGAAGCAAGTCTCATCGAGTGCAAAGTGTCGGTGGACTCAAACCGAAGACGTTCCAAAGACTCCCAGTTGACCGTCAGATAAAGCACTGCCAGCAAACAGAAGACGAGTGTCGTCGCTTCTGAGAACCACCCTGGAGCGATTGCCCATTGGAACCCGATGATCAACACAATCCAGATCATGTTCCAATAGAGCAGTGTGAGAAAACCGGCCACGAACAGCCCGAGAATCAGGCCACCACCCGCCCAGAGCATCGCTTCGTGAAGCTGTCGATCCACCCAGGCATCGAGGGTGACTTTCTTGCGTTTCTTCCCGGCGGTGCCTGTTCCCAAAGAGATGTCCTCTCGAATTCGTCAATGCGGCAAGAACTCAAGGTGCCGGTATCGCCGACAAAGACGGCTTGAGTTGGCGAACTGCGGCCCTATACGCAGGATCGCTCCCCATGGATCAGATTTCCTGTTTCAAAGACGGGAAAAGGCCGCCCGGAGAGGCCACTCCATCCGGCGAAAAAGGGCCGAATCTGCTGAAACAATGCCAATGCCGCAAACCGCTTGAGCATGGCAAACTTCCCAAGCCAACACACGTTGACCAATGACAGAGAATGGTTACAATCGGCCATGTCGGCAGGATCGGTAAGTTAATCACAATCGTGAGACTCCGGAAAGCCGCTGCATTTTGACCATTGTCGCGCACCTTGGGGTTTTCGGCAGGTCTGGGGTTTACCGTGGCCCGCGCAGTTCGCGCTGGCGGCGGCAATCGGCAGGGAATCGCCACCTCTTCGACTACGGAGAGCGAAGAGGTCACAGTCCAGTGTTCCGCCATCTGCCTGGCAGATGACGGGGCCGCTTCAAAGGATGGACGTTCGTCATGAAAACGGTGTTCACAACAGGCGAGGCGGCGAAGATCTGCAAGGTCAGCCAACAGACCATCATTCGCTGTTTCGATTCGGGCCAGCTCAAAGGTTTTCGAGTTCCCGGATCGCGTTTCCGCCGCATTCCGCGGGATATCCTCTTCCGCTTCATGAAGGAAAACGGCATCCCCACCGATGCCCTGGAGAGCGGCCGCCGCAAGGCGCTGGTCGTGGACGACGATGTCGAACTCGTGGAACTGATCCGCGATGCCCTCGAGGCGGACGGACGGTTTGAAGTCCGCGTCGCCAACAACGGCTTCGACGCCGGCATGATGGTCAAGGAGTATCGTCCGGACATCATCGTCCTCGACGTGATGCTGCCGGATATCAACGGCAAGGAAGTCTGCCAGCGAGTCCGCAACGACCCGGCCCTGGACGATGTGCGGATCATCTGCATCAGCGGGATGGTCGAAGCCGACAAGATCGAAGATCTGCGAAAATCGGGTGCCAACGAGTTCCTGCAGAAGCCGTTCGAAGTCGAAACACTCGTCGACCGGATGTGCCGGCTGCTCGATGTCGAACCGGTCGGTTCCTGACAAGCCATGGCTTGAGGTCTTGTCCGAAAGTGGCATGCTTGCAGCCGCATTAACAAAACCTGGGCAAGCATGCTTTGCATTGATCAAATCACGGCTTTGTCGCCGAGATTGTGACGCAGCTGAGGAAGACCACGCCCTTCCGCAAAGCCTTCAGGGACGTGCCACCCAACTTCAGACCTCATTGTGTGTGACTGCCGAGTTCGTCGGGTGGAGACGGGTTGTGGATGATCTGGCGGGTGGTCTTGAGCCGTGGTCGCCGGATCCGGAACGAATGGAAGCCCTCGCCGAGTTCGCGGCGGGTGCCGGGCATGAGATCAACAATCCGCTCGCCACCATCCTCGGACGGGTGCAGCTGTTGCTGCCGGGGGAAGACAATCCCGAGCGGCGGCGGCATCTGGAAACGATCATCGCCCAGACGCTCCGCATCCGGGACATGATCGGTGACCTGATGCTCTTCGCGCGGCCCCCCGCGCCGCAGAAGTCGACCGTCGATCTCAGGAAACTGGTTGAACAAGTCGCTCACAAGCAGCGAAGCGAAATCGAACTGGCGGGTTGCCTGGTCGATTTCCAGTTCGACCGCACCGAGTTTCTTGACAGCGACGACGACGAGGCCCGCGGCTACCAGGCCGATATCGACCGGCACCAGATCTCGATCGTAGTGGCCGAACTGCTGCGAAATGCCCGCCAAGCCATGAAAGAGCACGGTGGGACGATCCACGTCCATCTCTCGCGGCTGGAGGAATCACCACCGCGTTTCCAACTGACAGTGACCGACCCCGGCCGAGGCTTCTCCGCCGCCGACCAAAAGCACGCCTTCGATCCGTTCTACTCAGGCAGGCAGGCAGGCCGCGGCATCGGCTTCGGCCTCTGCAAAGCGTGGCAGATCGTCCGCCAGCATGCGGGAACGATCGACATCACCTCCACCCCCGGCGGCCCCACCAGCATTCGTGTGACGCTGCCCGCGTAGCGAGTCTATCTCGATGCGACCGGAGCCAACTGACTGGCTTTCGACATCACTTGGTCGTTAACGCGAAGTCGAAAGTGTTGCTCCCGGCCTTCACCTCCGCCGAGAGAGCGCCAGGCTTGAGGTACTTCGCCGGGACTCGTTCGGGCTGGGCGGGAATCACCTGACCTTCCTTGCCGTCGGGAGTCGGTGGTTCGGAACGGGCGTCGGCACGCGTCGAGATCGACACATCGTGCGTCCCGAGCTTCGCACCGTAATTCTGGTTGTCAAAACGCAGGGAATATCGCCCCCCGGCATCCGTCCGCCCCTCGGAAGCCCGGCCATCGGGTGGCTGGAACTTCACCAGCGCATTTTCCAACGGTTGCCCTTCGAGCGTGACGACTCCGGTCACCTGACCCAGTTTTGGCATGTCACTGGGGCCACCGCCACAACCGGCGGTCAAGATGACCGCCGTTGACAGCAAAACACCTTGAGCCCACCACTTTGATGCGTTCACAAACACCTCCCTCATGGACGAAACCAATGTAGACGGACAGGCGGCACAAGTATTCAAGCGGGAGATGTGCTAGTACTCGCCCGCGATGAATCCGTCGCCGATCCCCGCGAGGGCTTCAAAGGTGCTGTTGATCGTCGCGGGAGGTGTCGTCTCGCCGATGTTGAAGATGTTCTGGCTAAGGAACCGAACCGCGCCATCGCCCATCAGGAAGTGGGCGCCGCCGGTGTGCTGGCTGCTGTAGCTGGCACAGTTTTCGGTGTTCACTGCGGGAAGTACGGGGTTGATCCCCCACTTGGTGGTACCGGCGATCGTCATCAGCCCCTGGTTCCAGACGACACCCGTAGTATCTTGGGCGAATGGTCCAAGGGTATTGCCGTCGCGTGCGGCGAACAGCGTTCCCGCACTCATACGCGTCGCACCGGAAAGCCAGGCCCGTTCCCCGATCAGGATCGTGTTGCTGCTGCCATCGGTAAGGGCCGAGAAGTTGATGCGGCTGTTGCGGTAGAACGCACCGCTCGCCGCCTGCGAACCATCGGTTCCGGCCCGCCCCGCCTGACGAACTGCCGACGTGTTGTTGGAGACCACATAGTTTGAGAGCGGCAGGCCACGATTGTTGGTGCCGTTGTCCTCGATCGCATAGCCGGGGTCGACGGCTGTGTCATGCACCTGCGGGCCGTTGTCCGAAGGGCAATCAAATCCGGCGAGGAAAGTTTGCATGGCCCGTTGATTGGCCTGCATGGCCGCACTGGGAAGCTGGCCATTCACATTGAGGGTGTTGAACAGAGGCGTCTGGTCGATATACGGAAGCAGGAAAGCCGACCACGCCCAGTGTCCCTTGTTGTCCGCCACACTGGCCTGCACATAGGCGGGGGGAAGCGTGTTGAAGACATCGTGGTAGTTGTGCATCGCAATGCCCAATTGCTTGAGATTGTTCCGGCACTGGGTGCGACGGGCCGCTTCTCGGGCCTGTTGGACAGCGGGGAGCAGGAGGGCGATCAGGATGGCGATGATGGCGATCACCACCAACAGTTCGATGAGCGTGAACGCGGCACGTGGTCGAGACATGACAGGACTCCAGGAAGATGGGAATGAGACGGGATGGCGAAAAAGCACAGAAAGTGCGGAAGAAAAGACGAATATCGAGTGATGTGACTTCTGCGGCCGACAGAACAGGTGTCGAGAGGGCAACAGAAGACCAATCTGGGCGGACATCCAGATATTGATCATTCGCCCCAGATCACGCAAGTATTCTTCGATCTGTTGATGGGTATTCCTGCTTGGATCAACCCACTAACATGGCGAATCACAGGCGGTGGCTCGACTTCCGTCGACGGCAATCAGCTCCCGCAGGACAGCAAGGATCAACGTTCCATGGCAACACCCGCCCCGCCGGCATCCACCAAACTTCGCGGCATCCTCACCCCCAACATCGTCCCCCTGGATGACCAGGGGCGGATCAACGAGGGGGAACTGCGGCGGTATGTCGACTGGCTGATCGCCAAAGGCGTCCACGGGCTCTACCCCAACGGCTCGACGGGGGAGTTCCTGCGGTTCACGGTCGATGAACGCCGCGAGATCATGCGGATCATCCTCGACCAGGTGCGGGGCCGGGTGCCGGTGCTGGCGGGAGCGGCGGAAGCCAACACCCGCGAAACAATCCGCGCCTGCGAGGCCTATTACGACATGGGGGCCACCGCCGTCGCCATCGTCGCCCCCTTCTACTACAAGCTCAGCCCGCGAGCCGTCTACGCCTACTTCAAAGAGATCGCCGATAACACGCCGATCGACGTGACGCTCTACAACATCCCCCTCTTCGCCAGCCCGATCGACGTCCCCACCGTCCAGAAACTGGCCCTCGATTGCCCCAAAGTGGTCGGCATCAAGGATTCCTCCGGCGATCTCCCCCACATGATCCGCATGATCCAGGCGATCCGCCCGCATCGGCCCGAGTTCAGCTTCCTCACCGGCTGGGATGCGGCCCTCATGCCGATGCTCCTCCTGGGCTGCGACGGCGGCACCAACGCCAGCTCGGGCGTCGTGCCGGAAGTGACCCGTAAGCTGTTCGATCTGTGCGAAGCGGGCCAGATTGCCGCCGCCCGCGATGTGCAATACGAACTCGTCACCCTCTTCGACACGATGATCCAGTCGGCCGAATTCCCCGACGGTTTCCGTTTGGGGGTGAAACTCCGCGGCTTCGAGACCGGCAGCGGCCGCCAGCCCATCACATCCGAGCAACAGGGCGAATTGACCAAACTCGCCGACACGCTGCAATGCCTGCTCGCCCGCCACGGGTTTACAGACTCCCCACACTCCGGTTGCGATCCCGCCGCCCGGCCCACGGCCCATTCCCTGCTGACAACATTGGCAGCACCCGTGTCAGTGGCACCGCGCGCTGCCAACGTCGCCCTGAGCGAAGACCAGTTGACCCACATCGTGCAGAGCGTGCTGACGGAACTTGGCCAGCGACGCTGATTGTCCCAGCCATGTTCAGAACCGAGCTGGGTTCACCCAAACGAGTTAATGCGAGCGGGCGTGCGATTCCAGGCATTCGTTCAATCGCCGGTGAACCTCGGCCAAACGATCACGAAGCTCGGCTTCGCGCACCACCAGCACCTCCGGCCCGAGGGAAACATCCCCTGCTGGCCCCTGCCCCATGAACTCGAACGCGATCCGCAGTTCCGGCTTCGATGGCGGCCCCGCCAACTGGATTTTCTTGACGAAGCGCCAAGGGATGTGGATCTCCTCGTAGTCAGGCTGCGTGTCGATCCAGCGGGCTTCCACCGGCTCGCCCAGATGGCTGATCGCCTTGGCGACATCGTTCGACAGAGCATGGCCGTACTGCCGGACGACCAACTCCTTTTCGTCGGCCACCACCTGTGGTTCCCGCATCAGCTTCGCCAGTCGAAAGAGACGCCTGGCCGAACTACGCCAGCGATAAACAGCCAGCAGCAGCAAGGCTCCCGCGCCGATCCAGATCACCGGCCGGTTCGAATCCCAGAAGATTTCGTAGAGCATCAACATCAGGCTGCACACCACCGGCGGCGCGACCCTCAGCCAGCCTCTGAGCGACGTGATAATACGGCGACTCTGAAATTCAACAGGAATGGTCGACTCCCCGGAACACGCGTTTGGACAGCCCAGCACCCGCCATCATAGCCATGAAACGCAACGAAGCACCGCACAACGGATCAAGAAGGCCGCAATCGAGGAAATGTGGAAACAAACGATTGATTGCAAACTACTTGTGACAAGCCAGTTACAGCACACAGACAATCAATCGAGAAGTCACGACCAATAGACCAGTTTGAAGAAATTGCAGAATTTCTGGCTTTTCACATCAATAAATATCGATATCTTAAGTGTTCACCATACCATCTCTGTACGCTTCCCCTCATTGCCCTTCTTTCAGTGAGTTCGGCAGCCGAAGGGTTGGTTGTCCCTGTCGCCGGTTCTCCGCCACCGTCCCAAACCACTTCCACCCAGTTGAGCCAGAGAATGCCTTCTTACATTTCTCAGCTTTCCGTCCGCTCACACCCGACCTTACTGCGACGCCTTGGGTTGTGGCTGATGATCTCTGGAGTAGTGCTGGGCCCACTCATGACGGGCTGTGCGGACAACAGCCACCAAAAGTCCACCGCAAGTGTGAAAGGCACTGTGTCTGCAAATGGCCAACCAGTCACGTTTGGTGAAATCATCTTTTCACCGATTGCCACTGGAGCCGAAGGTGGAAAATCGGCCATCGGCACCATCCGGGAAGATGGAACGTTCACGCTGGCAACATACATCTCAGGTGATGGCGCCATTATCGGCCAACATCGAATCTCCATCTCTCCTGTCGATCCGACCAAGAAGCTTCCTGGAAAACTCCCGAAGGACTTTCAACTCGAAGTCAAACCTGGATCAAACACCTTTGAGATCAAACTTGAACCGTTGAAATAGTGAATCTTTTCGTTCTTCATACTACTCCTGAAATCGCACCGACTTCACTTCACTTCGCCAGATCAGGCGGCTTTTGTCGATCCTTTCTTTATCCTCGGCTCCAGGAGCTTCATCATGTCTCGAACAGGAATGCCTCGCGCCAAAACGACACCTCGTTTCAAGGGATTCACACTCATTGAATTGCTGGTGGTGATCGCGATCATCGCCATTCTGATTGCACTGTTGCTGCCCGCCGTTCAACAGGCCCGTGAATCCGCCCGTCGCACCCAATGCCGCAACAACTTGAAGCAGATCGGCCTCGCACTTCATAACTATCTCGATACACACCGTGTCTTCCCCGCCGCCTGCTACAAGACATTGAACCAGGATACCGGTGCCACGACGGAAAACCGCCGCGCGACCCACTGGACGGCCATGCTCCTCCCCTTCATCGATCAGGGCCCGCTCTACAACACCATCACCTTCGGCGAAAATGCCGGTTGGAACACCGGCAACAACCTGACCGCACGTCGTGCCCAACTGGCGGGATTTCAGTGCCCCTCCGCCCCGGATCGACGAACCTACGACTATGATTCCACGACCGGACTGGCCACTTATAACTATGGCGTCGTCATGTCCGGATCCATTGGAAATCCGGTTTCACGATCGGGCGAGAACAAGCACTACATGGATGACAACTACCCTGGCGATTCAGTGCGTCACAATGGCGCGTTCAACCAGAACACGGCCTTCAGCACAAGGGATCTCTCGGACGGCACCAGCAACACGGTTGGTGTGGGCGAGCGATATCGCAGTGCGGCCACCGACGCCGACAACAATACCTACCGCCGCTACGGCGGAATCGGCACGGAGAACGCCCAGGACGAACATGCCCAGTTTTCCGGATCGATTGGCACGACGATCAACTCCACCAGCGGCACCCAATACGGCTATGCGGGATTTTCCAGCAAGCACACCGGCGGGGCCCACTTCCTCCTCATGGATGGAGCCGTCCGTTTCCTGTCGGAGAATATCGCCAACGAAGTCCGCTCGGCCCTCGGCAGCCGAGGCAGCAACGATATCGCCGGTGAATTCTAATACTCCTATCTAAATATCAGATTCAGTAAACAACAGACGAGTGTCGCGGAAAGTAGTCTTCCCGCGACACTCGTTTTCATTGAATTCGATCGCGACCATTCTCAAAGCCAGCTATTTCTCGACAACTCTGGTAATTTCCAGCACCGACTTTCCGTCAAGCTTCCATGTGTCGTCCAGTTTGATGCCCAGGTAGGCCATGGCCGTTGCCACGACATCCACCTGATAGGTCGGTTCGGATGTCTTGCCGGGTTTCACCAACGGGCCGCTGGCGATGAGGAACACCTGCCGGATCTCGGGCTTCTCCCGCCCACCGCCGTGATTGGTGCCCGAACCGCCATGATCGGTGCAAACCAGGATGAGCCACTCCTCGCCCGCACTCTTTTGCCGCTCGTCGACGGCCTCCAACAGCCGCGCGATGTAGCCGTCGACCCGCTCGATCGACTCGACGTACTTCTTAACCGTGGGATGAAACCCGTGGGCGTGTCCCGTTTCATCCACCTGGCCGAAGTAGCAGACGACGACATCCGTGGCCCCCTCGCGAATCGATTTCGCGGCGGCGACGGAAAGCTCGTCATCGGCCTTCAGATAGTCGGAGGCGTGGAGTGCCTTGGCGTTCACGCTCGTATCCGCCGCCGAAACGATCTTCTCGGCGATCGGCGGCCAGCTGCTGAACGAAGCCGTCTTCAGCTCCGGACGGGCCTCCTTCACGCGGGCGAAGAAGTGCGGGAAGTCCTGGTAGTTCGATCCCTTGAACGAATTATCGACCACGCCGTGCTTGTCGGGCCAGACACCCGTCAGCAGGTTCGACCAGCCGGGGCCGCTGACGGTATCCCCCTTGGTCCCACGAGCCGCGAGGATGTCGGTGTTCTCGCAATACAGGCCCTGCTTGATCAGACGATCGATATTGGGCGTCTCAGCCGCTTCCAGCGCATCGGGACGGCAACCATCGATCCCGACGACGAGCACCTTCCGGACAGATTTGAGGTCAGAGGCGACCGCATGCGGAGTCCCACTCACTCCCGCCAAAATCACCCACCCCAAAATGAAGACAAAAGATAGCGGTTTCAATGACATTACCCCTCCCTTAATCGATCCATCAGGACCAACACGCTTCACGCACCAATCAGTTCAGCAGTCCAATTTCCAAAACTAACCTCCACCCACATGCTCGTCATTGATCAATCCAACTGATGAAAACCACACCTACATCACACACAAGGCAGAAAACGACATATCTCATTTCAAATCAACAACTTACATTCACCCACAAAAACAACCCATGAGCACACAGAAAAGAGTCAAAACGTAATCATCTTTTGCATTATCAATTGTCATGAGACATAATTGATTTGTCTGATGTTTTGCTTGGCATTCTTGCCCAAACAACTTGTTCTGTTTTGGAAACCACGATGCGCCGTCCCGGATTTACTCTCATCGAGCTTCTTGTCGTCATTGCGATCATCGCGATCCTGATTGCCCTGCTTCTGCCTGCTGTTCAGCAGGCCCGTGAAGCCGCACGCCGTACCCAATGTCGAAACAACCTGAAACAGCTCGGTCTGGCCCTTCACAATTACCATGACAATTTCAACCAGTTTCCGATCAGCGGTGGTGTTTCCACCACAACCCCAGCCAACATCGCACGGGCTTGGGTCGCCGGTGACCACCGGAAGGGAAGCGTCTTGGTAAAACTTCTCCCCTTCATTGATCAGGCCCCTCTTTACGGAAAAATCGATTTCAATCTTGATGTTCACACGGGAAACAATCTGACCATTGTCCAAAAGACCATGATGCCGGCCTTCGTTTGCCCGTCTGAATCATCTGGTGGTCGTAATCCCAACGATGGAGTCGCCCTGAGCTGCTATTCCCCAAGTGTCGGCGCTCAAAGAATGATCAACTGTGCCGCATATCCTGGAAACACCTTTGGTTGGGCGGGAGGGGAACCATTCACCAATTCTGGTTCAGCAGTCTCCGGCCTATTCGCAATGGAAGCCTGGGCGGCTTCGATTCGCGACATCACAGACGGTACGAGCAACACGATCGCGGTTGGAGAGATCCGACCGATGTGCTCGGATCACACAAATCGTGGATGGTGGGATACCGCAGCTCTTTGGGCAGCAACGACAGGCCCGATCAATTTCAAAACTTGCGATAAAACCGGTGATCAGGCGGAACCCGCCTGTGATGGGCAAGGCGACCGAGCAACGGCGATCGCTTTCAAATCGCAACATACTGGCGGTGCCCACTTCCTACTCGCCGATGGCTCAGTGCGATTCATCAGCGAAAACATCGATTATCTGTCGTACCAAAAGCTCGGTGACCGGCGTGACGGCCAGCCAGTCGGTGAGTTCTAATCTCCATAGACTACGGTTCCAATCATCCTCGCTCTAAACCGTATTGAGTTCGTCACCTAGCTATTTACAAAGTCGCCGCATGCCATTGAACATCCTCGGTTTTCCGCTCTCGTCCCTGTCAACTGCCACATTGTCCTTGACTTGCCTGACTTTTATCGGCTGTTCGTCCGGAGAGGAGGGACGCCCGCAAACAGTGCCTGTGAAAGGCGTCCTCAAGTACAAGAATCAACTCGTGGAAGGTGCCACCGTCAGCTTCCTGGCTCCGGGTACGCCCAGATCAGCTTCAGGAATCACCAATCCTCAAGGCGAGTTCATCCTCTCCACTTTCAACCCCGATGATGGGGCGATTGTGGGGGAGCATGTGGTCACAGTCATCAAGATCGATCCTGATCTCAAACAAAAACCTGATGAACCTGCCGATGCCTACACGACACGGATGTTGGGGAAAGACCCTTCCAAGTCTCTGCTTCCACAGAAGTACGCTTTGCCGCAAAAAACTCCGTTGCGACGTTCGGTCAAGGCCGAAGGAGCGAATGATATCCTGATCGAACTGGAATGAAATTCCCTCACGGGTATGAGATCTAGATATGACGAAGAGGGGGGAGATCGTGGCAATTCGATCTCCCCCCTCTCTATTCAATCATCAGTTTTCGTCCGACAAACCATCAACCACCCAGTTTGCTCTTGAGGAAGGCCAGACCTTCCTTGAGGGCCTCGTCGAGTTTCTCGGGAAGCTTCCCGCCCGCCTCGGCGAGTTCGGCCCGGCCACCGCCGCCGCCCCCCACCAGTTTGGCGGCGGCTTTCACGGCGTCGCTGGCGTTGAATCTTTGGGCCAGATCCTTCGTCGCACCGGCGATCAGCGAGACCTTGCCGTCCACGGCCTGTCCCACCAGAACGGCGGCCGAACCGGCCTGCGCCCGGATCTGATCGACCAGTTCCTTGAGCTGCTCTCGGGCCAGTTCATCCGCCCGGTGAACGATCACCTTGATGTCGCCCACCATCGGGGCTTCGCTCACCAACTTCGCCGCCATGCCAGCCAGAGACTGCGATGCGTATTGCGACAGTTCCTTCTTGGCGACACGCAGTTCCTCCTGCAAAGCCGCCACCTTGCGGGGCAATTCCTCGGCGGTCGTGGCTTTGACCAGCACACCAACTTCCTTGAGCAGGCCCTCGGTTTCACGCATCCGGGCGATGGCCTTGGGGCCGGTCACACAACTGATGCGGCGGACACCGGCGGCGACGAGTTCATCCTTCATCAATCGGCAGATCCCCACCTGCCCGGTATTCGAGAGATGCGTCCCGCCGCAGAATTCGCGGCTGAAATCGCCCATCTCCACAACGCGGACGAAATCGGGATATTTCTCGCCGAAGAGGGCCATCGCCCCGAGCTTCTTGGCTTCGCCGATGGGCATGACCCGGGTGTTGATGGGAGCCCCTTCCGCGATCTTCGCGTTGACCATGTCTTCGATGGTGGTGAGTTCTTCCGCCGTCAGACCTCGCGGATGGGCGAAGTCGAAGCGCAGCTGATCCCCCTCCACCTTCGAACCGCGCTGGGTGGCGTTCTCGCCCAAGGTTTCCCGCAACGCGTGATGGAGGATGTGCGTGGCCGAGTGGGCCCGGCGAATCGCGGCCCGGCGGACGGCATCCACCTGGGCCTGAACGACATCGCCGGTCTTGATCTGCCCCGACTTGAGCTGGCCGATATGCACGAAGAGTTCGCCATCCTTCTGGGTGTCGAAAACTTCGAACTCGCCGGCGGAAGTGGTGATCGTCCCCTCATCCCCCACCTGACCGCCCGACTCGCCGTAGAACGGGGTCTTGTCGAGCACGAGGCCGATCGTCACCTGCGGCGTCGCATAGCCATCGACCAGCTTCTTGTCGGCGATGATGCCGCGAACGGTCACCTCCGCCGAGATCGACTCGTACCCCAGGAACTCCGTCCCGCCACTTTTCTTGAGGGCGTCGATCGGGCCTTCGGACATGACCGATTCGGCGAACGCGCCGCGGCCGCTCGCCTTCTTGGCCTCTTCCCGGCATTCCTTGAACCGATCCATGTCGACCGAAACACCTTCGGCGGCGGCCAAGGTCTCAGTCAGTTCGATGAGAAAACCATCCGTCTGGTGCAGATCGAAGGCTTCATCGCCGGAGAGCGTCTTGCGGTTGGCAGACTTCGCCTGGTCAACCAGCTTGCGGAACTTGGTCAGGCCGCGATCCACCACGCCGAGGAACTGCTTTTCCTCCATCTCGATGACATGCGAGACCGCTTCGATCGTCTGCTGCAATTCGGGATACGGCTTCCGCATCACTTCCGAAATCATGGGCACCAGCTGCGATAGGAATGGCTCGCGCTTGCCCAAGAGGAACCCCTCCATCGATGCCCGGCGGAGCAGCAACCGGATGATGTAGTTCTCTTTTTCAGGCCCCGGCAGGCAGCCTTCGTGGATCGCGAAGGTGCAGGCCCGCACGTGATCGGCAATGCGGCGCAGAGGCCGGCCGACGGCACCGGTGAAGTCGTACTTCACGCCCAGGATGTCGCCACTCCGCTCGCACAAGGGCCGCAGCGTGTCGATCTCGTAGTTGCTCTCGAAGCCCTGCATGACGGAGGCGATGCGTTCCAGACCCATCCCCGTGTCGATGTTCTTCTTGGGCAGCGGCCGCAGGTTGTTCGGCGGATCCCCCACGCGGTTGAATTGCGTGAAGACGAGATTCCAGATCTCGACCTTCTTGCCGCTCGGCGGCGTGTAGTAGATCTCGCTGCATGGGCCGCAAACACCATCCGGGCCGTTCGTGGGCGAACCGGCGGGCCAGAAGTTTTCGTACTCGTCCTCGCGGGTGATCTGCTTGGGGTCGAGGCCGATCTCGTTCTGCCAGATGCCGACCGCTTCGTCGTCATCCAGGAAGGCGGTGACAGTCAGGCGGGACGGTTCGAGGCCCAGCCACTTTTTGTCGGTCAGAAATTCCCACGCCCAGTGGATCGCCTCCCGCTTGAAGTAATCGCCGAACGAGAAGTTGCCCAGCATCTCGAAGAAGGTGTGGTGATAGGCCGTCACACCGACGTTGCTGATATCGCCCGTGCGGAGGCACTTCTGGCAGGTCGTGGCCTTGGTGAAATCCAGCGGCCCGATCCCCAGAAACTGATTCTTGAACTGGTTCATCCCCGCCGGCGTGAAGAGGACCGTGGGATCATCCTTGGGAACAAGCACGTCCGAAGGGCGGCGGAGGCACCCTTTGCCGACGAAGAAATCGAGATACTTTTCGCGGAGTTCATCTGTCTTCATGGTCGATCGGCTGCCGTGCCTGCAAGGCAAATGAGGAAGATTCGCGGCATGTGCTGTCATGCCCTGTCCGGAGAAGTTATCACAATCGGCAAAACCGGTGCATCCTCAGCTGCGGGAATTGTCCCGCAACCCCTGCCGATTCCCGCGCCGCACGCCATCTAATCGACCGCGATACTGACCGGTCGACCGTCGCCCAGCATCAGCCGGACGGCCCCCGTCGCCTCGGCCACCACGGCGGCGAATTCAGTGGGGGAAGCGATCGCGCGATCGTTCACCTGCACGATGAACTCGCCCGGCGTCAGGCCCGCCTTGGCCGCCGCACTCTCCGGAACAACTTGCGACACCATCACCCCCGGCGAGAACCGCACGGGTTGCGGCATGAGCTTCCATCTCCCGGTCGGGTAATCGATCGTCAAACCCCGCCACGCAGCACGCTTCGGCTTCGAGGCGACGATCTGTTCCTCCCAATCGACGGGCCACTTCCCCAGACGAACGGGCAGCTGCAACTCCTGCTGATCCCGCAGAACTGTGAACAACACCGATGTTCCCGGAGCCCGCAATCCCACCTCGCGCATCAGATCGTCGCCCTGCAAAATCGGCACGCCACCGATCTCCAGCACGATGTCACCCGTCTCGATCCGTCCGTTCCAGGCTGGCGAGTAGGGATAGGCCATCTCGACCTGGGTTCCGTAGACGACTCGCGGAAATCCCTCCAGCGGCTTGGGGAAGACGACCGGTGCCCGGTTGAGGCTGACCCCCAGAAAGCCGTACTCGACCTCCTCCCCCCGCACGAGCGTTTCCACGACACGCCGGATTCCCGCATCGAACGGCACCGAGAATCCGCCCGATTTCTCGTAGCCGTCCAAAGCCGCCAGCGAGCTGCCGATCCCCACCAACTCCCCCTTGAGATTGAGGACGGCGGCCCCACTCATCCCCAGCGACAAGCGGGCATCCAACTGCCACAGCGTGCCGAAGTAATGGATCGTCGGCTTGGCCTTGCGGGCATCCTCCTTCGCGGCCAGGGGATCGGGGGGCGGACGACGCGCGATGTTCGAGATCATGCCCCAACTGGCACTCGCCGAGCCGTCCCGGGCGATCGCATAGGCGTTCCCCAGCAGCACGACGAACTGCCCCTTGGCCATCCCCTCCGCCTGGCCGATCTCCAGCGGCACCGGTGCGAAATCTCCCGCGCGGAGTGCGGCACCATCCAACGACAGGATCGCCAGATCGCTTCTCGGGTCGGCTGCGAAGACCGTGGCCCAGCAGCCTTTTCGCCCGGGAAAAGTGACGAAGAGCCGCGACTGATCCCCCCGCATCGGTTGCCCAAACCGCTGCCCGTTCTTGACGGCGTGATAGGTCGTCAGCACCACGGGTTCCAGCGGATTCGATCCACGGATTACGATCCCCGCCGCGAATTCGTTCGGGACGAAATCGGGATCCATGGGATCCAGCCGAGTTGCCCGGTTGTCGGGGCCGATCACGAGTTCGGTGGCCGACTGCCGGATTCGGGCGATACTGACGACCGATCCCTCCGCCTTCGCGATCGCGGACCGCACAGCCGCTTCCATCGCGAACGCGGGGGCCGTCGCAGAATCCTGAGCGACACCCGCCTGGGGCCAGAAGAAAATCATCAGACTGATCGGGAGAGTCACCAACAGCCCGCATTTCGGCGGTGATTGAATCAACAGGCCCTGGGACGATGGCCCAATTTGCGAACAAGTCTGTGGGAAGGGAAGGCTTCGCAAACTATGCCGAATCGCCATGTGCCTTCCTCCCACCCCTGAAAACTCTCGCTGCAAAATCCCGCGGTGCCCTGCCAACCGACACCAACGCAGACCAATCACTCTCCCTTGGACGATGTCGAGATGTGCTGGCCCCCCGCATGCAGTTCCAACACCCGGGTCTTGATCTCGGCCATGACCTCGGGGTGTTCTTCCAGATAAACGCGGGCCTTGTCGCGGCCCTGCCCCAGCTTGATCTCGCCGTACGTGAACCAGCTCCCGCTACGATCCACGACACGGGCCGCGACGCCCAGATCGAGCAGATCCCCCGCATAGCTGATGCCGTGTGTGCTGAGCATGTCGAACTCGGCGACCCGGAAGGGGGGCGCGACCTTGTTCTTGACGATCTTGGCCTTCATCCGCATGCCGATGGTCACCTCGCCCTCCTTGAGTGTCGCCAGTCGGCGGACATCCACCCGCACCGAGCAGTAGAACTTCAAGGCCCGTCCGCCGGGAGTCGTCTCCGGGCTGCCGAACATGACGCCGATCTTCTCGCGGATCTGGTTGATAAAGATCACCACCGTCTTCGCCTTCGAGATGACACCAGTCAGCTTCCGCATCGCCTGGCTCATCATGCGGGCCTGCAGGCCGACGTGGGAATCGCCGATCTCGCCTTCGAGTTCCGCCCGGGGAACAAGGGCCGCGACCGAATCGACCACCACCACATCGACCGCGTTCGATTTGATCAGCATCTCGGCGATCTGCAGCGCCTCCTCACCCGTGGAGGGCTGGCTGACCAGCAACTCCTCGAGGTTCACCCCCAGCTTCTTGGCCCAGGCGGGATCGAGCGCATGCTCGGCGTCGATGAACGCGGCGATACCCCCCTCCCTCTGCGAGTTGGCGATGCAGTGCAGCGCCAACGTCGTCTTGCCGCTCGACTCCGGACCGAAGACTTCCACAATGCGGCCGCGCGGGAAACCTTTGCCTCCCAGCGCCAGATCCAGCGACAACGCCCCGGAACCAATGCCGTCGACATCCATCCCGGCGTCGGTCAGTTTCATGATCGAGCCGCGCCCGAAGGCCTTCTCAATCTGGCCCAGGGTGTTGTCGAGCAGCTTCACGTGCTCGCGTTCGGTCTCGGCAGCGGTCTTCTTCTCGGGCTTGGCCTTCGGCGACATCCTGCGTCATCCTTCCAGAGCAATCGCAACGCGTGCTCATCAACTTCGACCGAACAAAAACGACCCATCAAACATGTAGTGTACAAGAAAATACAACAGCGCGCATGAACAGTCAAGTGGCGACCACGTCAGCCATCTTGGTAATTGTCTATTTCGAGAGTTCGGCCATCACTTCGTCCGAGACACTGAAATTCGACATCACGTTCTGGATGTCGTCGTTGTCTTCCAGTTCCTCAATGAGTGTCAGCACTGCCCGCCCCATTTCCAGATCCAACTCAACCAGATTCTGGGGAATCATCGTGATCTCGGCCGATTCCGTCGGAATGCGGGCCTGCTCCAGGGCCTCACCCACCGCAGTGAAAGTATCGGGGGTGCAAACCACTTCAAAGCCGTTGGCCCGCTGGGCAACATCCAAGGCCCCCGCCTCCAGGGCCACATCCATCAGCGACTCTTCGGTCGTCGCTTCGGATTTGATGACGTAGACGCCGCGCCGGTCGAACATGTACGCCACACATCCCGTGCTGCCGAGGTTGCCGCCGTTGACCTCGAAAATCTTGCGAACATCGCCCGCCGTGCGATTGCGGTTCTCGGTGAGGATGTCGCACAGGATGGCGACGCCGCCGGGGCCGTAACCTTCGTAGAGGATCTGTTCGTAGTTGTCCGCCTGGAGCTCGCCGGTCCCCTTCTTGATGGCACGTTCGATCGTCTCGGCCGGCATGCTGGACTTCTTGGCCCGGTCGATCGCATAGCGGAGAGCGAGGTTCGCCGCCGGATCGCCACCCCGCTGTGCCGCCACGATGATCGCCCGAGAAAGCTTGCCGAAGAGCTTGCCCCGCTTCTTGTCGAATCTCCCTTTTTTATGGGCGATGTTCGCCCAATGGGAATGACCTGCCATGCTGCCCATCTCTTCTGTTGAACTGGAACACCGCGACTGAAGGCGCTGCGTCAAAGAAACGCCACAGCCACTCTTGATCTACTGATCTACACCAGCCAGCTACATCCATGACACCTGGCTTCATAAAGCTGCAGCCAAACGTCACGAGGCCGGAGCCGCCTGCGAGACCGGTGTGGCCTGGGGCTTGTCGTTCGAGCCGAGCTTGCTTTCGAGCCGCTTCAAAAGTTTCTCATCGGGAAAGCGTTCGACCTTCGTCTTCTCCAAGGCCGTGGCCCAAGCTTTGGCGGCGTCGGCGGCACGTCCCAACTTCTCGTAAACATCGCCCAGATGCTCATAGATCGTGCCGTCGCCACCCGATCGAAGTTCGACCGCCTTCTCCAGCGGAGCGATCGCTTCCTGGTACTTGCCCAGCTTGAACAGCACCCAACCCAGACTGTCGAGATACGCCGCGTTGTCGGGTTCGGCCGCGACCGCCTTGCGGATCATTTTCTCGGCCTTATCCAGGTTCTTTCCCTGGTCGGCATAGAGGTAACCCAGATCGTTGTTGACTGAAATATCCTCGGGGTCTTCCTCCAGCACCTTCTCCAGAATCGCCTCGCCACGAGGCAGATCACCCTGCAAAACATAGATGTTCGACAGGCTGAACTGGCACTGGCGGACAACGCGCGTCTCGTCGGGAAAATCACGAATGACCGATTCGAACTGCGTGACGGCCTTCTCGAAGTTCCGGCTGTGGTAATAGACCCAACCCTTCTGGAACTGGAGGACCGCCGCCTGCGGAATCAGCCGAATGGCCTGATCGATGGCTTCCAGCGCCCCCTCGGTGTTGCCGCTCATTTCACGGGCCTGCGACAACTGGAAGAGCAAATTGGGTTTGCGATCCGCGAGTGACGGTTCACCGATCGCCTCTTCCAGCGCCACGATCGCATCGGCGTAGCGATCGGCCTTCAGCAGGGTTTCGGCCAGATCCGACAAGATGATCCCGGCCCGCTCGGGTGAAATCTCCTTGGCTTTGCGGAAGAACTCCACAGCCGCATCGATGTTCTCAGCCTGAGCGGCGAGCTTGGCGACCAAATAAGCCTCCTCGAACGTCAACTCGCGCGGCTCGGCGGCGGACTGCTTGCGGCCCGCTTCGATCACACTGGCGACCAGTTCCTTGTCCTTCGATACCGAATCGAACTCGGCTTCGATCTCGTCGACACTGTCGGGGGGAGCCTGCGAAAGCCCCCGCCCCAGGATGTCCAGCAGTTTGTCGGCCACCTTCTGTTTGCGATACAGCCTTGAGAGTCCCAGATAGCCCTTGAGATCGCGCGACCCCTTGAGCGAAGCCTCGTAGATCTTTTCCGCCTTCTCGTACTCGGCCTTGTCGGTCAGTTTCTCGGCCAGGAAGAACTGCAGCGTCGAATTCCGCTGATCCTTCTCGGCGATGACCGTCAGTCGATCGATCAACTCTCCCTCGAGGCCGCTTTTGGTGAGGATCTGAGCCAACAGTTCATAGGCTTCCCGACCCTTCGACTGCCGCTGGGCATCGATGTATTTCTGCAGTTCCACGAGAGCTTCAGCCGGCTTCCCTTCGAGCAGCAACAGCTTGGATTGATAAAAGTTGACGTTGCCGCGACTCGCCTTGCCGGTCTTGATGGCCAATTCGAGCGCTTCGCGTGCTGGCTGAACCCGTTCGGCGTCGAGCATCACCTGGGCCACGCGCTCGGCACCGGTTCGCGGATCATTCATCAACTCGGTGCGAAAGCGGGGATCGAGCTTGAACTCGTCCGGTTGCTTGAAGACCTTCAACAGCAGTTCATACTTGTCTGCCGCCTTGGGGATGTTGCCGGTGGCCAGATAGAGAATGGCCAGATCACGGTTAAGCCGGATGGCCCAGTTGGATTGAGCTTCGAGCGAAGGAGAAGCGGCCGCCTGCTCCAGAAACTTGATGGCATCGGCCCCACGCTGCTGCGCCGCCATACCGGCGGCCAGCGTGTGCAACACTTCGAAGTCGGTGGGATCGAGATCAACGACCTTCATGGCCCAAGCCATCGCCTGGATCGGTTGCTCCTGGATCAGCGCGATCTGCATCAGCTTGCGAAAGGTGTCGGGCGACTTGGGATCGAGTTCGGCTGCTCGTTGAAACGCCGCATAGGCCCGCTTCCATTCCAGCCGCGATTCGAACAGCGAACCCGACATGTACCACGCAAGAGCTTCCGCCCTCTTGTCTTCCGCCGGAGTCGCGGGAACCTTGGGCTGCAGCGGTGTCGCTGGCTCATCGAGCGGTTGCATCTGAATCGTGGGAACGGGGGGCACAGGCGACGACTCGGTGCCCAGCGGGCTCTTCGCGGGAGGAGTTTCACCCGGTTTGACAGCCCCCTCCTTACCGCCACCCTCTTTCCCCGAGCCTTCGGCCGAGACTGGAGGAGCGGCTGCCGGCGAGTCAGGTTCCGCCGCCTGGGGCGGGGGCTGAACGGCGGGTTGGGCGCTGACCTCTGCCTGCTCAAGACCTGAGATCAATAACAGACTGGACAACACCAGCGTGTGAACCCGATTCCAAACTCGTTCCATCACCTGACTCCCACGCTCATCCTCGGGCAGATCCCTGCGGAAGTTCCCAGCCATTGGGTGCCGGGAACTTTCAGCAGCGTGGATTGTAGCCCGATTTCGCGCCAAGCGGCAAATCGAAGTTAGGCCGAAGTGAAGATCATCACAGCAATCGTGGAATTCACTCGCCAGCGGTGCCCCTGATTGATGGAGATCTACTTCTTCTTGGTGGCCTTTTTGGCCGGAGCAGCCGACTTGGCCTTGGCCGAGGTCGTTTTCGCCGGCGCGGGTTTGCTGGCTGCGGGCTTTGTGGACGCCGACTTGCCCGGTGTGGTTTTGGCCGATGCCGACTTCGCGGGAGCGGACTGAGATGAGACCGATTTCACGGGTGCCGTTTTTGGTGCGGCGGTCTTGCCTGAAGACTTGGCCGCTTTGTCTGCCTTGTCGGCCGTCGCCTTAGACACCTTAGCGGCCTTTTCAGCCTTTTCGGCGGCGATCTTCGCGGCGGCCTTTTCGTTGGCCTTGTCAACAGCGGCCTGCTTCTTGTCCGCTTCCTTCTTGTCCTTGTCCTTCTGCTTCGCTTCGGCGGCATCCACGGCAGCCTGCTGTTTTCGCAGACGTTCCAGATAAGCGGCGGAACCGACCTTCATCAACTCGGCGAGACGATCCATCGCGGTGGCCGCATCGTAGCCCTCTTCGGGAACCGGGACGGCCTTGAGGTTGAACGCGTCGCGCAGCGTGGGATCCGTTCCCAAAGCACGGATCATCGTGCTGAACTGATCGACCTCCGCCTTCTTGATGGCCGCTTTCAGCGATTCGGCGACCTCTTCCTGCCCTTGACCCGGATTCGCCAATCCCAACCAGACCAGAACGTTCATCGAACGCTCGTCCAGCGGCATGAGATGGGCGCCAAGCACCGCGTGCAGGGTGAACGTCCGCACGAACGGCGTGGCGGATTTGATCTTCGCCAGCTGCTTCTGGGCCAGTTCCAGGGTCCGCTTCTTCAGGCCCTCGAACTCGAACGTGTAGTTCTTGTCGAAGACATGCTGCAGCACGCCCTTGTAGCGATAGGCTTTCCACTCGGCGTTCTCGATGGGACCGAGAGCCTCCTGGAGTTCGGTCACCGAACTCACACGGGCCTCGTTGAGATCCTCGAAGGAAGCCCGCAGCCGTTCATAACCCGCCAGCCCGTCCTCGATCGACGAGTCTTCCAGGCAGACCGCGAAGAGCATGGTTTCCAAAACAGGAAACTCGGGAATGGGAGGGAGCTTGTGGAGCTTCTTGACGACGGGATGAAGTTTCTTGAGCAATGCCTGCTTGTCGGCGGTTTTCGTTCGTACGGCAGAGGCCATCGTATGTTTCTTCCGCAGTCAGGTTCCAGGAAATGCAACCGAGTCATCGCTTCGGCGGGCCCCGTCAGTCCACTGTTGCCAGCATCCGTCGTTCGAGACCCGCAGTGAAAAACCAAGGCGTCCATCGCTCAAGTCATGCGGACGGCTTTCCAGCATCGCCATCCAACCCCACTCCACCTTCGGATCCACTCAACTCTTCTTCGTCGCCCCCATCGCCATCTTCATCCTCCTCGAATTCGCTGTCATCGAATTCGCCGTCAGCCGATTCAGCGCCTTCCAAATCCAAGTCGTCAGCCCCCTCGGATGTCTCTTCCGAAGTCTCGCCGGGGATGATCTCTCGCAGCGCCCGCGAGGTCTCGACGCTCAACTTGACCCCCTGATCGAGGACGAATGTCAGCACCGGGGTGTAGCGGGTCTCCAGGCGATCGGCGATCTTCGACTGGATGAAGCCCTTGGCGGATTCCAGCCCGTACATGCACAGCGACTGTTCCTTGGCGGTACCCATCACCGAGACCCGCACCCGTGCGGTGCGCATGTCGGGAGCGACTTCGGCCGCCAGAACGGTGACGTTCTTGACGCGGGGATCACGGATGTGACGCATCAGGGTCAGGCTGACGGTTTCGAGAACAGCTTGGGAGGCTTTCGCCAATCGACGGGACATCATGAGGGAACAACTCCTGAGCCGGCACCGGACGGCGCACACTCGGTCGCCCGGCTCAAGCTCCAATCACCGAGAATCGATTCTCTGGAAGCACCCATCACTCACGAACCCCGCAGACCGACCTGTGCCGAACACAGGCCGGTTCTTTCCACTCACTTACGACTCGAATGTCCGCTTCACTTCCTCGATCTTGTAGGCTTCGAGGAGGTCGCCCTCCTTCACATCGTTGAAGCCTTCCAGCCGGATGCCGCACTCCATCCCTTCACGAACGTCGCGGGCATCGTCCTTTTCCCGACGCAGAGATGCAATAGCGTAGGAATTGAGCACCTTCTGATCGCGGATCACATGGATCCGGTTGCTGCGATCGATCGTACCGTTGAGCACACGGCAACCGGCGATCGTACCGAACCGGCTGATGCTGAAGGTCTGCAGCACAATCGCCCGGCCCAGCGTGACTTCCTTCTTCGCCGGCTTGAGCATCCCCTCGAGGGTCTGCTTAATTTCGTCCACCACCTCATAGATGATGTTGTACCGGCGGATCTCGACATCCTCCTGCATCGCCAAGGAGGCTGCGCGATCGTCGGGGATCACATGGAAGGCGATGATGATCGCCGACGAGGCACTGGCCAGGTAGACATCGCTCTCGTTCACCCCCCCCACACCTTCATGCAGGATGCGGACGCGAACTTCGGGATGTTCGAACTTGCCGATCTCGCTGCGGAGTGCTTCCAGCGACCCAGGCGTATCGGCCTTGATGATGACTCCCAGATCCTGCACCTCCCCGTCGCGGGCGGCGTTGAGGATATCTTCCAATGTCCGCTTCCCACCCCGTGCGGCGAGAGACGTCTGTCGTCCCGACATCCGGCGGCGTTCGGCGATGTCGCGAGCCAGGTCGAGGTCGTTGAGCACCACGAACTTGTCGCCGGGAGCCGGCACGATATCCAGACCCGCCAGCATTACCGGCGTGGAAGGAGGTGCTTCATCGATCTCCTGATCCTTCTCGTTGAAGATGGCCCGCACCTTGCCGTAGGCCTGACCGCACAGGACAACATCCCCCTTGCGGAGGGTTCCCTTCTGCACGATGAGCCAGGCCAAAGGACCGCGGCCTTCATCTCGGAAGGCTTCCAGACAGGCACCCGTCGCGGGACGCTCGGGGTTGGCCTTGAATTCGTTCAGTTCGGCGGTCAACAGCAGTGTTTCCAGCAGGGTGTCGAGGCCTTCGCCCGACAGACCCGATGTCCGCACCACTTCGGTGTCGCCACCCCACTCGGCGGCCAGCACGTTCTGTGCGGCCAGTTCCTGGAGGACGCGCTGCTCGTTCCGATCCGGGAGATCGACCTTGTTCAGCGCGACCACCAGCGGCACACCCGCCGCCTTGGCGTGGGCGATGCATTCGACCGTCTGCGGCATCACACCGTCGTTCGCCGCCACGACCAGCACGATGATATCCGTGACGTTCGCACCGCGGGCACGCATTTCGCCGAACGCCGCGTGACCGGGCGTATCGACGAACGTGAGCTTCTGACCATTCTTCACCACCTGGTAGGCGGCGATGTGCTGGGTGATCCCCCCATGCTCCGAAGCGGCCACGTTGGCGGAACGCAACTTGTCGACCAGCGTGGTTTTGCCATGATCGACGTGGCCCAGGATCGTGATGATCGGAGCGCGATCGACCAGCGTCTCGGGAGCGTCGGGCAGGTCGATGTATTCCTGAAGTTCGTCTTCGACATCCTTCGGCTTGATGATCCGCAGATCGACGCCCAATTCCAGGGCGAGTTCGACGGCGGTGTCTTCATGCAGCAGGCTGTTGATCGTCAGCATCTCTCCACGCTTGAAGAGAATGCCCAGAATCTGCTTGGCAGGTCGCCCCATCGCTTCCGACAGCGACCGGACATTGAGTGGCGGCTCGATTTCGGCGAAGGTCTTGAGCTGCGCGCTCTGCTTCTGGCCAGGCCGGCGAATCATCTTGCGGAGGGCCTTGCGCTGGCCGGCTTCCTCCTCTTCGCTGCCACGAACATCCTTGGTTCGTTTGACACGGCGTGCCTCGCGGATCTCCTCCATCCCCGCGCCGACGGGATTCTTGTCACCCCGCTTGCCGCCACGGGTATCGATCGAATCGCCTGGCCCGCCGATCTTGATCTTGTCGTCAACACCACGACGACCACCACCCGCCATGTGACCACCCAGAGGGGTCGCCGCGACGAGTTTGCCGTCCTTGTTGATCCGAATTTCGGGAGCTTGCGGCTTTGCTTCTTCCTTGCGGGTCACGGGAGGACCGCTGAACGTTCCCAGATTCGCGACGCCGGGAACATTGCCCCGGGGACGCACTGGAGGTTCGGCATTGCCGCGACCGGCGACCGGTGGAGTCGCCGCTCCGCCGCCCTGCCCCTGGTCTCCGCGGGAAGGTGTGCCGCGACTGCTCATCCCCATGTCACGCATGGGCCGGCTGCCCACTGCCCGCATCTGCCCAGCTGGCATTCGCGAGGGCATCGCAGGGCGTTCCGGCGCGCCGGGAACGCGTGGCGGTGCCACGGGTGCTGCTGTCGTGGAGGCACCACTCGCCTTGGCTTCGACAACGGGAGCCGCTGGGGCGGGATCGGCAGTTGGCGATTCCGCAGTCGGCTCATCTCCTGCGGGAGACTGTATTTCGTCATCAACAGGATCTGTTTCGGCAACAGCGACAACCTCGGCGACTTCGTCCTCCGTGTCGCTGAAATCCTCGTCGCCGGAAACGACCTCATCTTCGCCTTCATTCGATTCCTGAATGAAGGCGGGGGCGGGTTCTTGACCCGCACCTGTTGTGGTCACCGCGCCGGATCGTTGAATCGGGGACTTGGCGATCATGTCGCGCAGCTTGCGAACCGCGCCGGCCAGTTCGCGGGCCTGCTCTTCGCGCTGGGGCAATCGGGCCGCTTCGGGGCCGGTCGCCGTCATCACCGCCGTTGAACCAGTCCCCCGGATGATGGCGAGAACGCGATCCCGCTCTTCAGGCGAGATACTCGCCAGAGCCGAATTCTTGACCATGATGCCCGCCTTCGCGCAATGCTCGATCAACAGTCGGCTGTCCATATCGAGCTCTTTGGCGAGAGCAAAAATTCGAATCTTCAAACGCTCATTCCTCTGTTCAGAATCGAGGGTTGTCGTGCCCCGTGGCAGGAACTTGAAACCCTATGAACCAGACAGATTCCCAATTCCGAGGGAGCCATCTGGATAAAAATCGCCGTCCATTCACTTCATATTTTGGTCATCCACTTCATCAGGCCCGAAGTTCGATCACTCGCCCCCAAGCCTGCTGTCGTCAGGGTGATAGTATTCAGTTGCCGGCAGTCCCCTCGGCTTCAACCTTGACAGTGGCAACAGCCTCCGTCTTGGACTCTTCAGGAACCTCGGAAGCTTCCACGGCCTCTTCAGCAACGACAGTGACAACTGCCGGCTTCGGGCCAGCCAGGCGGGCCAGTTCGTCCAATCGCCGCTGCTCGCGCTCCTGCGATTGCCGCTCGGCCTTTTCGGTCGCGCGGCGGACATCCTGCTCCTTCTCGATCCGTTCGCTTTCCTTCTCGGCATACTCGACGATCACGTCGGCCTGCTCCTGGGTCAGCGAACCCATTTCCATGAGCTGATCGGGCTCAATGACCGACAGATCCTCGAAGCTCAGGAAGCCCTGCGAGACCAAACCCTCCGCCAGTTCCTCGGTGACACCGGGGATCTGCGAGTAGGCGACCACCGCGAGATCGAGCTGCTGATCGAGTTCTTCGCGGGTCATCACGTCGATATCCCAACCGACGAGCTTCGAAGCCAGGCGCACGTTCTGGCCCCGCTTGCCGATCGCCAGCGAGAGCTGATCGTCACGCACCAGCACCAGAACACGACCCAGCATCGGACAGAGGATCACGTCCTCCACTTCCGCCGGCTGCATCGCATTGGGAACCAGAACCTGCAACGAATCATTCCAGCGAACAACTTCAATCCGCTCGCCACCGAGCTCTTCGCCCACATTGCGGATGCGGGCACCACGCACACCCACACAGGCACCGACAGGGTCAATGTTGCTGTCGATGCACGAGACCGCCACCTTCGTGCGGTAACCCGCCTCACGCGCCAGCGACCGGATCTCGATGATCCGCTCGCTCACTTCGGGGATTTCCAGCTCCAGGAGCCGACGGACAAAGTCCGGATGGGCCCGCGACAGAACCACGCGAACTCGTGGCCCCATCTTCTTCACTTCCAGGATCACCGCCCGGACGCGTTCATTGGGCCGGTGCGATTCGCCGGGAATCATTTCGCTGCGGGGCAAAATCGCCTCCGCTTTGCCGATATTGACAGTGATCGCACTCCCCTCGTTCCGGGTAATGGTTCCCGAAACGATCTGGCTGCGCATCTGGGCGAATTCATCGAACAGCGTGTCGCGTTCGGCTTCGCGGATCTTCTGGATCATGACCTGCTTGGCAGTCTGGGCCGAGATGCGACCCAGGATGTCGCCCAATTCATCGCGGTCGATCTCGCGGCCGTTGGTCGTCACCTGAGGCTGACCGCTGGCACGGTCGATGCGGACGTCGATCAACTCTTCCTCACCAAAATGCTTGCGCGCGGCCGAAAGAATGGCTTGCTCCACCCCTTCGAAGACAATTTCCTTGTCGATGCTCTTATCGCGATGGATCGAATCCACGATCCGCAGCACTTCGTTGCCGTTCATTACTATCCTCTTCTGAACTCATCACTTGCCGCAAGCTTCAAGGCTGTCCCACCCCGATGACACCGCACATGGCAGGCACCCGTCGGACATCCACCCCACCCAACCACCGACATCGGCACGACCCGAGCCGTCAGGGCCACATCGGAAGTGAAGACATCACCGCCGAAGAAACCACCGAACAACTCAAGCACTTCAATGACTGAGACTGGAACTTGCTGAAAAGCAATGACCTCCGCACTCACCCAAAAACAAAAAAAGCAGGGAATGCCCTACTTTCTGCGGCAGCACCCGCTGCATTGGGTTCAAAAATCGCGTGCCGCTCTTTCCGCAGCCCGCGCAGAGCGAGAGCATCAGAAGAAAGAGACAGGCAGCACGGCGAACGCCAGCGATGGAAAGCCGAAACTCACCATCGATGTACACCAACACCAGCCATGATCGCCTCCGCAGAATGTCGCCAAACCACTCACATGAACAGAGCTTCCCCTGCACACACGAATAGCCTGAAAAACACAGAACATCCTTCTCTCACTCAAAGTACAAGTGGAGTCGCAGGGTGTCAAGCAGCAGCGGCGGCGGGGACGCCTTGATTCAGCCAATCTCCAATGACGATTTCGCCTTCCCGGCTCGTTCGTATCGTGACATGCCATACCTCTCCGGCCAGCCATGAATGGTGGGCCAAAACAGTACTGTCGCCACTCTTTACGATCGACTCGCAAGACAAGTCATCTGCGAGGTTTGCGGATTTTAAATCGACTTTTCACCTTTGATTTGTCCAAAACCTGTTCGGGTCCATGGGAAATATCAAAGTTTCCGTTACGAATGAGATGTTCCTGCTAAGCTCTCCCATTGACTGATAATGGATGAAATGGCAAGGATTTAAGGCTGAACTATTCAACGTTCGCCACCACTGAACAGCCAGTGGATTGTGCCGCGGTATCACGCTCATTATGTGATGCCCTCAACACACCATTCGACGTCCATTGTCCAAGCCCCGGTAAGCCATGATGGCCATTCCCGATCCAGCAGGAGCGACTCCCCTTATGACCACCCCACGTCACGCCCACGAGGCCTCAGGCCATTCAATTTGCCGCCTTCTTGGCAAATTCGGCCCGGTCGCATTGCTTAAGTCTTCCCCAAAGTTGGCATTGCTCGCCTTGGCCTGCTTCAGTGATGCAGGGCTTGGAAACGCCTTCCTCGGATGGGAAGACACCTGCGGTTCGCATACCGCCCAGGCCCAGCTTTTCCGCCCCTCCACTCGACCTCCCACCAACCCCAATTCCCCTCAATACCCGCCGGGTGCTGGCGGCACCAACGCGATTGCGTCCCCCTCCGACCCACTGCAGGCCGAAACTGAAGCGGCCTATCAGCGGGGCGATTTCGCCAAGGCCCTGCAACTGGCCGAAAGCATGATGGCCCGCAATCCCAACAACGACATCGCCGTCTACCTCCGGGGATCGGCCCGCGTCGAACTGGGAATCCAGCAGGGCGACCTCGAACTGATCCGCAGCGGGATCGAAGATTCCCGTACGGCGCTCAAGATCGGTGGCACCGACAAGATCAACTATTACCTGCCCTACCTCTACGGCATGACCTCGCTGGCCAATCTGGAGAACAAAAAAGAGCATGCCGAAGTCGTCGTGAAGTTCGCGGACAGCATTCTCGCCCGCCCCGGTCTGAAACCCGAAGAACGGGCGAACCTCCAATATCAAAAGGGTGGCGCACAGGTTTATCTCAAGAACACCGAGCAGGCGATCTCCGCCTATCTCGCCGCGATCCAGTCGAGTCCCCAGCACTTGGGGGCCCATGTGGCACTTGCCGGCGCCTATGCGACAGCTAACAAGCTCTCGGAGGCGGAAGCCGCGTTCTCGAACACCACGCGGGTCTTCCCGAACAATCCCCTCGTCTTCAACAATCGTGGCATGTACTACCAGCAGCAGCATCGCCCCAAGGAAGCCATCGCCGATTTCACCCGGGCCTTGCAGATTGAACCCAAGTTCTACGTGGCCTACACCAATCGCGGCTTCACGAATCTCAACGATGGCGAGAACCCCACGGCGGCCATCGCCGATTTCAACGAATCGCTGCGGTTGAACCCGCAGCAGCCGGGCATTTACAGCCTTCGCGGTGCCGCCAAATTGCAGCAGGGCAAGCTCGCCGAGGCTCTCGTGGACTACAACGAGGCCCTGAAGCTCGACCCCGAGAATCCCATCGCGATGGCCGATATCGGCTTCACGAAGTTCTTCGGCAAGGATTATCCGGGAGCTCTGTCCTCTTTCAACAATGCTGTTCTCGAAGACCCCGATCTCCGCTATCTGAATCCTTGGCGCTACCTCTCCATGGCTTTTGCGGGTCAGGAAGGTGCGGCGGCCGCCACGTTCTCCGACAGCCTCACACGACCGGTGGAGAAACGGGATTGGATGGATCAACTCGTTCTCTTCCTCGCCGGGAAGATCAGTGAGCAGGATCTCTTCAATGCGGCTGAACGCAACGATCTGAACCTGCGAAACCTGCAGTTCTGCGAGGCCTACTATTTCATCGGCCAGCAACGACTGCGGGCCGGCAACACGGCCGGTGCGAATCAGTTCTTCGAGCAGGCGCTGGCGACCAAAGCTCGCAACCTTTCCGCCTATCGCGGAGCCGCCTTCATGCTCGGCAAGTTCACCCAATAGTCAATTATCGAACTTCACGATTGCATAAAGCAAGAGCCTGGCGAAGTCATCCTTCGCCAGGCTCTTTTCCTACATGTTTCCAGTGACGACGTTTATTCGACTTCCACCACCACCACGGCGGCCTGCCCCTTGCGGGTCACGTTCATCGAAGCGAACGTCTTCTTCGTCGGGACAACACCTGAATCGGTGACGACGGCGACATCACAACTTGGGTCGGGCGTGTCGTAATTGAGTGTTTTGGGGACAAACCCAGCGCGAAGGGCCGCCAGTGAGGTGACGAGTTCCACCATGCCTGATCCGGCCGACGAATTCCCCAGAAAGCTCTTCGGGGCCGTCACCGGAATCCGATAGTCGCCGAAGATCTTGTTGACCGCCTGGGCCTCGACCGTGTCGACTTCACCCACACCGGCGGCGTGGGCATTGTAGTGGCCGATGTCGGTCGGTTCGAGATTTCCGTTCCGCAAGGCGGCCTTCATCGCCCCCTCGAAAGCGGCTCCATAATTCGGCACACCCGACGTATCGACACAGGTCGACGATCCCGTCGCCAGGATGCGACCGTAGATCCTCGCGCCGCGAGCTTCGGCATGGGCCCGTGTCTCGAGAATGAGTGTTCCCGCCCCTTCGGCGACCACGAAGCCGCTGCGATCTCGATCAAAGGGCCGCGATCGCTTTTCCGGAGCTTCCGGAGTGGTCGCGAGCAGAGACTCCAGCAATGCCAGATGGAGTGCCCGCAGGGGATGCGAATACGAGCCCGTCGCACCCGTGATCATGATGTCCGCCGCACCGCGCTGCATGATCCGCACGGCTTCGCCGATCACCACATTGCCGGAGGCTTCGTCCAAAGTCAGGGAGTTGCTGGGACCGCGGGCATCCGAAGCGATGCTGATGTGGCAGGCTGGCATGTTGGGAAGATACCGAAGCAGCCACAGCGGCTCCATCTTTCCGTAACCGGCGGCACCCCAGCCTTCGAATTCGATTTCGCCGGTGACATCGCGCATCGCGACGGCGGGAGGAGCCAATGTCTCCGGCTCGCTGAGCATCAGGTTGGCACCGAACTCGACACCCATGCGATCATGGTCGATCTTTTCCAGATCGAGCTGGGAATCGGTGAGTGCCATCAGGGCGCTCGCCACTCCCAACTGGATGTCGCGGCACATCAATTTGATGCTGCGGCGGACTTCCTTCAGATAAAGCTTTTTCGCGGTTTCCTCATTGAAGTCTTCCACTTCGCCGGTCACCGAATCCGGACTGGCGAATCCGGGAAAGAACTTGGATTTGGCTATCCCGTTGGCACCGGCCCTCAACTGCTCGGTGAAGCGTTCCAATCCAATGCCGATGGGACTGATGATCCCCACGCCCGTGATGACAATATCTTCCGCACTCTTGCTACTTAAGGCCATGGCGTGTCGTCTCATCTCCGTCTGACAGGGCCTGGTGAACCGACGACGGCAGCCCAGGAAAAGACAGTGTCACGGTTCGCCTCGAGGCTTCCCCGCTGGCTGTTTCGGTTGGTCGAATCAGGAAAGAGAGTCGATTCACCGTTGTTTTGCAAGCCAATCCACCAGTGAGGGCCGAATATCCGGCACAACTCAGGCTACCGCCACAAATTGTATCGCTGCATCGCCTGGATCACACGGTCGGAGACTCCCCGGTTTCGCAATTCGATCACCGCATCGGGAGGCAGCCGGAATCGGCCCCCCCGATCGGCCAGCGTACTGATGACCAGGTCGTCGCTGATTCCCGAATGAATCATGCGAAGGACATCGTGCTCGTTCATCGAACGGCCGTAAATCTGCTGCACGGCCTGCTGATTGGCGGCGGCTTCCAGCTCGACTTCCCGAGCGAAGGTCACATCATCCGCATGACCCATCGAAGCACCAAGCGCAGTGCCGAGAGCTGTTCCGACCACCAAGCCGGTCTTCGGATTTCCCGTGGCGGCACCCACCAGAGTCCCAGCCACCGCTCCAAACGTCCCACCGGCCACTGCACCGTGGCGGGTTCCATTCATGTGCGTACACCCAGGCAACATTAAGATCGCCACGGCGAGTGCCAGACATCCGGCGAACCGGCGGAAGCACCTATTCAGTGGCCAGGCCAGCACCGTGCGAGGCGAGCGTGACCATACTGAAATCTGCGGAAAGTTCATCCATGAACCTTTCACAACAAAAAACCGGCTGGTTCGGACAGATTTCAGCCAACGAATTGCCAGCCTGTTGCCACCCGCAGATCGCTCTGGAGGAATTGGGGGAGACTGCGCCGGATAGGCCAAAGTTTGCGACCACCATCACAGTGGCTCACCAAAACAGCGGCCATCATGGCTGGCTTACAATCGCCCCAGCACCAGACATGCGTTGTGGCCGCCAAAACCGAAGCTGTTCGAGAGCATGCACTTCACGGGCATCTCACGAGCCACGTTGGGTACATAATCCAGCTTGCAGTCGGGATCCTGGTTGTCGAGGTTGATTGTGGGGGGAACCACACTGTGCAGGCAGGCCATCACACCCACGACGAATTCCACACCCCCACTGGCACCCAGAAGGTGACCCAGCTGGCTCTTGGTGCTGGAAACGCAGACCGTTTTCGAGTCTTCCCCGAAGACGGTCATGATCGCGTTGGATTCCGCCTTGTCGCCCAAGGGCGTACTCGTGCCGTGGGCGTTGATGTACTGAATTCCCGAGGGATTCAGTTTGGCGTCCCGGAGCGAGTTGGCCATGGCACGTGCGGCACCCGCACCCTCGGGGTCGGGGGCCGTCATATGGTTGCCATCGGATGACATCCCATAGCCCAGAACCTCGGCCAGGATCTCGGCACCGCGAGCCTTGGCATGCTCATATTCTTCGAGAACCACGACGCCCGCTCCCTCGGAGAGGACAAAGCCGTCACGATCACGGTCGAATGGCCGGCTGGCGCATTCGGGGGAATCGAGCCGTGTCGAGAGGGCACCCATGCGGGCGAAGCCCGACAGGCCCATCGGAGTGATGGCCGCTTCGCTGCCACCGGCGATCATGACATCCGCCATGTCCGATTGGATCATGCGGAAGGCATCGCCGATCGCGTTGGAAGCAGACGCACAGGCGGTCGCCACGGCACTACTGGGGCCTTTGAGGCCATAGTAGACCGACAGGTTTCCACTGGCGGCGTTCACCATCAGCTTTGGAATCATGAACGGCGAGACACGCGACGGCCCACGGTCGAAGAGCCGCGCATGCTGCTCCTCAATCTCGTTCAGCCCGCCGATGCCACTGCCGACGATGACGCCACAGCGGTAAGGATCGGTATAGGACTTGAAGTCAATCCCCGACTGACGGATCGCCTTGTCTGCAGCCGCCATGGCGAACTGGCAAAAGCGATCCAAACGCTTCATCTCCTTCCCGTCGAAGTGATCTTCAGCGTGGAAATCCTTGATTTCCCCACCAAAGTTCACTTTGAACTCCGAAGGATCGAAACGCTCCAGTCGAGACACACCGCTCTTGCCGCTGCAGATATTATCCCAGAACTCACTGAGTTCGCAGCCCAAGGCGGTGACGACTGACATCCCTGTCACGACGACTCGTCTAGCCATCCGTCACTGCTTCTCTGAAATGTACTTAACTGCGTCACCAACCGTCTTGATCTTTTCGTAGTCTTCGTCGGGAATCTGGATACCAAATTCGTCTTCGAATTCCATGACGAGCTCGACGACGTCCAAGGAATCAGCCTTCAAGTCGTCGATAAACGAACTCTCTAGCTTCACGTCTTCCTTGGCGATGCTGAGTTGCTCGCTGACAATCGCGATTACTTTTTCTTCTACCGACGACGACACGCCAATCTCCTCAAGCCGCTTGAACCGTTGAACGCCTTTCGGCTCCTCGCCGGATCAACTCGGTGGTTGACCCTGCTTGGAGGCGAGAGCCTAACGGCTTTTCCACATCGTGTAAACCACAACAATCACCCGTTTTGCGAGATTCGCCCGGCGAAACCAGAAAGCGTTTTTTCAGGCTGTTTCCGCTCCAAACCCGCCTTAAGCCACGCTGTCGTTCACTGTTTCACAGGAGGCCTTCCGATCAATTCGTTTCAAAAGCCCCTTAAGCACCTTACCCGGTCCGATCTCATAAAACGAATCCACCCCGTCGGCGAGTAAATTTCTTACCGACTTTTCCCACATCACCGGCTCCGTCACCTGCTGGATTAACAGTCTCATCAGCTCGGCTGGATCGGAATGGGACATCGCATCGACATTCGACAACACGGGAATCCTCGGAGCCTTGAGCTCCACCGAGTTCAGGACTTCCGCCAACTGCTCGCAGGCCGATGCCATGAGCGGTGTATGAAACGCTCCGGCCACCGACAAGGGAATCGGCCGCCCGCCAGCGGCTTCGATCCGCTCTGCCGCCTTCGCACAGGCGGTCTTCTCACCGGAAAGAACCGTGTTTCCCGGGCAAAGATAATTGGCGATCCAGATCCGGCCCGTGTCTTGCGACTCCGCGACCACGGTCTCGACTTGCGCTGGCTCCAACAGCAGCGCACTGACCATACCCGAAGGGATCGCATCGGCGGCAGCCTGCATCGCCCGTCCGCGAACAGCGACAACCCTCAAGCCATCTTCAAACGACATCGCCCCCGCAAAGACTAGGGCCGTGTACTCCCCGAGGCTCAAACCGGCACATGCCTCGCATGACTCCAGGAGTGCGGGATTGTCGGTCTTGAGCGACTCTAATGCCGCCAGACTGGCCACAAACAAAGCCGGTTGGCTGACAATTGTGCTGTCCAACCGCTCCTGCGGCCCGCTCTCGCAAACCACCAGCAAGTCAAAGCCCAGAATCTCGCTGGCCCGATCAAATAGCGCCCGAGCCGCTGGATACTTCGCGCAGAGGCCGACACCCATGCCGAGATGCTGGGCTCCCTGCCCCGGAAATAAGAATGCGACTTTCGCCAACGCGGGCCTGCCTTCCCTCGATGATGATCAATATTGCGAAGATGGTGACTGCGAGCCTGAATCCGCTCTCTGGGGGCAGATTCTCAACTCAAAGTGAAAATCGCAAGCCAACCATGCATGTTCGGCGGAACGGAATGGCTAACCACACAGCCTCGCCAAAGCGAGAGCAAAGGAGGAGCCAAGACATGTCGTCCGCCCAAAGGCCTTCCGGCTCGAATCGCTTACGCGGAACCGACGAGTTGGAGATCGGCCTCGAGCTCATCACAGATCTGCCCGTTGATGCCCCGAGCCTGCAAGTCGGAAGCGAGCTTGAGCGCATTGAAGATCGAATGGCCGTTGCTCGAACCGTGGCAGATGATGCAGTTGCCATCGACACCCAACAGCGGAGCTCCGCCCGACTCATGGTAGACGTACTTGCGTTCCAGAGCCTGTAGGGCTTCAATCGCTTTCCCCCGCTCGGCATCCAAAGCGGAAACCACAGCTTTGCCCACGGTCTTGAACAACATGTCGACGATCCCCTCGCTCGATTTGAGGATCACGTTGCCGACAAAGCCCTCGCAGATCACGACGTCCGTGCGGCCTTCGTATAGGTCGCGGCCTTCAACATTGCCGACATAGTTGTAGTTGAGAATCGCCCGGCTCTTGGCGTACAGCTCCTGGGCCTCGCGAACCAAATCGTTCCCCTTGCCGTCCTCGCTCCCGATGTTCATCAGGCCGACGGAAGGCCTCTCGACTCCCAGCATGTTGCGGGCGTAGATCGCCCCCATGATACCGTACTGGAGAAGGTGCTCGGGCCGGGCGGCGGGATTGGCTCCCACATCCATCAGCACGCAACGGCCGCGCATGGTGGGAAGCACCACGGCGATGCCAGGCCGGCGGACATTCTTCAAAAAGAGGCGGGTCCGCAGACCTGCGGCCACAACAGCACCGGTATGACCGGCACTGACGACCGCATCGACACTCTTGGCAGCCATGAGCTGCCAGCAGACCGAGAGCGAGCAATTCGGCTTTTTACGCAGAGCCTCGGTCGGCTTTTCATCCATCCCGACATAACCATCGGCCGCATGGACAGTGAGACGGCGACCGAATTCGGGATGAGATTGCACCTCGCTTGCCAGCAAAGGTGCGTCACCAACCAGCACCACCTCAATGCCGGGAAGAGCCTCGATCGCCTTGATCGCTCCCTCGACGTTGGGTCCGGGAAACACGTCCCCACCCATCGCGTCCAATGCGACTCTCGCCACAGGTTGATCCTTACTGGTTGATTCCAGACTGGTTCAATAACAACCAGCGAGACCTAGGCCACCTATTCTTCCGTCTTTTCGTCCGCAACCAAAGTGCGGCCCTGATAATAACCACAAGTCGGGCAAACGACGTGCGTGGGCACCAGTGTCGTGCATTGTGGGCAACTGGCGAGTTGCAGCGGAGTCAGAAAGTCGTGACTGCGGCGACGGCGCGAACGCCCCTTCGACTGCCGCCTTTTGGGAACTGCCATGGCTCACTTCCGATCGACGTAAATTGCATTATGGAAAACAGTTGCGCCCGTCGCGATCCCGCTTTCGCAAGATTCACCGTAACTGCCGGTGCCGTCGGGATTTGTTTTGGAAAGGGAAATGGTATTCCTTTCGGGAAACAACTGTCAAGCAACGCGGTTTTGAAGCTCTTTGCCACCACTATCACAGTCCATAAGGACACTTACCTGCGACGACAATCGGTATAAATTCCCAGGGCATTCCGCGTCGAAAATTTGCGAACCCATTTTTCTAACGAACGTTCCCACCATGACATTGCGGCCAACACAGACTTCAGACATTGCCCCAGAGCCGGGCATTCCGAGTGCGGCAAACGATTCGAGTACTGCCCGGTGGCAATTCTGGATCGATGTGGGAGGCACCTTCGCGGACGTCATCGCCCAGTCGCCGACGTGTCAGCGGCATTTCGCAAAAACGCTCAGTTCCGGGAGAGTGAAGGGCTTTCGCGATGCCGTCGAAACGATCCCATCGAACACCACTTCCCAAGGTCAATGGTGCGATCACTCCCTGGGCGAATATCCCACCGGCTTTTTCGTCAACTACACCTGCCTGTTTCATGACGCCAAGGGCCAGCTTCAAGAGGCTCTGATCACCTCCCACGAACAAGTCACCTCTCCCGCCCCTGCCGAGTCGAATTCCAGCCACACGCACTTCGCACGCTTCACCATCTGCGAGACTGATCGTTCGATCGATCCCGGAAAACTCAGGGTTCCCCTTGCAGGAAAATCGTATGAACTGACTGCTCACGAGGAAGCCGCCTTTCTCGGCGTGCGACAAATTCTGGGGCTTCCCTTATCGCAGCCCATTCCGGAAATCTCCTTGTCGCTCGGCACGACACGTGGCACCAACGCTCTCCTCACCCGCACGGGGGCAAGAACGGCCCTGCTCACCACCCTTGGCTTTGGCGACTTACCACGGATCGGATCCCAGGAACGGCCCCACCTGTTCGCGCTCCAGATCCATAAGCCCCAGCCACTCTTTTGCGAAGTGGTCGAAATCGACGAACGACTCTCGGCTCAGGGAGTGGCTCTCCGCATGCCGGATCCCGTGGCAATCCGCCGACAGTTGGAAAATCTGCGAGATCGGGGGATCGAAGCGATCGCTGTCTCGTTCCTCCATGCTTGGAAACATCCCCAACACGAACAATTCGTTGCCCAGATCGCGAAGGAGGTCGGTTTCAAGGAAGTCTGCACCTCCCATGAGACGGCTCCCACTCCCCGGTTGGTTCCCCGCACCGAAACCACCGTGCTCGATGCCTTCCTCACCCCCGTGCTCCGATCCTATCTGGACAGCCTCACCAACACTGTCGGCAGTACCCATGTCCGCCTGATGACCAGTGCCGGCACCTTGGTCAAAGCCACCGATTTTCGGGGCAGTGACAGCGTACTCAGCGGACCGGCGGGGGGGGTGATCGGCTTCGCCCGCGCGGCCGAGGCGGCGGGGTTCTCGAAAGCCATCGGCCTCGACATGGGTGGAACCAGCACCGATGTCGCCCATTACGCGGGCCAGTTCATGCACGAATTCGAAGGTCAGAAGGCGGGCGTCAAACTGATCGGTGATCGCCTCGCCATCGAGACCGTCGCGGCGGGGGGCGGCAGCATTTGCGATGTGGTTGGCAGACAGTTGGTCGTCGGACCCAAGAGTGCCGGGGCCACCCCCGGCCCCGCCTGTTATGGCCAGGGCGGCCCCCTCACCATCACGGATTGCAATGTCCGGTTGGGCCGGATCGACGCGGATCGTTTCCCCTTCCCACTGGATCACGAAGCCATCGAGCGGCGGCTGAACGAGGCCTTCCTCACATTCCAAAAATCCGTCGGCTCAGCATCCAGCGGCCTGCGGGCCATCACCTCGATCGAGGAACTGGCCGCCGGCTTCATCGAGATCGCCAACGCCACCATGGCCCGCGCGATCCGCAAGATCTCCATCCAGAAGGGGCTTGTTCCGGAAGACTATCTGCTGGTCGCCTTCGGTGGGGCCGCCGCCCAACACGCCTGCGGCATCGCGCGGCTGCTCGACATCCCCCGGATCCTCATCCATCCCCTTGCCGCCCTGCTCTGCGCCTACGGACTCAGCCAGGCGGATCTTGTCAAACGGGGCGAAAAGTCGATCTATCGGCTACTCGATGCGAACGGAAACACCTCGAACGATCGAGGGTCCGCTGCCGCTGCCGAATCCATCACCATGCAAGAACTCACCGGGATTGTCTCGAACCTGTCCAACGAATTGAGGGAACAGATCGAGCAGGAACGCAGTGCCGACCAGATGCCAGGCACGCCCCGCTTCGACGTTGCCCTGAGGTACTTCGGTTCGGAATCGGTGCTGGACGTCCCCTGGAATTCAAGCCAGGAACATGACTCGGCGGAGGAACTGGCCCAGCAGTTTCGACAACTGCATCAATCACGATACGGCTACGATCGGGCCAACGCACCGCTGGAAGTCGTCGCTGTCCGAGGCGAACTCTCCGCTGTGCACAAGCGGCCTCAAGCAGCTCAAGAGACAGCCCCATCATCCCCTACTCAACAAACCGTCACGGCCGACGAAATATCCCGGCAGTGGCGTAACAACAAGTGGGGAGTCGCACCGCGATATCGCCGCGATCAGCTCTCGGTGGGCGACACCATCTCCGGCCCGGCCCTCATCTCCGATCCGACGACCACCACCGTTGTCGACGCCGACTTCACCGCCCAACTTCTTCCCGGCGGCGAACTCCTGCTCACCAGGAAGAAGGGCACAACATGTGTCGATCCTTACGCGGAAGAGCCCCACTCCAGTAATGATCCCACGAAGACCTTGCTGTCGCCGGTCGAGATCGAGGTCTTCCACCAGCGTCTGGCCTCGATCGCCGATGAAATGGGGATCAAGCTCCAGCAGACGGCCCAGTCGACCAACGTCAAGGAGCGTCTCGACTACAGCTGCGCCATCTTTTCCCGTGCGGGCGAACTCGTGGTCAATGCTCCGCATGTTCCCGTCCATCTGGGAGCGATGAGCGAGTCGATCAAGTCGATCCTCGCGGCTTATCCTCAGATGGAGCCGGGGGATGTCTTCCTCACCAACGACCCCTTCAGCGGTGGCTCCCATCTACCCGATCTCACGGTCGTCAGTCCGGTCTTCATCGAGGACAACGACCCGGGGCGTTCGCCGAGACTTTGCGCGTTTGTGGCGAATCGCGCCCACCACGCCGAGATTGGCGGCATCGTTCCCGGCAGCATGCCCCCCTTCTCGAAGCGGCTGGCGGATGAAGGGATCCTGCTCAAAAATCTGCGAATCGTGCACCACGGCCTCTTCGACGAAGCGGGCCTGCGCGCGAAGTTCACAGCCCCTCCCCACCCTTCCCGCATGCCCGATCAGAACATCGCCGACCTGATCGCCCAGATGGCCTCGAACACCCGGGGAGCGGAGCTGGTGGCCGCATTCGTTCGCGAGCAGTCGCCGACCCGGTTCGAAGCCTGTCTCGATCAGTTGAAGCAAATCGCCGCCACGATGATCCGCCACATGCTCTCCACCTTTCCAGAGAGCGAACATTCGTTCGTCGATCACCTCGACGATGGCTCCCCCATTCGAGTCACCTCCCGCATCGTTCATGAACCGGCCACAAGCGAAGGCCCGCCGCTCATCCGCTGCCAGCTCGACTTCACCGGAACGGCTCCAGTTCTGGCGACCAACCTTAACGCGAATCGCGCGATCGTTACCGCCTGTGTGATGTATGTCCTCCGGTCACTGCTGGAGTGGCACAACCCCGACCATTCCCATACCCACTTCCCGCTCAACAGTGGTGTCCTCGATCCCATCGATCTCCTCCTCCCCGAATGTCTGCTCAATCCACCCGCATACGCCGATCCGCTGCAATCGGCGGCTGTCGTCGGGGGGAATGTGGAAACCTCTCAGCGGGTGGTCGATGTGCTGCTGGGACTGTTCGGCGTGGCGGCCGCCAGCCAAGGGACGATGAACAACCTTACCTTCGGCAACAAGCGGTTCGGCTACTACGAGACGATCTGCGGTGGCGTGGGGGCCACCTCCCGCGGCCCCGGTGCCGACGCTGTCCATTCCCACATGACGAACACCCGGCTCACCGACCCGGAGATCCTCGAGCAGCGCTATCCCCTCCGCGTCCGGCGTTTCGAGATTCGAGAGGGATCCGGCGGTGAAGGTCAACATCGCGGCGGGCATGGCGTTTCGCGCGAGATCGAATTCTTGGAGACGCTTTCACTCTCGATCCTCTCCGAACGTCGCGGTTCCTACCGGCCCTACGGCGTAGCGGGTGGCGGTGCGGGAGCCACCGGCCAGAACCTGCTGACCAAAGCGGCGACGGGGGAAGTGATCGATCTGGGGGGCAAGGCTTCGATCCACGTCCAGCCGGGCGACATCGTCACCATCCATACCCCCGGCGGCGGTGGATGGGGCGCAGTCTGAGCCACCCCTCCCGCACAGGCGGCACAATCCGTTCATTCACCGCCGGTTGAGTTCCGGACGATGGCTGGTGGCAAATTCTGCCACTTCCCGGGCCTTAGGCGGTCGATGTCAGAAGCGAAGAGGTCTATCGGCGCGCTTTGTACGCCTTCGTTTCTGGTTGGCTCGCCTCGTGGAACGCCACGCCCAGCGGAACTCAACGGCATGCTTGTGATTCTCGGTTTCATCGTCGTGACGGGCTGCGTCCTGGGTGGCTTCACCTGGGCCGGCGGCAATGTCGGCGCGTTGCTCCACCCCTCGGAAGTACTCACCATCGGTGGAGCCTCCCTGGGGGCCATGCTCGTCATGGGGAGCCCGAAAATCATCAAGGATCTGATCAAGTCGATCATCCAGACGCTGAAAGGGAGCCCCTTCAACAAGAAGGCTTACGCGGATCTCTTCAAACTCACCTACGACCTGCTGAAGACCGCGAGAAAAGACGGCCTGCTCGCGCTCGAACCGCATCTCAACGATCCGCATGAAAGCAAGATCTTCGCGAAGTATCCCAGGCTCCAAAAGGATCACCACTTCACGACGTTCCTCTGCGACGGCCTCTCTTCGGTCGTCGAAGCCAGCATGACCCAGGAACAACTGCACGATCTGCTGCAGAAACAGATCGCCGTCATGGAGGAGGAGCATCACCAGGCGGTGGGGATCCTGGCCAAGAGTGCCGACGCCATGCCCGGCTTCGGGATCGTGGCCGCCGTGCTGGGGATCGTGATCACGATGGGTGCCATCGACGGCCCCGTCGAGGAGATCGGCCACAAGGTGGGTGCCGCCCTCGTGGGGACGTTCCTCGGGATTCTCGCCTCGTACGGCTTCATGGGCCCGCTCGCCGCCCGCATGGATCTCCTGGGGAAAGCCGAGATGGACTTCTACCGCACGACGGCCGCCATCATCGAGGGTGCCATTGGCGGTGCCGCTCCCAAGCAGATCATCGAACAGGCGCGCCGGGTGGTTGGCAGCGAAGCCCGGCCGGAACGTGTCGAGATGGAAAAGCTTCTCAAGGAAGCTGACGCCGCCGCCTAGACCGTATGGCTCAACGAACCGACCGGGGAGATCGAGAACATGGCTGCAGGTGGCGGAGGTGCGTGGAAAGTCGCCTATGCGGATTTCGTCACCGCCATGATGGCCTTCTTCCTCGTGATGTGGATCACCGGCCAGAGCAAGGAAGTCAAGACGGCCATCGCCCACTATTTCCAGCCGCCCCCCGGCGCTGCGGCCTCCGAACTGGATCCCGATGCCGAGCCATCGCTTTTCCCTCCCCGGGCCGAATTGAAGATCTTCCACGATCTGGAAAAGACGCGGAACATCGGCACGATGGTTTTGTTCGCCGAGAAGATCTACGAGCTGGATGAAGAGGCCAAGAACCAGTTGGAGGCCCTCCTGCCGGATCTTTGGGGGAAACCCAACAAGATCGAAGTCCGCGGCCACGCCTCTCGTCGCGAACGGGCCGACTCGCAGTCCAAGGAAGATCCCTGGCAACTCTCATGGTTCCGCAGCCAGGCGGTGAAGGATTACCTCGTCACCCGGGGCGTGGAACTGAGCCGCATCCGCTTGAGCCAGGACGGGGCCGAGGAGCCTTACAGCGCCAAGAAGCTGGACGCCGAACATCAGGCGCAGAACGCACGGGTGGAAGTCTTCCTCATTGGCGAGCTCGCCCGGAAATACCGCGAAAGCCCTGAAGAGCCAGGCGGCTATTTCGGTAAGGCAGACCCCACCCAGGTGCCCCCAGGCCAAAGCTTGAAGCCAAAACCCAAAGACGACGGTCATGGCGAGGAACCGGAAGCCGGGCACGGGCCATCTGGACACGGCACCTCCGGACACGGGTCATCCAGCGGACATGGTGCCAAGAAGGAAGCCACCTCCGGCCACGGATCTTCAGGCCACGGTTCCACTGGTCACGGAGCCAAAGCAGACCCCAAAAAGGCCGAACCCAAGAAATCATCAGGCCATCATTAAGCAGGATCACATCAATCAACCGCTCTGCGAGTGCCAAGCGTGCCACTGCTGGCTCGCCAGCAGTGCTCCTCCCGCCCGCCAAAAAGCTCATCCCAACTCCCAACTCCCAACTTCCAAACACCAAACCCCGAAAAAACAACCCGGCAGCCACTGTCACCAGCAACCACCGGGCCGTTCTTCAATCATTCCACGACCGATCAGGGCCGCGCGGAGAGTCGCCATCGCCAGGTTTCCCTCGCGTGGACATCACCCGCAGTCTTCAGCACCTCTTCGCCGGTTTCGCGTCTCTTCTGAAAGTCACTGGCTGCAATAATCATCGCAACCAATTGAGAGTCTCAGAAGACAGCCTGCCTTTCCAAGCGGTCACCCGGCGGCCAGGAACAAATCCCCGCCACCTGTCAGCCATCGTCGAACA
>PNLE01000010.1 GCA_013822855.1 Planctomyces sp.
TGGCAGAGGGGGGCGCAGTGCAGGCCGGGGCGGGCTTCCATGCCGTGTTCCTGTTCGAAAATGATCGCCAAATCCTGGGGCGAGAATCCTGTCGCCGTCACGCTCAAGATGTTGACGCTCGGGCTGTCCGGCAAAATTAGCCGAATTCCGGGAAAGGCGCGAAGAGCAATTTGCCAGCCTGCGCGGGAAATTTGCTCGCGCTCTTGAATTTCCTTCAAGGATTGCGCGGCCAACCAATCGATCGCCGCCGAAAGGCCCGCGATTCCCGGGAGGTTCTGGTTGCCGGCCTCGAACCGGGCGGGGCCGGAGGCGGGGGGGGTGAGGTCTTCGCTGGCGAGGCCGGTGCCGCCCAGCCGCCAGGGGGCGATCTCGGCGTCGAGGCCCTCGCGAATGTAGAGGAGGCCGGTGCCGAGGGGGCCCTTCAAGCCCTTGTGCCCGGCCATCGCGAGAAGATCCACAGGCTGGGCACCCATATCCAGCGGGAGGATTCCGGCGGTTTGGGCGGCATCCACAAGGAAGAGAACGCCGGCCTCGCGGCAGATGGTGCCCAGGTCGTCGATGGGCTGGATGACGCCGGTGACGTTGCTGGCGTGGGTAGTGATGACCAGCCGGGTGTTGGGCCGGAGTGCGGCGCGGAGATCGGCGGGTTCGATCCAGCCGTGCTCGTTGGGAGTGAGGAGGGTTTGGGTGACGCCGCCGGTTTGCTCGAGCCAGGCGAGGGGGCGGAGGACGGAGTTGTGCTCCAGGACGGTGGCGACCACGTGGTCGCCGGGCTTGAGGAGGCCGCGAATGGCGAGGTTGAGACTATCGGTGCAGTTGAGGGTGAAGACGAAGCGGTCGGCGGGGCGTGGAAGAAGCGACCGATTTTGAGGCGGCACTGGTCGACAATGGCCTGGGCGTCCAAGGCAGAGCGATAGGTGCCGCGACCGGCGGCAGCGCCGCATTCGGTGAGGTATTGGACCATGGCCTCGGCGACACCGGGGGCCTTGGGGAAGCTGGTGGCGGCGTTGTCGCAGTAGAGGCGGGGCATGGGGGTGAGTACGGAGGGGTTGGAGAGGAGTGAGGAGAGGGGGCAGTTGATGGTTGATGGTTGGGAAGATGGAGAATGGTGAATCAACGGACTACGGACAAAATGCTTCTTGTAAAATAGAAAACGCCGCAGTCACTGGCCAGTGACTGCGGCGGGCGAGGATTTGCGACGGATCCTCGTCAGGTGGAGATTTCGGTTTCTGGAAGTGGCCGTGGCGATCGGAGTGCGGCGGCCCTTTCCGGGAAACGTGTGCTGAACGCGAGGTTCAAGGTGTGGTTGGGGTTAGTCGAGATCGACTCCGAGCAGTTCCTCTTCTTCTTCCTGGATGACGATTCGCGGAGTGACCATGAGCATGAGGCTCTCTGTTTCGCGACCGACACCCGAGTTCTTGAAGAGGCGGCTGACGTAGGGGATCTTGTTGAGGATGGGGACACCGGCCATGTTGCGGCCTTCGCGGAGACGCTTCACGCCACCGAGGAGGACAGTCCCGCCATCGGGGACGCTGACGGTGGTGAGGACGGTCACCTGTTCGATGACGGGGAGTTGCACGACCTGGGGAGGCTGTGCGACCTGACCGTTCTGGTTGTTGCCGTTCTGGTTGTTCCCCTGGACGTTGGTGACCTGGCCCATGCCGACGCGGCTGGCCTGGTTGGCGATGGTGGCGGTGCCACCGAAGCCACCGATCCCGCCGAAGCCGATATTGTTCTGGCCGCCACCCACCTGCTGGTTACCACCGGCCTGGACCCCACCAAACTGGTTGTTCTGGCCGCCGCCACCCTGTTGCTGGTTGCCGGTGACACCGGCGGTGGTGGAGAAGGTCTGGACATCGGTGATGCTGGTGAAGTTGGGGATGATCGTCAGTCGGACATACCGGCGGTCGGCGGAGATCACGGCGGTGACCGTGAGGCTCACGCCTTCGGGAATCGGCTGGACCCGTGGGGTCTGGATGGCCGCTCCGACACCGACGGTGGTGTCGTAACCGGTGACGAAGTATCGCTGAACCGTATCGGAGACCGTCGCGGTCTGACCGTTGAACAGCGTCAGCTTGGGAGCAAACAGCAGGTTGCTGCGGCTGTCGCCCTGGGCGGCCTGGATGAAGAAGAAGGCTTCCAGGTCGCTGAGGATCGCCAGACCGGTGGTGATACCGGCGGTGGGGTCGAAGCCACCGAAGTCGGGCACACCGATGTCGAACGAACCCTGTCGGAAGGGGACATCCAGATCCTGCGTGAAGCTGTTCTGGCTTCCCAGACCGACGATCGTGCCACCCTTCTGGTAGCTGCTACGCTGAACCGTGTTGCGGGTCGGTTGGGTTCCGAAGAGCCCGGCCGTTCCACCAGTGGTCCCGGCGGTGCCAGCAGTGCCAGCAGTGCCTGTCGTCCCCGTGGTTCCCGTCGTGCCGGCAGTTGCGGTGGTGGTGGAGGAACCTTGTGTCGGAAGTTGCACTGCACCGAACGGAGGCAACGGCAATCCTCGGTTGTCCGTTTCCGGGCCACCGACAGTCGAATTGACGTTGAAGTCGAAGTCGACACCGATCCGCTCGAAGAAGCTGTCGGTCACGGTGACGAAGCGGACTTCCACAGTCACCTGCAAATCCTGGAGGCGGCGGAGCTGCTTGAGCAGATCCGTGATTTCCTCGTGGACGGCCTGTGTCTGGCGGATGACCAGCGACAGGGTGGTTTCAAACCGCTGGATCGAAGCCGGGCCGCCCACTTGTTCCCAGGAATCGGGAGCGATCGTGCGGGTGACCAGTTCGATCAGCGTGTCGTAATCGGTGCTTTGCGGCGAGTGCGATGTTCGCGGGTTGCCGCCGGCCTGATTCATGCCACCTGCCACGTTGGGCCCGATCTGGGCCATCGACTGACCGCCCATTCCGCCCATACCGGCTGGGACGCTCATCATGCTGCCGGCGTTGCTCCCGCTACCATTGCGGGGATCGACGTTGTTCGTCGGCCCGCCAGTGCCCGTGGTGAAGTTGGGGATGGGGACCACCAGATCGGCCACCGGATAGGTGACGGCAATCATCTGCCCCTGCTGACGCAGCCGGCTCGTGATCTTGAGGACATCGTCCTGGATGAGGTACGCCAGGTTGAAGCGTTCGAGGACGAGGTTCAGTACGCTCTTCATGGCGATGCCATCGACATCGATGGTCACCAGGGCATCAGTGCTGGCCCCTTCTTCATCCACACCGCGGGGATCGATGACGATGTTGATATCCGTCATCGCCGAGATCTTCTTGATGACTTCGCCCAGTGGGACGCCATCTTCGTGGAGGGAGATCGCCTTGTTGAGGCTTTCCTGGATCTTGAGTTCGGCCTCACTCCGCTTGCGGTTGTCGAGACCGTACTTCTTGCGGCGATCGGTCAGTTCCTTCCAGTTTTCCGGATACGAGATGGGAGTTGAATCACCCACGTCGAAGACGAAGCCATTCTCGACATCATTGAGGGTGTTCCAGAGGGTCCCTTCCTTCTTCTGCTTGAGCTGCTCGTTCGAATCGACCCGGCGAGCCAGGCGCGACTTGTAGATGAGCGTTTCGGAAGTCGGCTCGGTGGGATTGAGTTCCTTGGCCTTCTTGGCGACGACTTCGGCCTCGGCGAACCGCTTCTGCTTGAAGAGTTCGTTGAACTCGTCCACCAGCTTGGCGTATTCCTGTTCGATGCGGATCTTGGTCTCCGTCGAACCCTTGATCTTGGCGAGGACTTCCTCGTTGTGCCGTTTCTGGTCGAGGTTCGGCCGCTTCTGGAGGATTTCATTCGTCAGCGAGACGCGGGTCTTGCCGAGGGACGATTGCAGCTGAGCCATCGATTCAGGCGAAAGTTCGGCACTTTCCACGCTGGCAAGTTGGCGGTCGATCATCTGCAGGGCGGCTTCGGGATCCTTCTCCCGCAGTTGCTCCGCCTTGAAGATCGTGCTCAAAGTTTCCGTGCGGAGACGGTCGAACTGAAGCGATTTCGCACGGGCGGCTTCATCGATCACACCCCCGGTGGCATCGGCGGGGCCGCCATCGGTCTGATGGTTGACCATCTGGACTTCGCGACCACTTTTGGGAGCGAGTTCCCGCATGTAGTCACGCAGACGCTGGGCGCGGAAGCGATCCAACTTCTGACCGGATTCGTAAGCCTGGGCGAAGGCCTGGTAGGCACCATCGCGGTTGCCACGGTTGAGTTCGAACATTCCGCGATTGTAGAGATCGATGGCCGACAGACCCTGGGCCGAGGCGATGGCCGCGGGGGCGGTGGCATCAGCTGTGGTTTCCTTGGCGGCGGCGAAGGCGTCGCCCGAAGCGAAGTCGACCGACTGACCCTTGGAGTCGTTGGCGGCAACCATGGCACCGGCGGGCTGCACCTTCGAGTTGCCAGCCACAAAGTTCGAGTACTCGGCTTCGACGTCCGCGAGGACGGCGTCGGGAGTATCGGCGAAGACATCGTAAGCCACGTTCATGCCATCGGCCTTGGCCGCCAGCGAACGAGCCTTGTCGAATTGTCCGGAGACGAGCGCCGCACGGGCCTGCTTGAGGAGTGCGTCGGCTTCGCTGCGAGCCTTGAGAACTGCAGGATCGGTGGCGGCCAGGTTGGCACCGCTGGCGGCCGTGTTGCCACGGGTGGCCATGCGGGCGGCGTCGGCGATGATGATTTCCGGACGATCCTCGAAGAGCTGGTAGGTGACCTTGTTGGCACTCGCGATCTTCTCGGCTTCCATCGCCTTGCGGCGGGCATCTTCCACCAGGCCACCAGTCAACGCTGAACGGGCTTCCGTCAGCAGCTGGGTGACTTGAGCCTTGGCGGCATTGGAGGCCGCCATGTTGTTGCCTGTTTCCGCCGCGGCCGAAGCTTGGGCGATTTTGGCGGCCGACTGGCCCCGGGCATCGATGTCGCTGAGGATCAGTTCGGGACGATCGTCGAACAGCTTGTAGGAGGCACCCAGCTTCTGGGCTTCGACGGCTTTGGCGCGGGCCACATCGACCTGGCCGGCCTGCATGGCCTCGCGGGCTTCGGCGATCAGAACGGAAGCTCGCTGACGGTTGGCTTCATCCATCGCAGGCTCGGCGGAGGCCACGGCGGTGGGCTTGGTCGCGGCCCCGGCCATGGTCGTCGTACCCAGTTTGCGATCGATGTCGGCGATCACGAGTTCGGGGCGATCGTCGAAGAGGTCGTAGCTGACCTTCATCTCCATCGCCGAAAGGGCCTTTTTGCGGGCCGTGTCGTAGCTTCCACTACGGATGTCGTTGCGGGCCGAAGCGACGAGGGCTTCCGCCTGCGCCTTGGCCGAACTTCCAGTCGTGAGGCCCTTGTCGGAAGCCGGTGCGGCTTCGTCGGAGGCAGCGATGCTCGCCCAGTCGGGCGTTTCGCCCGAAACGAGCTGGATATCGGTTTTCTTCTGTGCCGGTACGGCTGGCTCCGCCCATGCCATGTTCTGGGCATTGGCGGCGGGGCCGTCCTGCAGCATGGCCAGGAACTCGCCGGGCGACATTTCGCCCTTGGAGAACTTCAGCCGTGCTTCACGGGAGATCTGGAAGGCCTGGGTCGCGAGTGTCGTCGCGTCCTTGGTGCGCCCCTGCTGGGCGGCCACCTTGGCTTGCGACATCAACCTCTCGACGCGGGTCTTGGCCGCCTCTTCCACCCCGGCGGGGAGGGAGGAGCCATCCGGCGCCTGGGCCCGGACCGACTCGGCCTGGGCCACCGGCAAACCGGAGGACCGCTGGCGAGCCCGAGTCAGGTACTCGGCGGCCACCTGGCGTTCGGCCAGGTTGAGCTCGGTGGTGTTCACACTGCTGGAGAGCAGCAGCGGAATCGCTTCCGCATACCGGCCACGCAGGTACAGCTCCTTGCCGCGCTTGAACGCGTCGCGGGCGGCGAGGGCCTGCTGTTCCGTCCGCGGCGCGTTGCCGGCGGACAGAGTCCTTGTTGCGGTCGCAAGATTTGTCAGCCAGAGTGCAGCGGCGACCAAACTGCTGCACGCGATCAAACCAATGACCCTACCCAAGGTAGCCTCCTCCATAAGGCAGCGTGATGCGCTAGACTTCCTGTCGTGCGTACGCGAGTGATGTGATGGTTGGCTGGCATTCAGGGAACGGTCAGTCTGGCGTTGCCTTGCCGCCGGTTTGACCGCCGTCGAGTCCGATGGGAGACCCCGAAGGATGCTCCGACCATTTCGACATTCATGAACGTTGTGAGGGGGAACTGCCGGGGGAGTAACGTCCTGGTGGCTGGCCGGTCGAAAAGAGACGCTGCTCGAAAAGACCATGAGCCGAGAAGACTTCACTCCTCCATTACGCGGACATTGGTATTTCAAACCTGAAGGATTGGTCAATACGGAGTCGGGCAGGTTGTGGCGGAAAAATTTTCGTAACGCACGCTGTTTGCTGGAGTTTCGGCATTTCTTGCCAGACGGGAGGCCAGATCGCATGTGGCTGTGGAGGTTCAGGGAGAGTTTGACGCCTCGTGAGTCTGGGCGACTTGCCAGCGAATGCAATCCTGTCTGCGTCTCTATTTCGACACAACACGAAGAGAATAAATGACTTGTCGCAAAACACATGATGGTAGAACGCGATGCTGCCGGGGAATTTCAGGAATACTTCGGGGGCGAACCTTCAAACGATCGACGACAACCGTCGTATCCTCACTTAAGCGCGACTGGGTGCGCCCTCCCCGAACCCTACCGGCAACTGAATCAAATCTTTAAGTTGCTTAACAGAAGTGCTTTACGATGAATCGACAGGGGTCGGCCGATCGAAAGAGATCATCCGGGGCCCAGTTTTTTGAGGAGATCAACCGGTTACCCCCTTCGGCCAACAATTCAAAATCCGGCTGCGTTTCCATCTCTTTCCAACAGCCCCTCCTTCGTCAACTTCACTTCGGTCAAGTTCACTTCCATCAACTTCACAGCGAAATCACAGGAAATGCTTGCTCCCGACCGCTGAGTTCCGACAATGGAGGTAGGAAATCGTCTTTCATCAGTGGCGGTGAACCCCCGCCGGAAGATCATCTTTCTAGACTCCCCTGATCGCCCCGATCAAAATTCCATGGATCGCTCCGGGGATCTGGCCCGCATCGAAGTCCCCATGCAGCCAAGTTCCCGCCCCAAAGCGAGTTTTTGCCGAAGCGAAAGTGAGTGACCACATGAGTTCCGCAGTCTTCGATCAGAGCACTGGCACACCACCCGATGTGGCGAAGGGCCCGGTCGTCACTTCGGAACCAGCAACTGCTTCGAGCCCCTACGCGGCCCTCTCCCTTCCCAACGGCGGCTATTCCGAGGACGAGTTCAGTTACCAACCCGTCCCCGTCTCCGTCTCCGTGGCGGCCGGGTTGGTGCTGCTGGGACTCTCCTCGTTCCTCAATGAATGGCTCCTGATCCTCCCGTTGCTGGGAATCGTGGTGGCCTATTTCGCCGCCCGCAAGATCCGCACTTCCCAAGGGGCCTATTCCGGCGGCAAGGCCTGCCGCCTCATCACGGGAACGGCCGTGACGATCATCGTCGCCGCGAGTTCGATTCATGCCTACGCCTATATCACGGAAGTCCCCGAAGGATATGAGCGGATCAGCTTCGCGTCGGATATCAGCGCCCACGGCATGAAGACGGTCGAAGGGAAGGTCGAACTCCCTGCCGCCGTCCAGCGGTTGCAGGACCAGCCGATCTTCATCAAAGGCTATATGTATCCCTCCAAGCAGACCACGGGAATCACCTCGTTTTTGCTTTGCAAAGATAGCGGGGACTGCTGTTTTGGCGGTGCCCCCAAGCCTACCGACATGATCCTCGTCACCTTTCCTCAAGGCCAGGGCGTCAACTATTCGGCGGGTCTTCAGGCCGTCGCCGGGAAATTCACCTTGGCCAACGGTGCGCAGGCCGATGGCCAGTCCCCCGTCTATCAACTCAACGCCGAAAAGTTCTATAGCCCCGCGCGCACCGCCTATTGATGGTCGATGGGATTCCCTGATTTAAAGCCCGAGACGGCGCGCTGCGTGGATCACCTGCCCCACTCCGCGCACCAATATGAAGCCATCTCCCCCGAATCGTTTTTCTTGACTTCCATCAACACCCCGGATGTTTCATTGCGTAACATCGAGCCCACTCTCTTGACCAACTCCAGGGAGAACCGAGGGCTTCCCGTCGGATTGCCATGGCCTCTTGAAACACTGCATCGCCGTTTCACACCATCATTTTGCAACATCGTGTGGAGCGCTTCGACCACGCCGCAATCCTTACGCATCCCGAGAATCAACAGCGTTCTGTGCAACATTTCCGCTGCCCCATCAAACAAAATCGTGCGGGGATGTCTGGACTATTTCTCGATGCGCGGTTGACTCGTGGAAAGCGTGTTGAAAATCCGTCCGGTCTTCGCTCAAGAGATCCCGCAATTCGATTGCATGTCTCCCATTTCCCGGTCAAGACGGTCAATCGCGCTGTTCGGATCCTCGGGAACTCTCTAAGGTGATAGGGGATTCCTGGCTTGGAGATTCATGCGATGGTGTCATCCTCGGAACGTTCGGTCGCAAGGTTCATTTCCGCTTCTGGTCTCCGGTTCGCAGCCTCCCTGGGCTGTTTGTTGGCTGTGACGGGCTGTTACTCGTCGGACTACAGCAACTTCAAATCCTACGGGGAAAGTGAGTCCGTCAAGACCGCTCCCGAAGCGGCTGCCGTGCCGACCATGGCCGAGCTTCCCGACGATGTCACCGGCGAAAGCTCTACCAGCCCAACGGCTCCCTCCTCTCTGGACAACACATCCGTAGCGGGAAAGTCTCCGGAGGACGCCCAGGCCCTCAACAATCCTGTTGAACCCATCGAACCCTCCACAGCGGCCGTGACGCCCGTGAGACCGGAAACCAAAGCCAGCGAACTTCGCAGCGATTTGCTGGCACTTCCCGCAGACTTAGCATCGGCGAACAGCGGCTCCGAAGCTGTCTCGGCTGTGGATCAACTCTCCCGAGACGGAGTTGCCACCGCCGGCGGCAACATGGACAAACCCGCCGCATCGCTGCTGCGGGAAGTCAAGGTGCTCATTCCGGAGAAGCAGTTCTCGGCGGAAGGGAAAGATCACGCCCTTCGTGTCTCCTATGACGATCTCGACCTGCTCAAAGTCCTCAACATGGATCCGGTCACCGATCAGTGCGTCGAACTGATGCCCGACTGGTTGAAACAACTCAACGGCCAGAAGGTGCGGATCCGGGGCTTCATGTACCCCACGTTCGAAGCCTCGGGAATCACGGAATTCGTCCTGGCCCGCGACAACCAGATTTGCTGTTTCGGCAGGAATCCCAAGGTCTACGATCTCATCGGGATCAAGATGGCCCCCGGTAAGACGACCCACTACATCCCCAATCGTCCCTTCGATGTGACGGGGACGTTCGTCATTGAAAAAGCCTCCGCCGAAGGGGAGATTTTTGGCCTCTATTGGATCCGCGACGCCGTAATCAACGACCGCTGAGCGGCACCGCAGGCCCCGTTGACTCCCCACTGAAAGCATCGACTCCCCGCTGAAAACATCTCCGCACCCGCCCGCCTCCCTCCAGTTTGTTGCACAACCATCATGCCTACATCGCCTCGCACCGCCCGAACGACCTTTAAGAATGGATCTGGCAAGAATGGACTCGGCAGCAGCCCTCGAAGCCGCCTGCGACTCGGCTTGATCGCCGGTGGATTGGCTTTCACCCTGTTGCTGGCGACGACCCCTTCGCTGGTGGCGTGCCCCTTCTGTTCGGCCCCCAGCAAGACGCTCACCGAGCAGGTGACCGATGCTTCGGCCCTGCTGGAAGTCCATTGGGAATCGGCCAAGGACGCCCAGGGAACCGATGTCGGCTCGACGACCTACCGCATCCAGAAGGTCATCAAGCAGGCCAAAGACCAGTTCGCTGTGGATGATCTGATCACCCTGCCGCGCTACCGTCCCGGCACTAAGACCGAGATGTATCTCCTCTTCGGGAACGCCGCCGGGAACGATCTCGACTGGCAACCCCCGGTGGCCGCCAGCCGCACGCTGATCGATTACCTGCAGAACGCCCCCAAGCCCGACCGTCCCTCCAGCGAGCGGCTCCCCTACTTCATGGGCTATCTCGAACATGCCGAGACGCCGGTTTCCGACGACGCCTACGCTGAATTCGCGAACGCCCCCTACGAGGAGATCTCGCCCCTCTCCTCCAAGATGCCTCGCGAGAAGCTGCGGCAATGGCTGGTCGATCCGAAGGTCTCCGCCAGCCGCATGGGCCTCTATGGCCTGATGATGGGCCTGTCGGGCAACGAGGAAGACCGCGTTCTGATGGAGAAGAAGATCCTCGAGCCGAACACCGATTTCCGCCTGGGGATCGACGGCGTGATGGGCGGCTATCTGCTGCTTGCCAAAGAGCAGGGCCTGGAAGTTCTCGAAAAACAGAAGCTCGCCGACAAGCAGGCCCCCTTCAGCGAAACCTACGCCGCCATGCAGGCCCTCCGCTTCATGTGGCAGTACGGCAACGGCGCGATTCCCCACCAGCGGTTGCGCAAATCGATGGAGATCCTCCTGGAGCGCCCCGAACTGGCCGACTTGGTGATCGCCGATCTGGCCCGCTGGAAGGATTGGGAAATTGTTCCGCTGCTGGCGACCAAATTCGACGATCCCGACTTCGGCATTCCGTCGATCAAACGGGCGATCGTCCGCTTCATGATCTACTGCGTCAAAGACGCCCAGGAACTCAAGTCGAAGCCCCCCGGCGAAACAGGCCTCACCCCCGAGGAACTGGCAATCGTCCAGGAGCGCGCCCAACAGGCCGAAGCATGGCTCAAGAAGCTCGAAGAAACCGACCCCAACCTGCTGCGCGACGCCAAACGATTCCTGCTGATCAAGTAATACGCATTCCCATTGGAAACAGCGTTCTGCGTCCCCTCTGTGTGCCATGCTTGCAGCTTTGGGCAAGCACGCTTTTGAGATTCCCAACGCGCTATTTCAATTTGCGATTCGTATCAAATGGCGATTCGATTCAGGCCGCACTGCCGCGCAAGCACTGCTCAATAAGCGGCAGGTAGCTTTCCAGGCTGTCGACTTTCAACTCGGGAACCTTGGCCGCCTCGTCGCAACGCCGCAGCAGGATCGCATCTTCGAAGTGCGGATGCTTCGCGAATTCGGCGGCTTCATCAGCCGTCATCGGCCCCCCCTGGATTGCCAGGCTCTGCACCGACGGCGGACTGAGCTGTGCGAAGTAGCCCTCCTCGGCGTGCGCCAGATACCGCTTGGCCTGCACATGCAGGCAGGCGGGCTGGGTCACCGCCTCGATGAACCGGGGCTCCATCCACTGATAAGCCAATGCCTCGTGCAGGTCGTCCACACCGTGATCCGGCGCGTCTTCGGGAAGGTCGTGCAATAGGTGACCGATGTCGTGCAGCAAGGCGGCGACGACGACATGCTCGGGGGCACCCATCTGGCGGGCGAAATGGGCCGCCTGAAGAGCGTGCTCCCGCTGCGTCACCGCCTCGCCGCCATAGTTCGAATCGCCGTGGGCTGCGAACAGCTCGACAATCGCCCGCGTAACATCATCCCGCTGAATGCTCTCCATCCCCGCAGCCACCGTCATTTTCCGTTCTCCTCTAAGTGAGCGACTTGTGCCGATTTCGCAGTGGATCATGGGCCTCGCGTCGACAGGGTGTCAACCTTGTTGATGAATTCCTCGGTAGCTGCGAAGTCGCCGGGATTTGTCGCTAGAAACGAGTTTCCAAGGACTGGAAAAAGCAACTCATTGGTGCTCGCTGATGCGTCCGGCCAGCACCTTGTTGACAGGATCGGACAACCGTATACTCGCGCTCGCAGTCGATTTTCCCTCAAGTTCAGACCCTCTTCGTTGATGGGATGGAACTGAGGTGTACTTCAAGTGAGGAGCGTGCTCGTGGCCCCGGTGAAGGTTGGCATTAACGGTTTTGGACGTATTGGCCGCGTGGCATTCCGCGCGATGGCAGCTCGCCCGGAAGAGTTCGAGATCGTCGCCATCAACGATCTGGGCAAGCCCGAATCGCTCGCCATGCTCCTCAAGTATGACAGCGTCCACGGCCGCTTCCCCGGCACCGTCGAAGTCGATGGCGACTTCATCGTCGTCAACGGCAAGAAGGTCAAGGTTGTCGCCGAGCGCGATCCCCGCCAGTTGCCCTGGAAGGCGATGGGCGTCGAAATCGCCCTCGAATCGACCGGCTTCTTCACCGCCCGTGCGAAGGACGGCAAGCCCGGCTACGACAGCCACCTCGAAGCCGGCGCCCGCAAGGTGATCCTCTCGGCCCCCGCCAAGGACACGCCCGACCTGACCGTCGTCGTCGGTGTCAACGACAACCAGCTCACCGCCGAGCACAAGTGCATCTCCAACGCCAGCTGCACCACCAACTGCCTCGCTCCCGTCGCCAAGGTGCTGCACGAGAACTTCGGCATCGTGAAGGGTCTCATGACGACCTGCCACGCCTACACCAACGACCAGCGCCTGGCCGATCAGCTGCACGACAACCTGCACCGCTCGCGAGCCGCCGCCGTCAACATCATCCCCACGTCGACAGGTGCCGCGAAGGCCGTCGGTGAAGTGCTGCCGGAACTCAACGGTAAGCTGACCGGCATCTCCCTCCGCGTTCCCGTCCCTTGCGGCAGCATCACCGACCTCGTCGCCGAACTTGGCAAGGACGTCACGGTCGATGAAGTCAACGCCGCGATCAAGGCCGCCGCCGACGGCCCACTCAAGGGCATTCTGCAGTACAACACCGATCCCATCGTCTCCAGCGACGTGATCGGCAACCCCCACAGCTCGATCTTCGATGCCCCGTGGACCATGGTCCTCCAGAAGCGGATGATCAAGATCCTCAGCTGGTACGATAACGAATTCGGCTACTCCAACCGGACAGCCGACCTCATCGCCAAGGTCGCCAAGCTCTAAGCGGTTCTTATCGGTGAGGCCGGGTTCACTACCACCTCTTCTGTTGAGAAAACTCCCCTTCGCCGGAACTGAAATTTCGGTTCCGGCGAAGGGACTCTCGACAGGATTTGTTCCTTCCTTTCAGGCTCTGTATGCGCCCGAATCCCTCGCGACTCGACGATTCCTTCGGCAGCCAGATCGCCACGATCGCGCCGTCGATATTGAAAGTCGATTTCGCCGATCTGGCGGAGGAAGTCCGACGGCTCGAAGCCGCCGACGCCAAGCTTCTGCATTGGGATGTCATGGACGGGAACTTCGTTCCCAACCTCTCCTACGGCGCGATGGTGATCTCCAGTCTGCGGAAGCGGACCGAGCTCTTCTTCGACGCCCATCTGATGATCGCCGATCCCGCCAAGTACGTCGACGAGTATCTCGCCGCCGGTTGCGATTCGGTGACAATCCACATCGAAGCGGCTCCCGAGCCGGCGGAGATCCTGAAAAGGATCCGCGATGCGGGGGCCCATGCCGGTCTGGCGATCAATCCCCACACCCCCTTCTCGCGGATCGAGCCTTGGCTCGACCTGTGCGATCTGGTGCTGGTGATGAGTGTGCAGCCGGGTTTCGGCGGGCAGAAATTCATGCCCGAAGTTTTGGACAAGGTCACTACAATTCGTGAACGAATCGCTCCGTCGGTGAGGCTCTCCATCGATGGTGGTATCGGTTCCACGACCATTGCCGCGGCGGCTGCCGCGGGAGCACGCCTGTTTGTTGCAGGTAGTGCGATTTTCGATGCCGGCGACTACGCCGTTGCCATGAGGCAACTGGAACAGCGGGCATCTTCTCCATCGGAGTCTTGAGGCATATGTCTCGCTGTACACACGTTGTTCTGGTTCAACCAGGAGCAACGGAGTTGTGTTCGAATTCCCGTGTGCTGGGGTCGCTGGATGTCCCCTTGTCGCCTGCGGGTGTCGAACAGGTTCTCAGTACCGTATCGCTGCTGAATGAGTTGGTGATCGACGAACTCGCCATCGGGGCGATTTGTTCGTCGGATACCGGCCCCGCCCATGAAACCGCCCAGCTGCTGGCGGAAAAGTTCGGTTTGCCGCTGATCTCGACTTCGCAACTGGCCAACCAATCCCTCGGCTTGTGGGAAGGTTTGCTGAAGTCGGATATCGAGCGGAAGTATGGTCGCCGCTTCTGTTCGCGGGGAAGCATCCTCGATATCGACTCGCCGCCCGAAGGGGAAGACTCGGACGCTGTCCGGGAGCGTGTTGCGGCTGCCCTACGGAAGTCGACTCGTCGTTATCGGGGCCTACTGGTTGTCGCCGGTGATCCGTTGACGCGGTACATCAAGGAATATCTGCAACCCGCGGAGACGCTGGTGATCGAGCCCCCTTCGGCCACCGATTCGTCGAAGGTCGGGCAGATTGCTTGCTGTTCCGGCGAGCGGAGTCACTGCCACAGTGAACTTCTGAGTCTGCCCATTTCGCTGCCCGCTCCGAAAATGAACCGGGGCTGGTCGATGTTCGGCAACTGGATGGGTTCCTCGGCTTCATCGCAGGTTCCCGTGACGGCCTCGCTGGTCGAGGTTGCCGGTTCCTGATCGGGTTCGATTTGCTCCCTGGTTGGCGTCTGGCTCCGGCTACTCTCGGCAAACACGGGAGTTTCGGGTAGGATCGCGATCAGGAAAGCGGGGCGATTGTTGTGGAATCGCTCGTATCGGCGGGCCGGGGTCATGAAACCCCGGTGGCGACAGTTCAACACTCGAGACAGCGGCGGGGACATCCGATGAGCACTGGGGCACCTTTGGATGCGATCACTTCCAATGGCCAAATGCGTCCGAAGCGTGGTGTTCCCGACGGCTTGTGGATCCAGTGCGAATCCTGCAAGGCAACCGTCTTCCGCAAGCAGGTCGAGAAGAACTTCCACCTCTGCCCCGAATGCGACCATCATTTCTACGTGCCGACTGCGGATCGCATCGCCCAATTGCTCGATGAAGACAGCTTCGAAGAGTGGTACGCCGAGCTGGCCCCGAAGGATGTCCTCGGCTTCGTCGATTCCAAGCCCTATCACGAACGCCTCAAGTCCGAGCAGAAGAAGACGGGCATGCGCGACGCCTGCACCGTCGGTCGCGGCTACATGCGCGGCCGCCCGCTGGTCTTCGCCACCACCGACTCCGCCTTCATCATGGGTTCGATGGGATCGGTCGTCGGCGAGAAACTGACCCGCGCGGTCGAACAGGCCACCGCCCTCAAACTGCCGCTGGTGATCGTCTCCGGTTCGGGTGGTGGTGCCCGTATGCACGAGGGGATCGTCTCCCTGATGCAAATGGGCAAGGTTTCCGCCGCACTGGCGCGATATCACGAGGCAGGCGGGCTCTTCATCTCCGTGCTGACGAACCCCACCATGGGGGGCGTGGCCGCCAGTTTCGCGTCTCTGGGCGACGTGACCATCGCCGAGCCCAAGGCTTTGGTCGGTTTCGCCGGTCCCCGCGTGGTGAAGGCGACCTGCAAGATCGAACTGCCGGACGACTTCCAGACGAGCGAATTCCTGCTCAAGCACGGCTTCGTCGACCGCATCGTCTCCCGGCCGAACCTCAAGCAGGAACTCGTCCGCATCATCGACTATTGCACCAAGTAGCATCCGTGATGACTGTTGCCTGGCTGATATGTGGACTCACTCCTGCCATTGTCGACAGAAAACGTCGCTTCACGCTCTTGCCGGCGACTCCCGTCTCCCACGACTTGCGTCTCCCCTTTCGCATAGCCATCATTCGATACGAGAAGTCTCTTCACTCGATATCGATCGCGGAGTGCGACGAATGGTTCATCATGATGAACAGATGGCGTATCGGCTGGCCCGACTGGTGTGTTCTCTGGCGGTGATGCTCGTCATCACGCCGACCGCCTGGGCCTCCCCCGACTTCGCGAAGGACATCGCCCCCATCCTGCGGCAGCATTGCGTCGCCTGCCATGGGGCCGACGATGTCGTCGAAAACAACCTCGTCCTGACCAGCTACGCCGCCCTGATGAAGGGTGGCAAGACCGGCCCCGCCCTCGTTCCCGGCCAGGCGAAAGAGAGCCTGCTCTATACGATGTCCGCCGGCCTTAAAGAGCCCAAGATGCCCCCCGACGACGCGCCGGGCCTCAATGACAAAGAACTCAAGCTTCTCGAAGCCTGGATCGCCGCCGGTGCCAAGCCCCCGGCTGAAATGGCCCCTGTCGCGGCACTCAAAACACCCAAAATCGAAGTCACCGGCCCCGTCCGCAGTCCGATCGTGGCGCTCGCCTTGCATCCCCGGTCGTCATGGCTCGCCGTCGGTCATCCCGACCGCGTCGAACTGTTGGAACCCGGCACGCGGAAGCTGCTCCATTCATTCCCCGCCACGACCGGTGTGATCGCCGATGTCGCCGTCAGTGCGAACGGCCAGAGGCTCGCTGTCGCTTCCGGTGAGACCGGCCTCTCCGGGCAGGTCACCGTCTACGAGACATCCGACTGGTCGATCGTCGCCACCCTCGAGGGCCATAAGGACATCATCTACAGCTGCCAATTGAGCGCCGACGGCACCGCACTCCTGACTGGCAGCTATGACCGCGACCTCCGTTTCTGGAACATCGGCGACCAGACATCGAAGCGGCTGGCGGGGCACAACGATGCCGTCTTCGGCGTCGCCCTGCATCCGACGCGCCCCCTCGCCGCCAGTGCCAGCGGCGACCGCACGGTGAAGGTCTGGAACCTGACCGATGGCAGCCGCCTCGACACCTTCGCCCAACCCGCGAAGGAGCAATCGACCATCGCCATCCGGCCCGATGGCAAACACATCGCCGCCGCCGGGGTTGACATGCGGCTGCGCGTCTGGGAAATCAGCCCCACCGCCGCCGAGGGAACCAACCCCCTCCTCGTCGCCCGCTTCGCCCATGAAGGGCCGATCCTCAAACTCGTCTATTCACCGAGCGGCGACCTGCTCGTCACCTCATCGGAAGACCGCCGCCTCAAGGTCTGGGAAACGAAGGGCTACACCCAGGTGGCCGTCTTCGACCGCCAGCCCGATTGGACCCCCGCGATCGCCGTCTCGCCGGATGATTCGCAGCTGTTCGTCGGTCGGATGGATGGCTCGCTGGCGACCATCCCGCTCGGCTCCCAGCTCAAGCAACCGGTGGTGCAGGTCGCGAAACTGACCGAAGTTCCCGAGGGGGCCGTCAGTGCCGCCGCTCCCGCATTGGAGACCGCTGTCATCCAGGAGGTCGAACCGAACGCAGAGCCCGCGACCGCGCAGAAGCTGTTGGTGGGCCAGACCGCCAAAGGCTCTTTCAATACTGCCGGTGACGAGGATCTGTACGCGATCGAGATGATCAAGGGCGCGACCATCGTGCTGGAAACCAAGGCCGGGCGGAACAAGTCGCAGGCCGATACCAAGCTGGAAGTCCTCCGCGCGGATGGAACGACCGTCCAGAGGGGCTGGTTGCAGGCTGTCCGCGATTCATGGATCAACTTCCGCCCCATCGATTCGAATTCGGGGGATGTCCGCGTCGAGTTCTGGGAAGAGATGGACCTCGGCCAGTACCTCTACATGAACGGCGAAGTGACGAAGATCGCCCGCATGCCGCAAGGCCCCGATTCGGGGCTGCTGCTCGTCACCTCCTCGGGCAAGCGGCAAACGTACTTCGACACCACCGCCGTCGCCCACCAGAAGGACGACCCGGTCTACATCGTTGAGGCTTGGCCGCTGGGTGCGAACGTTGTCGACAACGGGTTGCCCCTCTTCCCGATCCACTACGCCAACGACGACGACAGCGAACGCGAACTCGGCACCGACAGCCGCCTGACGTTCGTGGCCCCGGAGGATGGCACCTACTTCGTGCGGCTTGCCGACTCGCGCGGCTTCGGCGGCACAGGTTACGACTACGAACTCCTCGCTCGTCCGCTGCAGCCCAATTTCAGCGTGAAGCTCGCCACAGCCGAGCGAACCGTCCCCAAGGGAAGCGGCCAGCGGCTGACCTTCACGGCCAACCGGATCGACCACTTCACCGCTCCCATCGAGATCGAAGTCTCCGGCTTGCCCACCGGCTGGTTCGTGACCTCGCCGATCATCATCGACGAAGGGGCGCTCGAGGGCCGCGGTGCCATCTGGGCTGCGGCCGATGCCGCCGACCTGACCGATGAACAGCGGGGTGCGATCAAGATCACGGCCAAATCGAGTGGTGAATCGCGAGATGCGGGCACCTTCAAGAAGCTGGCCCTGGCCGAGCCCGCGAAGTTCAAAGTGACTCTGTTACCCGACGATACCCGCTTCACTTCGACAAGCGACGGACTGTTGCTGGCGGCCGGGACGACGATCACCGCCAAGATCATCGTCGAGCGCAACGGCTTCGATGGGGACATCAAGTTCGACGTCGACGGCCTTCCCTTCGGTGTCATCGTCGACAACATCGGCCTGTCGGGCGTTCTCATCCGCAAAGGGGAGACCGAGCGGCAGATCTTCCTGACCGCCCGCCCCTGGGTCGCGCCGACCTCGCGCCTGATCACCGCCGTCTCGCAGAACGAAGGCCTGCAAACCTCGCCAGCCGTCACGCTCGAAGTCGTCTCTCCCAGCCAGATCGCAACTTCGGCCAAGTAACCTCAATTGGCCCTGCCGGCAGTTCTGGACGGGAATTGTCTCATCAAGATAGCGACTTCACCTTGAGCTCGGTGCCAAATTCATCGAACCCCGTGTTGAGCGATCAACACCACTCCCGACATGCTCTTCCTCTTGGAGAACTTCCCGCCTTCGCGTGAGCAGTCCATTCCTCATGAGCAACTCGGAAGACTCTCGCGAAGGCGCGAAGAGCGCGAAGGAAGAAGAAAGCCATGCTCTTGACGTTCCGCGGATAGGCGGCATGACTTTGTTGTGGTATTCGTCATAGTCATCTGGTGTCGCCCCCGCAGCCGGGCCACAAGTATCACTGCAAATCGTTACTTTTCTTCCAGCGAGCCTCGCGTGAACCCCAATCCTTCCCTTCCATCGACCAATGGTGACATCGGCCATCACGGAGCCGCTCCGCGCGAGTCCGGCGATCCGTTGACGCTGGCCATCGATATCGGCGGCTCGAACATCAAGGCCCTCGTCCTCGGAAGCATGGGCGAGATCGTCCGCCCGCGCGAATCGCTTCCCACACCTTGCCCGGCTGTTCCGGCGGCGGTGCTGGATGTCATCGATCGTTTGGCGAAATCGCTCGCCCCCTTCGACCGGGTCGCCGTCGGTTTCCCCGGCGTCGTGCAGAAGGGCACCACGAGGACCGCCCCCAACCTCTCGCCCGCCTGGAAGGATCTCTTCCTTGAAGGGGAACTCGAACAGCGGCTGAAGGTTCCCGTCCGGGTCTCCAACGACGCCGATGTGCAGGGCTTCGGCGCGATCTCCGGCAAGGGAGTCGAACTGGTCCTCACCCTCGGCACCGGCATGGGTTCGGCCCTGTTCGTCGACGGCATCCTCGTCCCCAACCTGGAACTGCCGCACCATCCGTTCGAGGAAGGCTCCACCTACGAGCAGCGGTTGGGTCAAGTGGCCCTCGACCGCATGGGTGCCGAGCTGTGGCAAGCCTCGCTCTCACGGGCCATCACTCAGCTGCGGGCGACCTTCAATTTCGACAGGCTCTACATCGGCGGCGGCAACGCCCGCATCCTCGATGCCGCACAGCTTCCCCCCGATGTCGTCCTCGTCCAGAACATCCTGGGCCTCCTCGGCGGGCTCGCCCTCTGGACCAGCGTCCAAGGCACCTCCCTCGTCCGCGCCCCTCATTCAGAAGGCGCCCACTGCGTCCTGGGCGAGTCGATCTTCGAACGCACGCCGGGGGTCACTTCGCGAATTGAATAGCCCTGGAAGAGGCAACAGGCATTTGGAAAAAGTCGGCCGTGGTGTGATGGTTCAGAGCGGCCGAGTGCTCCCGGCACGATACTGAGCCAAGGCGCGCTCGGCCAAGGCTTCCAACCGGCCAGCTTGCTCGTCCCGCTCAATCCGGGCGTCCCATTCCGCTTCCGCTCGTTCGTTGAGCCAATCACGAATCCGCGCTACTTGCTCGGGTGGCAGTTCGGTAATCGCCGCAGTGATCTCTTCTACGGTTGTCATGGAGTTTTCCCGCACGCTTTACGTCAACAACTTTAATATACCACGACTCGCACGACGCAACAGCACGGACGTGCCGCGACTCCGACGACCGGGCGACCGCCTGGTGGCCGAATGGTAGTCGGCGGGGCCGCTTCTGACTCGATGTCCAATCTGGTGGAACTCGCCCTCACTCCGTCCCTCTCCCAGCGGACTGGGCGAGGGGGCAAAACACTGACCGCCGCCGGGTCTCACTCGCCACGACCCGGTGTCTGTGCTACGACACACTCCGAAGCGCACGCTCGCGCGAGGTCGTGTTTGTTCAGGGATGGTGTCGTGTTTCTCAAAGACCTGTTGTTGGTGTTCCTCTGCGCGGGGGTCGTTGTCTTCCTCTTCCAGAGACTGCGGATTCCCACGGTCGTCGGCCTGCTCGTCACGGGCGTGCTCGTGGGACCCTATGGCCTGCGGGTCGTCGATGATGTCCACCGCGTCGATCTGCTGGCCGAGATTGGCGTCGTCGTCCTCCTCTTCACCGTCGGCCTCGAGTTCTCGCTCTCCCGCGTCGTGAAGATGGCGCCGATCATGCTCCAGGTCGGGTTGCCGCAGGTCGGATTCTCGCTGGTGGCCGGGATGCTGGCCTGCATGGGTGCGGGGATCGCGTGGAACTCCGCTCTCTTCGGCGGCATGCTCATCGCCATGTCGTCGACCGCGATCGTCATCAAGCTGCTGTCGGATCGCGGCGAAGTCGGGACGCCGCACGGGCGGATCTCCGTGGCCGTGCTGTTGCTCCAGGATCTCTTGGTGGTCGCCTTCGTGCTGATGGTGCCACTCTTGACGGCGGAATCGGGCCAGCATGGCTCGTTCCTGGTGGAAGTTTCGCAAGGGATGGCGATGGTCCTCGCGATCATCGTCGTCGGCCGCTACGCCGTCCCGTCGATCCTTTACCAGATCGTGCAGACCCGCAACCGCGAGCTCTTCCTGATCTCGATCTTCGTCATCTGCATCGGCACCGCCGCCCTCACGAACACGGTCGATCTGTCGTTGCCGCTGGGGGCCTTCCTCGCCGGCCTGGTGATCGCCGAATCCGAGTACGGCCACCAGACCCTCGCCGAGGTCATGCCCTTCCGCGACACCCTCAGCAGCCTCTTCTTCATCTCGGTCGGCATGCTGCTCGATATCAACTACCTCCTCACGCATGGCCTCTCCGTCACACTCCTCCTGGCGGCGATCCTGCTGGTCAAATCGCTGACGGCGACCATCCCCTCGCTCTTGGCGGGATACTCCCTGCGGACGGCGATCCTGGCGGGTGTCTCGCTGGCCCAGATCGGCGAGTTCTCGTTCGTCCTGGCCAAGAGTGGCCTCGAAGTGAGCCTCATCACCCAGGGTGAATATCAGCTCTTCCTGGCGGTATCGGTCCTCTCGATGGCCGCCACGCCGCTGATCCTCGCGGGGCTGCCGAAGCTGATCGACCTCATCGAACAGATCCCCTTCATCCAGCGCTGGCAGACCCGCCATCAACAGGAGGAGGAACTGCTCGACGAGCTGCTCGATCATGTCGTCATCGCGGGCTATGGCTTCAACGGCCGCAATCTTGCGACTGTCCTCAAGGAATTGAAGATCCCCTACGTGGTGCTGGAGATGAACCCCCAGACCGTCCGCCGGGAACGGGCCCTGGGGCAGTCGATCTACTTCGGCGATTCGGGCCGCGAGGCGGTCCTCGAGCATGTGAAGATCGAGAAGGCCAAGGCGCTCGTGGTGGCGATCAACGATCCCATCTCCTCGAGACGCACCGTGCAGCTCGCCCGCCACATGAACCCCGATCTCCACATCGTCGTGCGAACGCGGTACTTCACCGAGGCGTTCGACCTGAAGCGTCTCGGGGCCGACAGCATCATCTCCGAGGAGTTCGAAACTTCGCTGGAGATCTTCGCCCACGTCCTCCGCGAGTACCACATCCCCGGCAACATGATCAACCGCCTCGTCGCCAACATCCGTGCGGATCATTACCAGGCCTTCCGCGGCCAATCGCTCGGCAGGACACTCCTCTCCTTCACCGCCGACGGCAACCTCGACGCCCAGTTTGAAAGTTGCCAGCTCGCCCCCCATTCGCACGCCATCGGCAAAACACTCGGCCAGTTGCGGCTGCGGAACCTGACGGGCGTCACCATCGTCGCCGTCAAACGCCAGGGTCAGGTCTTCACCAACCCCGCCGCCGACATGAAGCTGGAACTGGGCGATGTTCTCGTCCTCCTGGGTCAGCCGGAACAATTCGAGACCGCGATCGAACTGCTGGAACTTCCGGCGGTGGGGATGGAAGGGGATGTCGGGTAGGGGAGAGCAGAGAAGCGGGAAAGCAAGAAAAGCGAAGAAGCGGAAAAGACTGCGAGTTCATGCTGAAGGGAGGATCGGAGTGGGCTGGCTTCGTTGGATCAAAGTGGCGGTGATCTTTCTGTTTGCGGTTGCGCTCATCGATTCGAGCGCGATGGCCATGATCCCCGCCGATTTTCGGCAGGGGTACGATTTGGCATTGTTCGTTGTCTCCGCGTTGCTTGCCGGTTGGATCGCCTATGCGGCGTTTTGAACGGATGATCCACGGACAACGCACTTCCATGACCACTTCACACTTCCCGAAGCAGCGAACTCGTTGATCCGATGGGGCTTCTTTTGCGTTCAACCCGGCAGGAAGCGTTCCAACAGCTCCGAGGAACGGGGCGGGCGAATCCATGAAGGAGGAAGTCCATCATGTCCATCATCGACTGGCTGCAAACGCACTGCCTTTCGTTGATGTCCTTCACGGCGATCATGGTGACCCTGCTACTCCTGGGCCGCGAGGTGCAGGCCGAGAATGGGCACAGTCAGCTCTGGCACAGTTGCCGGGTCTCGGTTTACGTGCTGGCCATCATTGTCTTCTTCATCACACTGGCGGGATTCCTCTGGTGCGAATGGGCGGTGGAAACGGTCGGATACCCGGAAGGAACTCCGGTTCGAGTGTGGAAGTTCTGGCTGGATCGTTGGTATTTGCTCTACTTTGTGACATGTCAACCCGTGCTATTCCTGGCTTTTGCACCCGCCTCCGATCCGACAAAATCGAAACCTCGCTGATCATGCCGTCCCGCTGCTTGAAGGAACCCCAGACCCATGCCGTCGCCGGAAGATCATGTGGAGCAGCGATCAAGGCCGGACGAGGGATCCGAGGATCCCTCATCCGGCGTGCCAGGTTCCATTGAGACTTCAGCGAACAAAGAGGCACCGGCCACGTCTGGAGGCACCGACGACACCACCGCGAATACCGAAGCCGCGGGGCCACCGCTGGCACGTGCGACCGTCAATGTGCGGGATGTCCTCGACGATCTCGTCACGCGGCACATGGTCTCGGCGGCACCGCTGCTCAAGATTCATGAGACGGTCGAGCAGTCACTGGTCTCCCTGCGTACGGCGAGCGATGTGGGGCGGGTCGTCTACTTCTATGTCATCGACGACGACCTCAAACTGCAGGGCGTGGTCGCCAGTCGGCGGTTGCTCCTCTCGCCCCCCGAGACGGCGATCCGGGCGATCATGTCCCCCAAAGTGATCTCGATCCCGGCGACGGCCACCGTGCTCGAAGCGTGCGAATTCTTCACGCTCCACAAGCTGCTGGCGTTCCCCGTGGTGGATAGCGAGCGGAAAGTTCTGGGGGCGGTCGATGTCGATCTCTACACCTCCGAGATCATAGAACTCGACCGTCGGCAGGATAGCGACGATCTGTTCCAACTGATCGGTGTCCACCTGAGCGACGCTTCTCAACGAAGCTCGCGCGAGGCCTTCACGGGCCGCTTTCCGTGGCTGCTTTGCAACGTCCTGGGAGGGATGCTTTCGGCGTTCATCGCCGACGCCTACGCCGATATCGCCACGCTGGCGGTTGTCGCGCCGTTCATCGCGCTGGTGACGGCGCTGGCGGAGAGCGTGAGCATCCAATCGGTCAGCCTGGCGCTGCAGGCCTTACACGGCCAGCACCCCACATGGGCCACCTTCACCCGCAAGGCCGCTTTTGAAGTGGTGGTGGGGGCCATGCTGGGGGTGAGCTGTGGATTGGCCGTCGGCGTGATCGCCTTCGCCTGGAAGGGGAGCTTCGCGGTGGCCGCCAGCCTGTTTCTGGGAATCGCGGCGGGGGTGACGGCTTCGGCACTCGTAGGGCTCGCCGTCCCGTTCGTATTGCGACTCGTCCGCCGCGACCCCCAACTCGCCTCCGGCCCCATCGCGCTGGCCCTCAGCGATGTGGTCACGCTCCTCTTCTACTTCAATCTCGGGCGCTGGGTGTTGTAGTTGGCAGATACCCGCATTTCTGCCGACAAATCCTTGGATTTATCCGGAAGTGCTTCTGAATGAGTTACGCCCTGTAAGGCGAAGTCGTCTCCATCAGCTGGACAAAAAAGAAGTCACTCGTGTGATGATTTGACGGGCTATGTTCTCTGTAGCCAATCATTCAGTACCAGCTGGCGAATCTTTATCACATCGAGATTCGCAGGGCTTGTTGAGCAACTCAAGGAATCGCTCTCTTGGAAACAGCGAACCCCGGATCTCCCGAAAAACTGGCCATTCTGATTGACGCTGACAACGCACAGGCAAGCTGCATCGATGCGTTGCTGGCCGAGGTGGCGAAGTCTGGCGTCGCGATCATCCAGAGAGCCTATGGCGACTGGACCTCGTCTTCCCTGGCATCCTGGAAGGCGATTCCCAACCAACACGCGATCCAGCCGGTGCAGCAGTTCGCCTACACGACGGGAAAAAACGCGACCGACTTCGCCCTCATCATCGATGCGATGGACATCCTCCACGGCAACACGGTCAGTGGATTCTGGATTGTTTCCAGCGACAGCGACTACACACGGCTCGCCATCCGCTTGAGGGAATCCGGACGCACGGTGTTTGGATTCGGGCGACGCACGACTCCCTACGCATTCGCCGTGGCCTGCAACAAATTCGTGTTCATGGAGGAGTTCCAAAAGCCACTGCCTGTGGCACTCCATCCAAAACCTCCCGGCAAGGTGCCCCCGTTTCGGAAAGGCACGCGAGAGTTGCAGGCCGACAAAAAGCTGGTGCGACTCCTTCGCGAGGCGGTCGCCGCGACGGCCGACACCGAAGGGTATGCATATATGGGGGCCGTGGGGTCTCGGATTCACAAAGACTCAGCGGGGTTTGAAACAAAAGCGTATGGCTACCGCACCCTCTTGAAACTGATCCAAGCGATCGACCTGTTCGAGATCGAAGAATGGCAAGAGGGCCAGGGTGCTGCCAAACACTATCTCCGTGACAAACACGCCGCTCCTGTGTGAAGTCGTTTGTCGATGAAAGCCACGCCAACCAAGGAGCGTGCTTCCAGCATCACCGAGGCACCAATCCGCGATCTACGCCTGGGTAGTGGATGGGAGGGTGGCTGGGGGGACAGGTTGGGCGGTGATGAGGAATTCGCGTTCCACGCGGTCTCGCTCGCGGTCGAGTTGTTCGCCCGAGGCGCCCAGGTTTTTCAGAATGGCGGCGGCCAGGGCCAGGCCGATTTCGGCTTCGTCGACGAAGATCTTCGACGCCCCGAAGTGGTGCAGTCCCGATACATCGTGCAGAAACCGCGTCCGAACGAACGTGGTGATCTGCTTGTTGAGCGACTTCGCCTGCTGGATGACTTCCTCGCTCCCCTGGCTTTGGGCACTGCTGAAGATCAGGTATTGAGCCTTCTCGACCTCGGCCTGCTGCAAAACCTCCAATTGCCGGGCGTCGCCATAGACGACGGCGATCCCCTGGCTGCGGAGCATGCGGAAGGTGTCAAGATTCATCTCGATGACGATCGGCTTGATCGAATTCTCGGTCAGGATGCGCGTCAGCGTGCGACCCACGGGGCCGTAGCCGATGATGATGGCCCGGGCCCGGTCGTCGGGCTGTTCCTCGGTGTGCTGTGAAGCCAACGCCGGTTCGACATCGAGCCGCGAGTTCAGCTTCGAGCGCAGGCCCGGGATCCGGTTCATCAGCCGCTCGATGCGGGGGATGGCTCCATAGAGCAGCGGATTGAGGGTGATCGAGATGATCGCCGCGACGATCAAGCCTTGACTCGCCTCGGGCGGAAAGACCCCCTTCTCTTGGGCGAGCGAGCCGAGAATGAACGAGAATTCGCCGATCTGGGCCAACGCGACGGCGACGGAGAGGGCCGTCCGCGCGGGATAGCGGAGGAGCACCACAATCAGGAAGGCGGCCAACGGCTTGCCGATCAGCACGATGGCCAGCGTCCCCAGGATGATGCCGGGGGCGGCGAGCAACTGCGCCGGATCGAAGAGCATCCCCACGGAGACGAAGAAGAGAACTGCGAAGGCATCCCGCATGGGGAGTGCGTCCGAAGCGGCCCGCGCGCTGAAGTCCGACCGGCCCACCACCATCCCCGCGAGAAACGCACCCAGCGCCATCGACACGCCGAAGAGCGTCGCCGAGACGACCGCGATCCCTAGCGCCGTGACGAGAACCGTCAGAGTGAAGAGTTCCCGCGAACCGGACTTGGCCATCTTCTCGAAGATCCACGGGATGACACGACCGCCACCGACCATGATGATCACTACGAACAGGGCGATCTTGATCATCGTCCCCGTCCCCGCCAGCAGGATCGTGCCGAGGGCGGCGTCCTTCGCCACAAACGTGGGGAGGAGCACCAGCGTGATCACGGTGAAGAGGTCTTCCACGACCAGCCAGCCCATCGCGATGCGGCCAGTGCTGGTATGCAGTTCGCGGTGGTCGGCCAAAACCCGTGCGAGAACCACCGTACTGGCGACACTGAGCGCCAGGCCGAAGATGATCGACGGCGCGAGCCCCCAGCCCGCGAGATAGCCCAGCCCGGCTCCCAGGATGGTGGCCACGAAAATCTGCCCCAGGGCACCCGGGATGGCCACTTTGCGGACGGCGAGCAGATCGTGGATGTGGAAGTGCAGGCCGACGCCAAACATCAGCAGGATGACGCCCACCTCGGCCATCTGTTCGGCCAGCTTGTGATCGGCCACAAAGCCGGGTGTGGCCGGGCCGACGATAATCCCAGCGATGAGATAGCCCACGATGGGTGACAGCCCCAACAGATGGGTGATGTAACCCAGGATCAACGCGGCCGTCAGACCACCGGTGAGGGTCAGAATGAGAGTGATATCGTGCAACGGCCCGCGCCTTCGATCGGAACTTCGGGACAAACCAGGAGGATCGACATCGGGGAGAAAGCTCCCGAGATGTCTCATTCTTGGTTGTCGGCTCTGGGGCGTGCGAGATCAACCGCCAGCGACGGTTTTTCCGGCAATCGAGTCGAAGTGAGTCGGATCCAGAAGTTTGCAGGTTTGCACAAGTCGACCGATGCGGGAATGCGCTACATCGAAGTCAGCAGGACACGATGGACTTCATCGAGGGATGTGACCCCTTCGCGCACCTTCTGCAGACCCGCTTTCTCCAGAGTTATCAGGCCTTCGTCGACCGCGATTTGGCGCAACTGGGTGACGGGTGTTTCGGCGATGATCGCATGCCGCAGACGAGCCTCCACCGGCATGACTTCGAACACCGCCGAGCGGCCCGCGTAGCCGGTGCCGAAGTTGACGGGAGCGGGGACGCCGCGCACCAGATCGACGGTGTCGGCGAAATCGGGGGAGACATCGAGATAGCGGCATTCGCCCTCGTCGGGATGGTAGATCTCGCGCGACTGGGTGCAGACCTTGCGGACGAGGCGCTGCGAGACGATGCAATTCACGGCATCGGCGATGAACATCGGCGGGATGCCGAACTCGCGTAGCACGTCGATCGTGGCGGCAGTGTCGTTGGCATGCAGCGTCGAGAGGACACGCACCCCGGTGAGACCCGCGCGGCAGGCGATGTGGGCCGTTTCGGCGTCACGGATTTCGCCCACCATGACGACATCCGGATCCTGCCGCAGCACGCCGCGCAGGGCGTCGGCGAAGTTGAAGTTGATCCGCGTGTCGATCTGGATCTGATTGATCGATTCGATCCGCCGTTCGACGGGATCTTCGAGCGTGACGATGCTGCGATGGGGCGAGTTGAGCCGATCGAGGAAGGCGTAGGTGGTGGTGCTCTTGCCGCTCCCCACAGGCCCCACGCAAAGGAGCAGGCCATAGGGCTTCCGCAAAGCGCGGTCGATCAGCTTCATCTGGGCCTCCTGGAAGCCCAAATCCTCAACCTTGGTGTAGACGGTCTCGTCGGGCATCAGCCGCAGTACGAGCCGCTCGCCATGGATGGTGGGGCCGCTGCCGACGCGGATATCCCGCGAGGCGCGAAGGGTTGCGCCGCTGATGTGGCCATCCTGCGAGAGCCGCCGCTCAGTGATGTTCATCCCAGCCATCAGTTTCAGGCGGCTGATGATCTGGGACATCATCTCGCCGGGGAGATCGATGATGTTGTGGAGGATCCCGTCGACGCGGAGGCGGATCCGCAGACCTGCGGGGGTCGGGTCGAGATGGATATCCGTCGCGTTGAGCTGGAAGCTGCGTTCGAGGAGGAGATCGACGAGTGGGGCCGGCCCCACGACATCGACAAGTTCCCGGAGTTCTTGTTGCAAAGCCCGCTGGCGGGACTCACCACCCATTTCGGAGACGACAGCCATTCGAGAAGTTCCTCAGGGAAGGGGGCGGCGTGTTGAGAGTGGGGCCACCCGGAGTGCGATTCGACAAAGCCGATGGTGCCGCATGTGAGTTAGAGGTCTTTGAGGGTCGAGCGTGGCGTGATCGGACCAGCGGGGTCGGTGGTGGCGGGATCGACGGATGCGGGATCGGTCACAGCGGGTGGCGAAGCGGCAGGGAGTGAAGCGGCGGGCGGTGTCGCCGCTTCTCCTTTCGGATCGACCGAGGTCGGGGGAGTCGAGGGTGGAGGAAGTTTGGCGGCGGGGACCGCTGGCGGCTTTTCCTTGGTTTTCACGGAGGAAGTCGCGGGCACGGGGTCACTGGCTTCGCGGCCCACGGGTGATTTTCCACCTGTCACTGCGGCTTCCGCTTCGGCTTCCTCGCTATTCCGGCGGAAACCGGTCGAGGGCTGGGGCAACAGGACAGCGATGAGCAGGAGTGCGATTCCCGCCGTCGCGCCGCTGCCGGCGAAGAGTCGCAAAATGCCAGAGGTCGTGATCAATCCCCAGAAGCCGGCAATCAGGGCCAGAACGCCACCCACAGAGAGCAAGATGCGGCCGGGCATCGTCGCGCCGACGCCAAAGGCCACCAGACCGAGGATGCCGATGAAGCAAGCCGCCAACAGGGCATAAGCGGGCAAGGGGGAGGTGGGCGATTCTTCCGCAGGGAGATCCGGTTCGACATCGCGGCGACCGAGTGCGGTCTTGGCTTCCTCGCTGGTGTCGACCAGCTTCCAGATGCGATCAAGGCCCGAGAGGGCGAGGACTTCCCGCACGGTGGAGTTCGCCGTGGCGACCACCATCGAGCCATCCTGCACCTTGACCGCCTTCCAGACGCGGATCACCAATGCAACTTGGGAGCTGCCGATGTAGGTCAGTTCCGTCAGATCGACGACGACCTGCGGCTTGGAGAGCTTTTGCACTTCGGAAACGGCCTCGAAGCCCGCCTGCTCGATCTCGGACCACGGCGCTTCCGTCATTCCCGGCAGGAGTTTGAGGACGAGCTGCCCACCGTCGAGAGTCAACTGATACGAGTTCGATTTCGTCAACATGGCCCACTTTCGTCGATCATTGGTGGCTGGAACCTGCGTTCCAGAGAGTTGCTTAGCGATCGCGTCTCGCGAAAAAGAACCTTCCGCATCATGGCGGTGTTGAACCGGCTCGAAGACTTCCGGCCACCCTTGGTTGAGTCGGGAAGTCAGGAGGGATGTTCTTGCGGGACATCATGCGACCGAAGGTCTGATCCGACAATCGGAAGGATCGTCATTCACGGAAAAAACATAAGACGCCTGGGCTTGTGAAGCTCTCTTGATGAGGATTCTAAGGGCTGAGGAACCGTTTCTGTCCTTTTGAGTGGTCGGCAACCGAAAACCCCGACGAGAGTTCTCGTCAGGCGGGGATTCCTCGTTGACAGCGATTTTTCCGCACTTCTATAGTGAAGTGCACACGAAAACTCTGCGAAACCGGCAGAGTCCAGCGGGCCGACGCCTTTCCGGCAAAGGCCTCTCTCCCTGCCTTTCATTCCCTGACCACCAGGAAACGCTGACCAATGGCTCAGCTCGGACGCATTCTTGTCGTACTCGTCGCGGCGGCCAGCCTGGGCTTCGCGGCCTTCGCCGCCTCGTTGGCCAGCGGCGGTCGCAACTGGATGGGGGACACGCAAAACTCCCCGCTAATCGACCATTTCGAATTCAATTCGCAAACCGGCGAGAAGACGACTTACACCGCCACGAATCGACTCACCAAGGAATCTGCGGCTTCGGGCACGATCCTTCCGGAAGTGGTCAACACCGCCAAGCAGAAGTTGAACCAGGAACTGAGCGAAAAGCTTCAGAAGACCCAAGCCGATATCGATGCCCTCAAACCCCGGATCCCGGTCGTACAATCGATGAGGAAGGAGGACGAGGAAGCCCTCGTGGCCCGCGAAGCGGAACTCCTCAAGAACCTCGACGCGGTGCGGAGCCGGATTCTGCTCGCCACCGAGGAAGCCGCACGCCTGGGAACGGAAATCGAGAAGGTTCGTGGCGAAGGTGAAGAGCGACGTGCCGAAGTCTACCGGCTCAAGAACCAGCTTGAACTGCTTCGCAACGACATGTTCGCCGCCGCCCAGCAGAAATCGGCCTTGCAGGATGAACTTCTGAGGTTAGAACAAAATCTGGATCGACTCCAGCGACGGCAGGTGCAGCTCAAGCAGCAGTTGGGCGAACCCTACGACGATGTCGCTCCAGCCGCCGCCAATGCGGGCGGAAAGAATACCGTGGGAAAGTTGGATCGGTAAGTCGAGCGTTGAATTGTTACGAGTAGATATTTAGTTACGGCAGCGATTTCTCTCCCAGCTCATCAGCCCGTCCATACGGTTCAGATACACCAGACGACATACGAAACGTCATCGTTTCGGCTCATCGGATTTGAGGTTCGCTATGACATTCGTAGGCAAGATCCTGGTCGTTCTCCACCTTGTGCTCGCCGTGGTCTTCATGGCGTTCGCGGGGGCGATCTTCACGGCCCAAGCCAACTGGCGGCTGGCGAAAGAGAACACCCAAAAGCAACTCGACGCCGCCAAGCGGGAACTGGGCGAGAAGACGACGGCTCTCACCCAAGCCGCCGATACCGCCGCCAAAAACGAGACGGAACTTCAGGGGCAAGTCACGCAGCTCACCGGCGAGAAGAACGCCCTGACACTCCGCAACACTTCGCTGGAAGCGGAAGCCGCTCGCCTCAAGGCGTTGGCCAACACCGAACAGAAGGTGGCCGGCCTCAGCACCTCCGAGGCGGAACAGCGCTTGTTGGAAGCACAATTGCAGCGGGCCAGGAATCTCGAACTGGAGGCTTCCCGCAACGAGCTGATCACCGCGAACAACAAGCTGAGCGATGAGATCTTCAGTGCCAAGGTGAAGTTGGACGCGCTCGTCGCCAAGCACGAGGAATCGCTGCGGGAAATCGCCACGATGAAGTCGTATCTGGCTTCAAAGGATCTTCCCACCGACACCAAGAGCATGGTCGTCTCGACGACACCTCCACCTCCTGTCACCGGTGTGGTGATGGATCTCCGGCCAGCACGGCCCGGCAGCAGCGAGACGGTGGAGATCTCATTGGGCAGCGACGACGGCCTCACGAAAGGCCACATCCTCACGATCTACCGCGCCGACCGCTACCTCGGTAAAGTGCGGCTGAACTTCATCACTCCCGACCGAGCCGTGGGCGAAGTCGTTGAACGAACCAAGAACAGCGTCATTCAGCGAGGCGATAATGTCACCACGCGGCTCTAACTCCAGCGAAGCTCCCAGCCCCGGCATCTACGATGCCCTGCTATTCGTCTCCCTTTCAGCCCTGATCGCCGGGATCATTTTCTTGGTGCTCGAATTGGGTGAGTACGGTTGGAAGGTCGTGCCGTAACGGCGGCCGACGTACTATTTGCAGCACTATTCATCGTTTGTGATTTCAAGCAGATGATCATTGAGTACGGTTGCCGTCGATACGCAGCACGCATTATCAATAGACATAAAAAGAGGCCGACTTATATAGGGCAACCTCTTTTTATCATTTGCCGAATCTCAATATCGATCGCTGACGGTATTCAGCGAGCTAAAGATTTCGTCGCTGCTGCATGAGCGACATCACCTCGGCCCGGCTGGCCTGATTGGTCTTGAACAGTCCCCTCACTGCACTGGTGATCGTCAGCGATCCCGGCTTGCGGATGCCGCGAATCGTCATGCAGGTGTGCGTCGCTTCAAGCACCACGATGACCCCCTTGGGGTCGAGGACGCTCTGCATCAGATCGGCGATCTGCTGCGTCATCCGTTCCTGCACCTGCGGCTGGTGCGAGATCTCGTCGACGATGCGGGCGAGCTTGCTCAGGCCCACCACCTTGCCGCGTGGGAGATAGCCAATATGGGCCACCCCCATGAACGGCAGCAGGTGATGCTCGCACATGCTGTTGAAGCTGATATCCCGCACCAGCACGAGCTCGTCGTATTGTTCCGGAAAGACACGCTCCAGATGCCGGGCGGGGTCGCAGCGGAGGCCAGAGGTGAGTTCGGCGAACATGCGGGCCACGCGGGCTGGCGTCTCCAGCAGACCTTCACGATCCGGATTCTCGCCGATCGCGATGAGGATTTCCCGCACGGCTTTTTGAATACGGGGGAGGTCTGGTTCCGGGCGAAGTTCACGGGGTGTGGGTGGCTGATCCCCTATGGCAAGGCTGTGGCCTGTCGAGGCACTGGGGGCGATCACTCCCATGTTCGCATCACTCGCCACTTCTGAAAAACCACCGGAATCAGCGTGGTTCGTGCCCGAGGAATGAATGCAATCGTCGTCGAATTCGGAACTGCTGAACTCGGAATTGTCGGCGGCCTGGTTCACGGCGGACTCGCTGGCTTCAAGGTGCTGGATTCATGGAGGGCCGGTGGCATCCCATGCGGCCTGCAGAATGCTAGGCCGGGGCGAAGCAGGGTCAAGCAGCACCCGTCTCAATTCTCCGTGGGGAAGCAGGCGATGTCCAACGGTTTCCACTGCTGAGCCCGCGCGGACGAGAACTTGCCCGCGATCAAGATCGATCATGCAGACCAACGCCCAGAGGCGTGGCGTTGGCGAATGGATCATTAAGCCTGCAAAGGAGTTGCGAGGAATCCTGCGGGTGATAACTGAGCGGTCTCAGGGAATGATGAACGCCGCACCGGTGACGGCGCCCGCCTGAAAGACCGCGCCGCGCAGGCTCAGCGGCAGCCGCTGCTTCTCGTAGGGGGCAGGAGAGCCTGGAAGCGGCTCGCCCAAGGTGTAGATCGGTTCCCAGGGGAGATCGACACCCATCTGGTAGGGGAGGATCGGCACGCGGCCAAAGAAGGCGGCGGCGGAGACGAAAGGCTGGAAGGCCTCCGCCTTCTTGCGGTCGCAATCGGTCGCGCAGTAGTCGCAATCCGCCCGACCCCAGCCGTGGGTGTAGCCCAGCCGTTCCAGCATCGGCTCTTCGAAGTAGAGAGGCAGATGACGGGTGGCGGCGGCTTCCCATTCGACCTGCTGCCAGAGCCAGGGGCGGCTGGTGCCGGTGACCATTAATTCCGTCGGTTGTGTTGCGGCGATTTCCCGGGCGCGATTTCGGGGAAGTTCGCCAGCCGGCAACGCGATGGTGGCCCGCATGGAGACCACGGGTCGATCGTTGCCGGCCCACGGCACGGGGAAGTTGGGGTTGGAGGCTTCCGCCGCCGCATCGGCTTTCACCGGGTTCTCAGGTGCTGGAAGCTGTGAAAGTTCCGGCGTATAGGGCTCCGCTAAAGGGAGTTCTGACGCCTGGTTGGCCGTTTGTGCGGCGACGGGGATGATGCCCAGGGGTGGCGACGACATCGCGGCAGCGGGATCGCTGACGACGACCGCCGCATCGTCTCCCTTTTGCGGGGAAGCGGCGACTGGCAGAAAGCTCTCTTCCACCGGATCGAAGGGGGGCACTTGGCCCGGAGCGGCGGCCTGGATCGGCGCAGATTCCTGAGCCTGAGCGGTCGACGCATCCAGCACGCTTGAGGCGGGATTGATCGCGAGCGAGCCAACGCCCAATGTGGTGAAGAGCAGCCAGCGCGAGGCCGTGCGGCGGAGTTTCTCCGCCGGGGCTGACCGTCTCCGTTCCATGGGAAAATCGCGATGCATCGACGATGGCTCCGTCCGGGCGTCCCCGCGGTATCCACTTCTCAAAACAACGTCATTGGCTTTCGTCTCTTCGTCAGCGGGTGGGAGAGGTCTCAAGGCGAATTCACCGGGAGCAATCGGGGGGCCAGGAACAAACTCCTCCAACGAATCGCATTCCACCCATCTTTCCCAGAGGTGCGCAAATCGTGGTTGGGAATGTCACTGGGGGCGGACGTGGAGTTTGGAATCGTGATCCCGTTTCGCCCGTCAGAAGAGTCCGATGAATTCGCGGCACATTCCGTGCAGTCAGGGAATTCTCTCGCTCCGCCCCATCCATGAGGGCAAAATGAGACAAACTTCCGGATCACAAGAGAACATGTGCGGCGATTTGGCCGGATAGCGACAATCGATAGATTTCGCGTGATCCGCCCGATCCGCAGAATCGTCAATGTCTGACAAGGCAACCGACGTTCAAGCGAATCACGGGGAAGTCGGATCGACAGTCTGCGGCTCTTTGGGAAGAGAATTCGATTCTCCTGTTGATGATGAAAGGGCTGCGGCTCAGGGCTGGAGAGGATCTTCGGACCGAGCGGCGACCCGGGGGATTTCCATGTCGTTGACTCAGTGGTTGCAGAAATTTGTCGCGAAAACCCCGCGCGGTGGGACGAAGTCCATCCCGCCGCTGGGCCTCCGCGCCGCACGGCTCCACTTCGAGCCGCTGGAAGAGCGGCGGGTGTTCAGCGTGACCCCCACGCTCAACGGGAACGTGCTGGAGATCCTGCTGGATGCGGACGGCGACACGGCAACCCTCCGCACGGAAGACCTCGACGCCAACGCGACCAACGAGCTGAACGTGTACGACCAAACGGACACCCTGGTGGGCACGTTCGACTTCGGCACGTTCGAGTCGATCACCTTCACCGGCGACGGCGGCAACGGCGGCGTCCAGACAGTGGTGTTCGAGAACACCATACCCCTGGCTCTGGCGGGTGACCTTTCGGCCAATGGTGGTGATATTGAGTCAATCGAGTTCCAAGGCGACATGGCACTGGGCGGGCTGCTCGATCTGGCAGTCGGCGAGTCGATCGAGTTGGGGGCGGGTGCCGATTTGTCGGCCGACGCAGGGATGTTCGTCTTCGCCATCGGTTCGACGCTTCCCACCAACATCAGCATGGACGCGACCTCGTCGCTGACCACTTTGGGGGGGATCGTCATCCTCGCCAGTGAGGGGTCGGTCACGGCCGGTTCGTTGACCGCCGACAGCCTGATCAGCGTCAACGGCTCGACAGGGATCACTTTCCAGAACGACGTGACGTTCACCTCGGCCACCACGGCCGACTTCCAGGTCAACGCCGACCAGGGGGATGTCACGATCGATGGCGACATCCTCACGCCCAACGCTACGGGCGGATCGTTCATGCTCTATCTGGATGCGGGTCTGGGAACGGCGGGGACGCTCTTCCTGAACGGCGATATCCACGCCCCCCCCGCAGCCGGTCAGATCACGGTCGATGGCAACCTCACGCTGGGGAGCGGGTTTTCGTTCGATCAGCTGCTGCTGACCGGAACGACTCTGGGTGGGCCGTACGACACGGTCGGCAGTTCGATCCTCGTCACCGGCGCCAACCGCACGGTCGATCTGGGAGGGGCGATGTTCACGTTCTCGCGGGAACTGGGCTACCTGCCGCAAGTGGGCGACGAGTTCGGAGTGATCACGCTGGCCGACGCCAGCAGCGTCATCACCGGCAGCTTCACGAATCGCGCGGAAGGGGACGAGTTCTATAGCGACGATGTGCGGTACGAGTTCAGCCAGGCCGGGGGCGACGGCAACGATGTCGCCCTGACGATCCTTTCGCCGACAACGGTGTGGGTGGATGAGGCCTTCGCCGCGTCGACCCCCGGAGACGATCCCGCCGGCCCGGCGGCGATCTTCGGGTACGACGGCTTCGCGACGGTGCAGGGAGGTGTCACGCAAGTGGCCGACACCGGCCTCGCGAACGTCGCGAATGGTTCCTACAACGAGTCGGTGAGCGTCACGGGAAAGTCGCTCACACTGCGGGGCGAAGGGGCGGGAACCACTGACATCACCTCCGGCGGAACGGCCTTCACAGCCTCGAACGCCAGTTTCCTCACCATCGAGGAGCTCACCCTCAACGGCACAACGGCCCTCGATGTCGGCAGTGTCGATACGACCACGCTGACGAACATCACCACGGTGGGAACCGCCTCCGTCACGGGTCTCGATCTGGTGCTCATCAGCGACGGCAGCGACGACGACATCTTCTCGGTGGGTGACGATGGCATCACCACCAGCGGCTTGCTGAATATCGCATACCTCACCACGACGGTCGACAACATCGATTTGCAGTCGGGCGACGGCGACGACCAGTTCTTTATCCGGCCGCAGCCCTCGACCGTCATCACGCTGGATGGTGGCAACGGCAACGATGCGCTGGAAGCCGATTTCTATCAGCTCTTCGACTTTGCCGACACGCCCGGCATCCCCGGCTCGGGGGTGTTGACGGCCTATGACCGTGAACTCGCGGCGTATTCGAGCATCGAGACCGTGACGACCAGCATCGTCCCGGACGCGACTCTCGAGGCCCAGTTCCCCGACGACGGGATGCCCGACAACTGGCTGGTGAAGCGAAGCGACAGCGACCCCGCAATTCTGGAGGTCTACGTCAACGGCGTGCTGGCGTTCCAGCAGGATTACGCGAGCACCACAAAGCTGACTATCAACGGTTCCACCGACGACGACACGCTGACGGTCGACCTCACCAACGGCGATATTCAGCTCGCCGACGGCATCCACTTCAACGGCGGCGACGGCACCGACGCGGTCGTGCTGGTCAGTGCGAACGATGTCACGAAAGTGACGCACACTTTCACATCCGACACCGAGGGCTCGATCGAGATTGTCGGTCTCTCTTCAGACCTGACCACGATCAGCTACACCGGCCTCGACCCGATCGTGGACAACCTCTCCGCGGCGACCCGCGAGTTCATCTTCACCGGCGGCGACGAGACGATCAGCCTCACCGATGACGCGGCGGCGGGGTACAACCTGATCGATTCGTCACTCGGTGAATCGGTTCTGTTCCTCAATCCGACCGACACGCTGATCATCACGGTTCAGGAGGGCGATGACACATTCACGGCCGGGTCGCTGGACGCGGGTTTTGCGGCAAACATCCTCGTCTCAATGGATGATGTGAACAACGTCGCGGGGGATGCGCTCGTCTGGAATGCCAATGCGATTCTGGGCTCCGTGGGAGTAGCGGGGACGTTCGAACTGGCTGTGGCGGGCGGCACGATCAGCGTGAACGCCGCCGTCAACAACACAGCGGGTGGTGGCAGCTTTGTGCTCGATGCCAGCGGCAACATCACTCAGCAGGGGAGCCTGACGACCAACAGCGACATCACCATCGAAAGCACCGGCGGGGTGGTGACGACGGCGACGCTGGCGGCCAACGATGTGCTCAGCGAGATCACGATCACGGGCACGTCGATCATACTTGCAGGGGATGTGACTTCGGCGAATCTGGTCGACATCACGGCGACCACGGGATCGATCGAACAGACGGGTGGCACGGTCAACTCGCCGACTCTCAGCCTCGACGCCCAGACGGGCATCTTCGGGACAACCGCAATGGTGGCCCGGGCGATGGACATCAGCGCCGGCATCATCACCGCCACGACGAACACTGGCGGTGTTCAACTGGAGAATGCCGCGACCGCAGCCACAACAGCGACTCTCACCGCGACCTCGGGCGATATCCTCTTCAACCAGACTGGAAGCCAGTCGCTAACGCTGGCCAACGTCGCCACCAGCGGCAACGCGAGCCTCGCCAACGACGCCGCATTGACGCTGAACTCGGCCCTGATTAGCGGCTCGGGGGAACTCACCCTCGATGGCACCCAAGTCATTCTCGGTGGCAACATCACGGCTAATGGCCAGGCGACTATTACCGCATCTGACACGATCACTCAGCTCGCCGGAATCCTCACCTCGCCAATCCTCATGCTCGATGCCCAGAACGGCATCGGCTTAGCCGCTGACGCGATGGAAATCAGCACCAGCGAGGTCACCGCCACCACCGCAGCCGGCGGCATCTTCCTGGGCAACGCCGCCACCGCCGCCACTACTGCAACGCTCGACGCCACCGCTGGAGACATCGTCCTCACCCAGACCGGCAACCAGACGCTCACGGTCAACAGCGTCACCACCGGGGACGGCGATATCAACGTCTCGAACACTGGTGCACATCTCACCGTCACCACCGCCGAGGCCCGTGGCGGCGATGGAAACATCACCCTCACTACGATCACCGCCGGAAACCTCCTCCTGGGAGACGTCGACGCCGACGGCGCGATCGTCCTGACCGGCGCGGGCGGCGTTGTGGTCGATGGCGCAGGTCACATCACTACGGACGGTGTGGGCCGCACGATTACCGTCAACAGCAACCTGACCACCGCCGGCGATCTCACGACCAATGACGGGCAGATCACTATTCAGGGTGATCTGATCTTGGCCGGAAGTGTCTTGATCAACTCGAACAGCAGCGGTTCCGGAACCGGGGCGGATGTCTCGGTCAACGGGCCGAACGGCATCGATCTGGATACGTTCACGCTCACCATCAATGCCGGCCCGAGTGGAAATGTGCAGACGTCTGTTGTCGACGGCGATCCCACGAGCAGCTTGGTGATAACGAACGCGCACGATGTAACCATCGGCGCCGGTGGATTGACCACAGGTTCCGCGATGCTCGATCTGGGGGGCGACTTCACCAACAGCGGCATCACCAGTGTCAGCGGTCTGATTCAGGTCACTGCGGGTGGCGACATCCTATTCCAGGATACGATCGACGCGGGGAGTGTCGATTTGGCCGCCGGGGAAGACATCTCGCTGAACGACGATCTGACGGCGGCGACGAGCGTGAAGGCGGTCGCCAATGCGGATAGCGCGTTGGCGGCTGGCGTTTTGACGACGAAGGCCATCATCACGACGAATGCCACATCGTCCATCGAATTGCGGGGGGATGCCGTCGAACTGGGTGGAGATATCACCACCGGTGCCGCTGTGGGAAGCACCGTGCTGGTCGCCGCCGGCACCGGTGCCATCACCCAGACCGCCGGGACGATCACCGCGCCGGTCCTGACGCTCGAATCCCAGACCGGCATCGGGGTGATGGGGAATCTCCTGGAAATCAGTACCGGAAACCTCACGGCCACTACTGCCGCAGGCGGCATCTTCCTGGGCAACACTGCGACCCAGGCCACCAGCGCAGCGCTCACCGCCACCGCCGGAAACATCGTCCTCACCCAAACGGGGGGGCAGAACCTCACTCTAACCAGCTTCACCGCCACCAGCGGCGACGCCACACTCACCAACGATGACGCCATCGAGATCCAGCAAGCCTCCGTCATGGGGACAGGGCGGCTTGAGATCGAAGGGACCTCGGTCACGCTCGACGGCGATGTGACCGCCGCGAACAGCGTGCACATCGTCGCCACGAGCGGGGCTGTCATCCAGACCGCCGGGACGATCACCACCGCCGATCTGGGACTCTTCGCCACCGGTGCCATCGGCGCCACGGGGCAGAGGATCCAGACCGATGCCGCTCGACTGGCCGCCCGATCGACGGGCGGTAACCTCTTCCTCACCAACGCCGGCGACCTCGAGATCGGCGGCGCGACCTTCGACACCTTCACCGGAGCCTCCGCCGCCAACATCGACGTTTTGGTCGAAACCGGAAGTTTGAACGTCACCGCCGACATCGTCGCCACCGCAGCAGTCACCCTGGAAAGCGATGCGACAATCGGCATGGCGAGCGGCACCAGCATCACGGCGACCAGTGCGACGCTCACGGCAGTGGGGAACATCACGCTGGCGGAGATTGTCGCCGGGACGATCGAGGTCACCTCGACGGGTGGTTCGATCCAGGATGTGGATGTCTCCGACAGCGCGGTCAATCTGAACGCGGGGGCGGGTTCGATCACGCTCGCAGCCGCCACGGGGATCGGCACCACGGGCGGGGCGGCGGGAA
>PNLE01000011.1 GCA_013822855.1 Planctomyces sp.
CCGGGGATCATCACGAAACTTGTCGGGCTGCTTTCGAAAGACGCGACATCGAAGGATCGACCGACGAATCTCGCCCCCGATGCGGCCGCACTCAAGGAATTGATCACACGCAACGCGGGTTATGGGAGTGCCGTTCGTGCATCGCTCGAACGGGGTGGCGATCTGTTGCAGATCCACTACGCCTACGCCTTGCGGACGATCCACGAGCCCAAGGCGTGGACACTGGAAGACCGCAAGGGATATCACGGCTGGTTTTCACGGGCTCAGTCCTGGGCGGGTGGAAACAGCTTCCGCAAGTTCCTGGTGAATATTGAAAACGAGAGCCTTACCGGGATGAGCGAGAATGAGAAGCTGGCTCTGGAGACGCTGGGTGCCCGCAAGCCCTACACACCACTCCCTCTGCCGAAGCCGGAAGGTCCGGGTCGGAGCTGGACACAGGAGGAATTGACGAAGCTGGCGAACAGCGATCGCCTGAACAAAGGCCGCAACTTCGAGCATGGAAAGCGGAGTTTCGCGGCGGCCCGGTGCATCGTCTGCCATCGCTTCGGCGAGGATGGCGGCGCGACGGGGCCGGACATGACGCAAGTCGCCGGTCGGTTCCAGATGAAGGATTTGATCGAGGCGATGGTCGATCCGAGCAAGGTGATCTCCGATCAGTACAAGGCGAGCGTCGTCGAGACCACCGACGGGCGATCGCTCGTGGGGCGGATCGTCAACGAATCGCCCAAGTCGATCATTCTGGTGACCGATCCGGAGGACGCCACGAAGTTCTTGGAGATCCCGCGATCCGAGATCGAGGCCATCTCAGCCGCCGCCGAATCGCTGATGCCCAAGGGGTTGCTGAACACGCTCAACGAGGAGGAGGTCCTCGACCTCTTGGCGTATGCCCTCTCCCGCAACAATCCCCAGGATCGCCGGTTCAAGAAATAAGGTTCCGGAGTCTTGGGTGAACCTGCTTGTTTGAAAGTGTCAGCGAATGTACGGCGTGAAGGGCTCGATTTTGCGGAGGGGTTGGCCGGTCTTGTTTCTGGCTGCGGGATTGATGTTCGCTGGAACGGCGATTGGAGACGAAACGCTATGGGATCGAGCCAGGGCGACCTTCGGAGTCGTTGGTCAGACACCTCCCGAGGCCCTCGATCTGCCTGTGGTGAAGTTGGGACAAGCCCTGTTCTGGGACACGCGGCTGTCGGCGAACGGGAAGATCGCTTGCGCAAGCTGCCATCTCGCCGAAGAGGGGTCAGCCGACAAGAGGCCGTTCTCCAAGGATGCGCGGGATCATGCCACCAGCCGGAATTCGCAGCCCGTATTCAATGCACTGCTCCAGCCGGCGTTGCGATGGACCGCCGACCGAAAATCGGGAAGTGCCCAGGCGCAAGGATCGCTCACGGGTTCGATGGGTTGGAATCAAGCCGACGAGGTGATCCCCGTCTTGGAGAAGTCGGGTTATGGTTTGTTGTTCGCCGGGGCTTTTCCCGACGATCCACAGCCGCTCAGCGTCGTTCGATTTGGAGAGGCCGTCGAGGCTTACGAAAGGACACTGACGACGCCAGCTCCCTTCGATTGTTATCTTTCGGGGGATAAAAAGGCCCTTGATGACGTGGCACTGAAGGGGTTGGAGCGGTTTCTAACGATTGGATGCGCGGATTGTCATCACGGGAAGTTGTTGGGAGGCGAGGAGCTCGCCAAATTCGGCGTGCATGGTGACTCCCAGCTGGCCGCGGGCTCGAAGAGTTCCGATGACGGACGCTTCAAAACCACGAAAAACGAAGCGGATCGCCACGTTTTCCGGGTCGCCATGCTACGTAATATCGGTCAGACGGCTCCCTATTTCCACGATGGTTCGGTTCCCTCACTGTCGCGTGCGATCGCGATCATGGGCCAGCTCCAACTGGATCGCGATCTCGCCACCGATGAAATTGCGGAGATTGAAGCCTTCCTCAAGACGCTCACGGGTGAGACACCCGTGAACTATGCCACCCCGGTTCTGCCGCCCGGCGTTACCTCGGCCAAATAAGTTGAGGACTTCAAAGGCTTTTTGGGATGCAAAGTACGGTTGGTGACAGATCGAAAGACTAACTCCAGGGGAGTTTGTCGAGATCGATGTTCCCGCCGCTGATGATGATCCCCACGCGTCGTCCGGTGATTGGCACGCGACCCTCCAGAACGGCGGCGAAGGGGACGGCTCCCGAGGGTTCAACCACGATCTTCAGAACCTCCCACAAGAGGCGGGTCGCCCGAAGGATTTCGTCGTCGGAGACCGTGCCAATGCCGGTTGCCAGTTCACGGATGACGGGGAATGTCCGCTCACCCAGGGCGGTTCGCAAACCGTCGGCGATGGTTCGCGGTTCGTGCATCGGTTGGCGGATACTGGTGGTGAATGAGCGATACGCGTCATCGGCTCCCTGGGGTTCGGCTCCGTAGACGTGGCAGGCTCGACCCGTCGCCTGCGAATGGGCATGAGCCACGAGGGAGGTGCCGCTGAGCAGCCCGCCACCGCCCACTGGTGACACGATCACATCGACATCGGGCAGTTCGTCCAGCAGTTCAAGCGCCGCCGTACCCTGCCCCGCGATGATGTCCCAATTGTCGAAGGGATGGACGAGGGTGCCGCCCGTCGTTTGCAACAGCGTGTTCGCGGCGGCTTCGCGGGCCGCACTGGTGGGCTCGCAGAGGGTGACTTGGCCGCCTAGACGCCGAGTGGAATCGATCTTGGTCTGGGGGGCGTTTCGTGGCATGACGATCTGGGCGGTGATCCCGCGATTGGCAGCAGCCAGGGCCAGAGCCGCCGCATGATTGCCCGAGGAGTGGGTGACCACACCCCGGCGGGCCGCATCGTCATCCAGAAGGAAGACGGCATTGTGGGCACCGCGTGCCTTGAAGGAGCCGGTCTTCTGCAGATTCTCGCATTTGAAGAACAGCGCAGCCCCGGTTAGCTCATTCAAAACACGGCTGGTGAGAACAGGCGTGCGATAGATGTATGGCTGGATTCGCGAGGCGGCAGCCAGCACCTGGCGATACATCGCAGCCGCATCCCAGTCGGCACCGGCTGTCGACCGACATGAAGATGGCTGACCTTGGTTCTCGTCCCCGCTGACCAAAGTCTCGCTCATCAATGTCCCCCTCGTGGTGAGTCAAACCGGAATGCCGACCGCGCTCACCCATGTTCAAGTTCTGCGAACTCATCCGGGCACTCTAGGTTACATCTCAGGTTAACTTTTCCAAAGAGAACCTGAGACTTTGAAGTACATCACCCTTGGCGTGCAATCAGGCGTGAATCCAACCTTGCAGGAGATGCCTTAGCTCCGCCGGGGTTTCACAGATTTCATCGGCCCCGGACGCGACGAGTTCCTCGTGAGAGCCATAACCCCAGAGGACACCAATAACGGGAAGGCCGTTGGCTTTCGCGCCGATCACATCGTGTTCCCGATCCCCGATCATCACCGCGTCGCTGGGCGAAATGCCTTCGGTTCGTAGCAGATGGGCGATCAGCTCAACCTTGTTGGTGCGGGTTCCATCCAACTCACTGCCGTGGATCGATTGGAAGTAAGGAGCGAGGCCGAAGTGTTCGATGATTCGCCGGGCATAGACCGAAGGTTTGGATGTCGCCACCCACAAGTGACGCCTCTCCCCTTGGAGCGAGTTCAGGACATCCACCATGCCGTCGATGAGGCGGTTCTCGTAGAGGCCGATCGTCGAAAAGCGTTCCCGGTACTTCGCGAGGCATTCGTCGAGGTGCCCTGGATCATTGGTGCTCAGGATTTCGGCGAAACTGGAACGCAGGGGCGGGCCGATGCACCATCGCAACTCCTCCCGTGGTGGCGGGGAGTGACCTAATTCGCTCAGCGCGTACTGGATGCAGCCTGTGATCCCTTGAAAGGGATTCGTCAGGGTGCCATCGAGATCGAACAGGAAGTGCATGACCGTCGTCGTTCAGCGGGATCGCTGTCCGTGGAGAGAGCTGCGGGCGGTGGAAAGAATAGGCTTTCGATCACGGCTGGGGCGGGAGGATGGTCTTCGTCACCCGGCATTGCTGGATGGTGAACCACATGCGGAGCAGCTGCGGGATGCTGTCCGCCTCCATCTTCTTCATGATCTTCGCCCGGTGGGCTTCGATGGTTTTGAAGCTCACGGACAACCGCTGGCCGATCTCCTTGCTGGACAGGCCTTCGATCACCTCTTCGAAGACCTCCCGCTCGCGGTCGGTCAAGCGGTCGTAGCGATCGAGAACCACCTGCTGCGAGCGGAACTCCTCGCGGCGGCGGGCATCCTCGGAGAGTCCCTTCTGGATCAGTTCCAGAAAGTCGTTGTCGTCGAACGGCTTCTTGAGGACGTGGATCGCACCCGCCTTCATGGCCCGCACCGCGATGGGAACGTCACCGAATGCGGAAACGATGATGATCGGCAGCAGGCAGTTGCGTTCCCGAAGAATCTCCTGAAGCTCCAAACCACTCATGCCGGGCATGCGGACATCGCTCACAATGCAGCCAGTCTGACGGGGATCAAACTGCGCCAGATACTCGTCCGCCGAAGGGAAGACCACGACCGGCTTGTGGATCGACTCGATGAGATACTTGGCGGATTCGGCAAATCCCATGTCGTCGTCGATGACGAACACGGTTGGTGGAAACTCTGAATCGGGCGACATGTCGGGATGGTTCCTGTCGGAAATGAGCAGCGTATCCATCATCATCTTCCCATCAATCACATAGGTCAACACTAATTGCATTTGAAAACTTCTGGAAACATATCCAGTGATTTTGTGTTGCATGGCAACTTTGGCAACAGACAACTTGCGGGCGTTTGGCGATATTCCCCCACTTCGTTTCAGGGTGCCGTGCTCGGTCGCGTCCATCGGTGTCGGGGCTCACAGCTTCCTCGGCCTCGCTTCTTGAAATTTGACAAGCCTCTAGTCATTGGATGGAACGGGTAGGATCATTTGAAATGTCGATCCATTCGAACTGACATTGGAATGTGCTTTTAAACGTCCCCCATGTGCCTCGATGATGCTGCGGCTGACCGATAGTCCCAGGCCGAGTCCCTCGTCCTTGGTGGTCACAAAGGCTTGGAACATCGTTTCGGAAATCTGCGGACTGAAGCCGACTCCACGATCCTCGACTTCGCAGACCACCTGGTTGTCTTCGACCCGCGCCCGGACGATCAGCTTCCGTTCGTTCTGGGGGACGGATTTCATGGCGTCGATGCCATTCAGGAACAGATTGAGGAGTACCTGCACGATCTGCACGTCGTCCGCGATGATCGCGGGGAGAAGTTGATCCAGTTGGGTTTCCAATTGAATTCGAAATCGGGAAGCCTCGATCTCGGCCAGTCCCCAGGCTTCGGCAACGAGTGGTTTCAAATCGATCGGCATTTGAAGGGAATCCCGTTTCTTCAGGAATCGCCGGATGCCGTGGATCATTTCTCCCGCCCGCTGCGCCTGTCGATTCGCCTTCTCCAGACCTTCGACAACGTCTTCAATGGAAAAGTTCGGCTCTTTCAAGCGATGGACTGCTCCGCGGACGAAATTCGCGATGGCGGCCAAGGGTTGGTTGAGTTCATGGGCCACCATCGCCGCCATCTCGCCGATGGTGGAAAGGCGCGCCGCGTGGGCGAGTTCGTCGCGTCGGCGAATCGATTCCTCTTCATAGAATTTTTGCCGAGTGATATCGCGCAGGACGGCTGTTGCCGCAATGACAGTTTGATTGCGAAACACCGGGCCAATGTGAACCGCGTACCAGAGTGTCTCGCCCGCTTTCGTGCTGCTGCGAAGCTGCACTGTTTGCGGCGTGCCATCGGTGAAGACCTGGGTCAGCACCTTTTCCACTTCCACGCGGTCGTCGGGATGGACGAAGAACATCGCATCCTGATGGATGAGATCCTCGGGATTCCAGCCGAACTCCGTTCGATTAATGAATTCGATGGTGCGATCCGGGCGGAGCCTCAGGATGATATCGGGGGCGTTCCGAACCAGCGATTCCCACTGGGCCCGCTGCTCCTCCAATTCCTCGGCGGATCGCCTCAACTCCTGGGTGCGATGGGCGACGCGCAATTCCAGATCATGATTGATCTGTTCGATCGCGGCTTCCGCACGCTTGCGGGCGGTGATTTCCGTCAATGTGCCGATGAACGACCGCAACGCCCCCTTGTGGTATTGCGGTTTGGCGTTGAGCAGGATCCAGCGTTCGCGGGCCTGCGTGTCCATCATGCGGAACTCGAGCAGGCAGGCACTGCCATTCTTCAAAGAACTGTTCCAGACGCGGGTGACATAGGGCCTGTCCTGGTGCGAGACCCGTTCGATCCAGGATGAGAGGGCCGTTCCCGTGCCATCGTCCCCCACCAGATGACGATATCGTCCGTTGGCCTGACGGATTTGTCCCGTGGCGGTTGTGCGGAAGATCGCGACGGGGGCCAGCCGGCCCAGTGTCCGCAATTGTTTACGCGTCAATTCGGCCTGCTGGGCGACACGTGACGTCTCGGTGACGTCGAGCAGGCAGGAGAGCATGCACTTACGCCCTCCCAGCACGATCACGCTGGCGGACCACTGTACGATCAAATCGTTGCCATGGGCATCGGGTAGTACGGCTTCCGAGGCCATGCGACTCTCGCCGCTGACCACTCGTTCGATGATGCCTGCCCGCTTGCCGGGATCCCTCCACAACCCCAGTTCCAGCGCCGTCTTGCCGATGACTTGTTCGCGCGTCAGGCCGATCATTTTCAGATAGGCGTCGTTGGCGTCGATGAACTCACCGGTTTCAAGGACCGTCACCGTGATCGACGCGGGACAATTGTGAAAGGCCGAATGAAAACGGAGTTCCGAATCCGCGGATTCCTGTTGTGCCAGAATTCGTTCCGTCACATCAGTGGCGACGCCCAGCACACCACTGATGCTTCCGTCACCCGCGATCAGTGGCCGTTGCCAACTGTCGAAATATAAGCGCCCCACCCGCACAATCTCGCGGGACTCGATCCCCGCGAGGGATCTTTGCACACCCACCAACGCCTGGGGCTGATCCGCATAGACTTCAAAGACGGATTTGCCGACGAGTTCACCGGGGCGCAGATCCAACGCATGCAGGCCCATGCCTTCGCTGAGTCGGAAAACACCATCCTGGTCGATCACCCAAAGGACAATTGGGGATTGCCCGACAACCTCCTTGAGAAGGGATTGCTGGCTGAAGGCATCATCCGTATGAAAGGAACCGGGAATTGCCAGGAGATCGTCGCTGGGTGGATCTCCCCGATCATTCATTTGAGAACTGGCACTCATCGGAAATCAGGTGGCCTTCGAAGGTTTGGTCGAGGCAGCCGTCCGTCCCGCCACATCGTTGCTTTTCTTGTTCAGCGGCGGCACACACTTGCCGTGAAGTTGAACCACGCATCTGGATAAGCCAGGATGCCGTTGTCCGCGAGTTTCTCCATCGCATCAACAAGTCGAAGCTTGATTATCATTCTGGAGTGTACAGATCGTCCTCTGTGGAGGAATGATGAAAGTTCTCCCCGTTGTGAAAATTGTGGCCGAAAGTCACCGATGTCTCCAGGATCAGTCCCCACCGAATACGGGGTTTTGTGGACTTGGTTGGATCTACAAAAATCGGAGACGTGGTTTCTACTGACCAACCTGAGTGCGGTCGCTTTCCTCTGTTCGGATCGTCGCAAAGACTTCGACGTGGCATGAATGCCCCAAAGCCACGAGAATGGTCGATGGTTGGCAATTCCTTAGATACACGCACTTGACTACGAGAAACGCATGTCAGATCGAATATGTGGCGTGATTCCTGCCCGGTTGGCATCGTCTCGGCTGCCACGAAAGATGCTGCTTTCGGAGACTGGAAAGCCGCTGCTCCAGCATGTGTGGGAACGGGTTCGCGAAGCGCGGGTGTTCGATGAATTGCTGATTGCGACCGATTCGGAGGAGATCGCCGCCGTTTGCCGAAAGTTCGGGGCGAGCGTGGAAATGACCGGCGAACATCCCAGCGGCACCGACCGAGTGGCGGAGGTCATCCGCCGGCGGGCCGGTGAGTTCGGGATTGTCGTCAACGTGCAAGGTGACGAACCGGAGATCGATCACGGACATCTGGTGAAGGTCGTTGAGGCATTGCGGAACGTGCCTGCGGCTCAAATGTCGACACTGTCGGCTCCGTTGAACGCCTGGAGTTCAATCAGCGCCCCTTCGTGCGTGAAGGTGGTGACCAATGCGGCGGGCCGGGCCTTGTACTTCAGCCGCTCGGTCATCCCGCATCCTCGCGATGGGCATGAGGAGCTTTTGGCCAGAGGGGATTCGCCGTGGCGGCTCCATGTGGGGATCTACGGTTTTCGTACTGATTTTCTATTGGAAGTGAGTTCGCTTCCCCCTTCCCCGTTGGAGAAGATCGAGAAACTGGAGCAACTCCGAGCTTTGGAACATGGAGCCCACATTCAGGTGGCCAGCGTGGATCATCCCTCGGTTGGCATCGACACGCCCGAGGATTATGCTCGCTTCGTGGCCCGGTTTCAGGCTTCGCCGCTTTCCGGCACGAGATGATCTGGTCAGGTGCGTCAGTTGATCGCTCCTAGGGGTTTGGGCTTTCCGATTTCGGAAAGCCATGCATTTTTGGGCGTTTTGCGCCAGAGGATTTTTTCGCGGATGTCCAAGCATATTTTCGTGACGGGTGGCGTGGTCAGTTCTCTGGGCAAAGGGCTGACGTCGGCGTCGATCGGCACGATTCTGGAGAGCCGCGGCCTCCGCGTCCGCATGCAGAAGCTCGATCCGTACATCAATGTCGATCCCGGCACGATGAGTCCTTACCAGCATGGAGAAGTCTATGTGCTGGATGATGGGGCGGAGACCGACCTCGACCTGGGGCATTACGAGCGGTTTACCGACAGCCCGCTCACCCGCGACTCCAACTTCACCTCGGGCCGCATCTACCTCAAGGTGATCGAGAAGGAACGGCAGGGGAAGTATCTGGGGGGCACCGTGCAGGTCGTCCCGCACATCACCGACGAGATCAAGAACTCGGTTCTCAAACTCGCCGGGCCGGATGTCGATGTGGTGATCACCGAACTCGGCGGGACGGTGGGCGATATTGAAGGGCTTCCCTTCCTCGAAGCCATCCGCCAGATTCCGCTCGACATCGGTCGCGAGAACTGCCTGTTCATCCATTTGACGCTGGTGCCGTACTTGAAGGCGGCCCGCGAACTGAAGACCAAGCCGACGCAGCACAGCGTGCAGCAATTGCGGCAGATCGGTATCCAGCCCGACGTGCTGATCATTCGCTGCGAACGTCCGCTGGGTCGCGACAACGCCGAGAAGATCGGTCTCTTCTGCAACGTCGAAAAGAACGCCGTCATCGAGGAGATGGATACGGAGTTCTCGATCTACGAGGTCCCGCTGGGACTGATTGATCATGGTCTCGACGACCTCATCGTCCGCAAGTTGAGCCTCAAGGCGGGCGAGCGGAAGATGGAGGGCTGGGAAGCCCTTGTTCACAAGATTCGGAATCCGCAGCACGATGTGACAATCGCCGTCGTCGGCAAGTACATCGAACACCGGGATGCCTACAAGTCGATCTACGAATCGCTGGATCATGCCGGTTTCAAGTACGATTCGCGGATCATCGTGAAGCGGATCGAAGCGGAAGAACTCGAACAGCAGGATCCGGCGACGGTTCTCGCCGGTGTCGATGGCTTGTTGGTGCCGGGAGGCTTCGGCAAACGCGGCATCGAAGGCAAGATTCGCGCCGTCCGCTATGCCCGCACGCAGAAAATACCCTACTTCGGCATTTGCCTGGGGATGCAGGTCGCGGTCATCGAGTTCGCCCGTGACGTCTTGGGCCACAAGAACGCCAACAGCACCGAATTCGTCGCCGATACCGACCATCCGGTGATCTGCCTTCTCGAAGAGCAGAAGAGCGTCACCCATCGTGGCGGCACCATGCGGTTGGGAGCACAGCCTTGCAAGCTGGCGGAGGGCTCGCTGATCTCCAAAGCCTACGGCAAGAGCGAGATCTCGGAGCGTCATCGCCACCGCTACGAGTTCAATCCCGAATACCGCGAGCAGTTTTCGGCCGCCGGCATGAAGCTGGTGGGAACCAGCCCGGACGGCAACCTCGTCGAAGCGATCGAGTTGGAAGGACATCCGTGGTTCGCCGCCGTCCAGTTCCATCCCGAATTCAAATCGAAGCCGCAGACGCCGCATCCCTTGTTCGATGGTTTCATCAAAGCGGCCCTGCAGCGCCATCAGGAGCGGGCCCAGGCGACCAGTTCCGCCAGTGCGACCGCCAATCCCGGCGTCGTCGGTGGTTGAAGGTTTCGCGATGAGGCCGGTCGTTTTCCGGGAGAGGATGTTTTCATGGCCGCACAACTGACGGACAGCCCCCGCCTCTCCGTGATTCCGGCTGAGCTTGCGTTTGACGCCATCATCTTTGATTGCGATGGGACGCTCGGCGATTCCATGCCCATGCACTACGTGGCCTGGATCGAGACGTTGGCTCCCTACGGGGCGACGATGAGCGAGGACGAGTTCTACGCGATGGGGGGCTGGCCTACGAAGATCGTCGCCGAGACGATGATCCAGCGGTTCGGCCTCGACGTCGATCTCGACGGGATGGTCAAGCACAAGGAGGAACTGTTCGTGCAAAAGCTCGATCAGGTTCCGCCGATTCCCCAAGTGGTGGAAGCTGTCCATTACTACCACGGAAAACTTCCGATGGCGGTCGCGACCGGCGGCTTGCCTTTGGTTTGCCTGGGAGTGCTGAAAAGCATCGGGCTTTCCTCCGACTTGTTCGACACGATCGTCACGTGCGAGGATGTGCCGACCCACAAGCCCGATCCCGGGATCTTTCTGGAAGCCGCCCGCCGGCTCAAGACACCACCCGCCCGCTGCATTGTCTTTGAAGATGTGAATCCTGGAATCGAAGCCGCCCACCGGGCGGGGATGTTCGCGATCGACGTCCGCAGCTTCTACACGCCCCGCCGCATCACACCGCGGTAGTGGACAAGAGGTTTGTTAATCAATCTTTGTCGACTTCCGAGGTCTCTGCATCCTCGGCTTCAGGCTTTGGAAATCGTGATTGTGGTGTCGGCGGGGACGCTTTTCGAAGTTGCAGCACGAAGCGTGTTCCATGGGGTGTCCGGCCTTCGCAATGGACTTCGCCCTCCATGCTCCGGGCGATGGCGGCCACCAAGGACAACCCCAGGCCGGTTCCCTCAATGCCCGCCTTGCGGGCTTGTGGCGATCGATAGAACGGTTCAAAGACCGCGGCGCGTTCCGATTCCGCGATTCCGCATCCCGCATCATCGATTATCAGGTGGATCGAGCCCTCCCGGTCTTCGGTGGAGATCGTTACAGGGGTGCCGGTCGTGCTGTATTTGAAGGCGTTCCCGACCAGATTGTCGAGCGCCTGGTTGAGCAGCGGCGGTGACGCCCAGACGGTCGTCCCCGGAGGGACATGAAGCGACAGATCGCTCCAGCGGGGATGCCCGCGCCATCGCTGGAGGTAATGCGGCAGCCATTCATCAAGGGGCAAGGATTCCACCGCAGGTGGAGTCGATTCTCCCGTGGCTCTGGCGAGATACAGGAGTGTCTCGACGATCTGCTGCAGCTCATTCGTCTGGTTGCTGAGCTTGGTCAGCGCGTCGCGGTATTCGTGGCCCTCGCGCGGACGCCTCAGCGCGACATCGATCTCCCCTCGCAGGATCGTGAGGGGGGTGCGCAATTGATGGGCCGCATCGCCGGTGAACCGCTGCTGCTTCTCGAAGGCCTGCTGCAATTGGGACAACAATCCATTGAACGCGGCAGCCAGGTCGGCCAGTTCGTCGCGACGGGGGGCGACCGGCAGGCGGAGGTGGAAGTCCGCACCGGTCATGGATGCGGCCCGCCGCGACATTTCGCCCAAAGGTGCCAGGGCGGCCCTGCAATACCATCGTCCGATGATGGCGGCCAGGATCCAGAGAAAGGCCGGAAGGAGCGTGACCATCGCCAGCAGCCGCCACAGATTGGCCAGCAGTCTCCCCTCATGCCGAACGACGAAAATCGTCATCGACGAAAACTCGTCGAATTCCATCTCGTCGTCGGGCTTGGGGGTGGTGGCCGCCAACTGTTTTCGCAAAACACGCCAAGGAGGCGCGGCGACTCCCCCTGGTGCCTTGGATCCCCTTTCCGTCCAGAAGGCGATCAGTGCGGAATCCTTGGCGATGGCAGGGTTCAAATTGCGGGAGTGATCCACCACGTTCCCGCGCGGATCGACGATCACCCAGCGGACATCCTCCACATGGCGTTCGCCGCCGAACTCGATCGTATGTTCCGTCGGCTGCCATTTGACCGCGTCGCTCTCCGCCTCCACGGCGGCAACCAGACCATTCAAGGCGCTGGCGAGAGGTTCGTCGAACTGCCGGAACAGCGATTCCCGGATCAACACATAGACCACCAGCGAGTAACCCGTCAGGCAAATGCCCAGGGCGATCAGAAAGAACCACGAGACGCGATGGACGAGGGTCATTGGTCATCCCCGTCGCATGGTTCGGATTCAAGGACATACCCGCGTCCGCGGCGGGTTTGGATGACGCGGGGACCGTGGACTTCGAGCTTCCGCCGCAGTTCTTTGACATGGACTTCAATGGTGTTGGAAAGCCCGTCGTACTGGTCTCCCCAGACGCTGTCGAAGATCAGGGTCCGCGAAAGGACACGTCCGGGATTCCTCAGGAACAGGCAGAGGAGTGTGAATTCCTTGGCGGTCAGATCCACGGAGACGCCGGCACGCACCACCCGCTGGGTTCCGAGATCCGCCCGGATGCCCAGTTGTTCGAGGATAAAGCCTCCCTTCTCTTCGGGTCTTCGCAGAAGAGCGCGAATGCGGGCGAGAAGTTCCTCGAACGCGAAGGGCTTGCAGAGATAGTCGTTGGCACCTGCGTCCAATCCCTGGACCCGTTCCGCGACCGCGTCGCGGGCCGTCAGGAAGAGAACCGGTGTGACGCGATCGCGTCCGCGAAATCGTTTCAGCAGGTCGATGCCGTCCTCGCCCGGCAACCACCAGTCGAGCAGCACGAGATCCCAGCCCCCTTGTTCGAGTGCCAGGGCACCCGCCGGGCCGTCGCCGGCATGTTCGACGACGTACCCCTCTTCCGCGAGCCCCCGCAGGAGAAAGTCGGCGATCCGCCGTTCGTCTTCCACCAATAGAATCCGGTGACCCATTGCATGACCTGCCGAAAAGCGGGAGGAGAATTTTCTCGATAATACGCGACTTCAAGAGCTGCGGCCCGTAAATCCATGATTTCGCCATTGTTCGTCTGGATGTGGATCGGGCGGCGCACTTACGTGAAGTAGGCCATTCTCACCCGGCGTGGTTTCCGGTGGCGAGCGGCTCTTCATTCGCCCGCCGAATGGGGATCGATCGATAGGGGGTGTGCCATTCGAAGAAGTCCTGCGAACCTTGCGGAGACCGGGACTTGGCTGGCTCGGCCTTGGCGGGTTGCCCGCAGCCAAATCCCGGTTCGCCCACAGTGGAATTCGGCAGCATGTCCGAAAGATGGCTGAGGAGGCTGATGGCCAGATAGAGCGACCCGGCGACCAGCATGCCATCCAGCATGACGGTTCCCGGCCAGCAGGCATCGATTCCCCAGCCGACGGCACCGGGGATGAAGAGTGCCAACGCAATGGCGAACGCCACCTGGGACTCGCGGGTCTCTTCCGTCCCGTCGGCCGATCGAATGTCTTTGGTTTCAGTTTCCATGATGGACTCCAGTGCTTGCATCAGGTTGGTGACAGGTAACTTGGCGTTACGCTCTCAACCTTATGCGAGGGAACTGAAGCCACCGTGAGCGGCGGATAAAATCGACTTTATCTTTCGCCCGGAGGGTCTCCACACATTGCCGGAAGGGTGGGAATCAAACTTTTACTTGGTTGCGGGTGGCGTGGAGGCGAGGCGGATCTCGATGGTCACGGGGGTGTCGACAGGGGGGATCCGTTCCGTGTAAGCCTCAAAGAGGAGGTCTTCGCCGGCGGCGGTGCTGGCGGCGGCCACGTCGATGGTCGCCGAGGAGAAGTTCGCGACGCAGATGAGATCGCCGCCATCGGCCAGATACCGCTGCTTCCCGCTGTCGGGGTCGGCTTCGAACAGGCTGCCCACAAAAACGAAATCGGCTTTCATCTCGTTGAACTGCGATTCAGTGAAGAACTTGTCGATGGACGGCTGCAGGCGAGGATCAGGGACGAGTTTTTTGAGTTCGGCCTTCTTCTCGGGAGTCATGTGGCCGTACCAGAGGAGTTCCTTCTGGCGGTCATCCCAGATGAGGCCGCAATCGTCGGGGAATTTGAGATCCTCGTTGATCGTCGGCAGTTTGGAGACGAAATAGCGGCGGGTGGCGTTGCGAACCCATGACTGGGCGGCCGCACGCTGTTCCTTCCCCTGCTCGTCCTTCCAAAGGAGTGTGAGCTCCAGTTTCTCGCCCGTGGGTGGTTGAAACTTCGGCTGATATTTCACGCCTGTCCCCGTCTTGGCGCCCAACGCCAACAGCCCCGCATGGACGAGCTGCGCGGTGGAATCGACCGCGACGATCGATTCGTGCTCCTTGGTCTGCTTGGGGCAGGCGAGCATTTCGAGTTGTCCCTCGCGGAGAACCACGCGCCCTTTGACCAGCAGCCGCTTATTGGCGGCATCGACCAGCACGGTTCCGGCGGGGTTCAGCGGTGTCAGCTTGTCGCCCGCCTTCTCGGCACCTGCAAGGGAGGCCGGTGGTGCGGGGGTGGCCGGTGTCGCCGTTGGTGGGGTTACAGGGGGCTGGGAAACGGCCGTGTCCGCGGCGACCAACCCCAAGGCTCCAGGCACCAGCAGTCCCGTAATCATCCGGGAAATCGTTCGTGAGGACATACGAGACCTTTCATGAGGACTCTTAGTATTCGGCTAGCAGGTCACTTGATCTCTGAAGTAGAGTTCCACTCATCACACTCGGAAACCAGTCGAGCCGAGTCAAGCCTGTTCGCTGCGGAGGCCGCCATGGGAACGCTGACTTCATCGGAGTTCGGAGGGAACAAGATGCGGAAATTGATGTGGACACTGGCCGTCTTGATGATTGGGAGCCTGGCAATCGCCCAAGAGAAAGTCGACCAAGAGACAGTCGACGAGGTGGATACCTTCTTCTTTCGGTCAACGTTCTTGGAAGTCACGCCGAAGCAACATGAGGGACTGACGGCTCTTGCACGCCATTTCGACGAGCCACTGAGTCAATGGCGGGATGAAGTGAATGAGTTGCAGAATCGTCAACAAATCCTCGGGCAGATGATCCAAGAGCTTGAACGGCAATACGATCAAGCGGTCTTCCAGTCACTTACGGAATTGCAGCGGAAGGTCATTGAAGCGGAGGAAGCTGACAAATGGCAGGCCCAGCAGCTTCGTGATCTCCGGTTTCTGCACCAGTTCCCGATCCTTGCCCACGCTGCTGCCACGATGAACGACATCCGCTTCTTTCGTGGAGTTCCTCGGGAAAAGAAGGGGCAACCTGCAAGTGTCGATCAGCCCCAGGTTGAGAAGCAGGGTTACGCTTTCTTCAGCGAACCCATGAACATCAATTCCTCAGCAATACAATCCCTAAAGAAGAACCTGGTCGACTATCGGCAGTTTGAACCCTACGCCGGGCCCAAATTCTGCGGCAGCTTCCATCCCGATCTTTGCATTGAGTGGGATAACGATGAGGGGCTCCAGCAGGTCTTTTTTTGCCTGACTTGCCGCGAAGCCTTGGCTGTGCTGGGCGAGACGCGATTCAAGATCGAATTGAAATATGACCTCGTGAAAGAAATATTAAAGCTTATTAAAAGCACGGCAGATGCAGTAGGTAAATAAGTCTCGCATGAATTCAGGTGTGCCCTTTTCCAGCGAACTTGCAATCGCACTGTCCAATTGAGTGACCGATCTGTTGCCAAACTCAGATCTCTAATTGCGAGCCGAGTTCGATGACGCGGTCGGGGGGAAGGCAGAAGTAGCGGGTGGCGGAGGTGGCGTTGTGCGACATGGTCGCGAAGAGCCGCTCCCGCCAGGCAGCCATGCCGCCGCGTTTCGCCGAGGCCAAGAGGCTCTCGCGGCCCAGGAAATAGGTGGTGCGCCCCGGATCGAAAGTGAAGCCCCCATCGCGGATGAGCATCATCGCGCGGGGAATGTCCGGGTCTTCCATGAAGCCATAGGTGAGCATCACGCGGAAGATGCCGGGGGCGAGCGTCTCGATGGAGACCCGCTCGGCGTCGTCGACGTGCGGCGTCTGCTCCGTCTTCACCGTCAACAGCACGACCTGCTCGTGGAGCACCTTGTTGTGCTCGATGTTCTGCATGAGCGCCGGGGGCGTCCCCTGGCCGCTACCGCTCATGAAGACGGCCGTTCCCGGCACGCGAACGGGGGCGCGCAGCGAGATGTCCTTCAGGAAGCTGTCGATGGGATAGGCCCGCTCGAAGAGCCGGGCGGCGAGGATCTGCCGTCCGCGCTTCCAGGTGGTCATGATCGTGAAGATGACGATCGCGACGACGATCGGCAGCCAGCCGCCGTCGGGGATCTTGGTGACGTTCGCGCCGAAGAAGGCCAGATCGATCAGAAGGAACACCCCGGCGATCGATCCCGCGACCGGCCGCGACCAATGCCACCGTTCCCGCGCGACGATGTAGAAGATCACCGTGGTGATCGCCATCGTCGAGGTGACCGCGATGCCGTAGGCGGCGGCCAGGGCGTTCGAACTGCGGAAGCCGATCACAGTGAGGACGCAGCCGATCATGAGCAGCGTGTTGATGGCGGGCATGTAGATCTGCCCATACTCGGTGGCGGAGGTGTGGCGGATTTGCAGGCGGGGAAGAAAGCCGAGTTGCGAGGCCTGCATGGTGATGGAATAGGCCCCCGAGATGAGGGCCTGCGAGGCGATGACGGCGGCCATCGTGGCCAACGCCACCAGGGGATAAAGACCCCACGACGGGGCCAGGAAGTAGAAGGGATTCGCCGCCGCAGCCGGGTTGGTGATGAGGAGCGCCCCCTGCCCCAGGTAGTTGAGGATGAGGGAAGGAAAGACCAAGGCGAACCAGGCGATGCGGATCGGCCTGCGGCCGAAGTGGCCCATGTCGGCGTAGAGGGCCTCGCCCCCGGTCACCACGAGGAAGACCGAACCCAGCACGAGAAACCCGTGCCAGCCGTTGGCAAGGAGAAAGCGGGCTCCGTAAAGCGGGTTGAACGAGGCGACGACCGCCGGATGGCTGATCAGATTGGCGATTCCCAGCACGGCCAACGTGGTGAACCAGACGATCATCACCGGGCCGAAGAGTTTGCCGATTCCCGCCGTCCCATGGCTTTGGATGGCGAAGAGGCCCACCAGGATGGCCACGGTGATCGGCACCACGAACGGCTCGAACACATGCGTGGCGACATTCAAACCCTCGATCGCGCCCAGGACCGAGATCGCGGGGGTGATCATGCCGTCGCCGTATAACAGAGCCGCTCCGAACAGGCCCAGGACGACCAGCCACCAGCGTTCATTGGAGGAGACGAATTTGATGGGAGTGGCGAGGGCCATCAACGCGAGGATGCCTCCTTCGCCTCGATTGTCGGCCTGCAGGATGAAGATGAGGTACTTGATCGAGATCACGACGATCAGCGCCCAGAAGACGAGCGACAGGACCCCCATCACGTTGTCGGGCGTCACCGCGATGCCGTGCGCACCGTGGAAGCATTCCCGCAACGCATAGAGTGGGGAGGTGCCGATATCGCCGTAGACGACACCCAGAGCCGCGAGGCTGAGCCAGGCGAGGTGGAGCGGGCCCCCTTTGCCGGGCTGATGGCCGGTCTCCGAACCGCCGCCATGGGCGCTGGTTGCGGGGGCGGCACTGGCGGAAGGGCTGTGAGCAGGTGTCTGCGGGGAAGCGCCCGAGGGCTTGGTGACGGCCGACGGCGTGGAAGGTGCGTTCTCAGACATGCCTGGCGCGTGCCCTTTTCAGTGCCCGTGAGGGATTGTTCGAGATGGAGTGCCGTTTGGCTAAGATTTCTTCGTGGCCCGGATCATAGCGACCCGTGGGTGCGGCTGCCCTTAGCGGCGGTGGTTTTGAAGCGTTCCCCATGCGGGAAAGGGAGGCGACAAGTCGTCTGGAACCAAAGTTGGCGTCGGCGTTTGTCGATGAAGGTGGGATGAGGCGAAAAGTCCGCTTTGTGAAGATCTGAGATTCTATAAATTGAGATTCGGTAAATTGAAATTCGGCGAAAAAGGGATATTGAGCAGCAGACTATGTCGCATTGCTGATCGATGTCGATATGGTGGATTTCGTCGATGTCGGGAAGGCGAATGGATGACAAGACGATCAGATGGCAGCAGAACCTAGCGAAAGCCAAATCTCGTCCGCTCACCATAGTGGAGGTGAAACATGCTGGGGGCGATCGCCGGGGATGTGATTGGATCCTACTACGAGCATTTTCCGACCAAGTCGCGGAAGTTCTATCTCTTTCGCGACGAGTCCGAGTTCACCGACGATACGGTTCTCACGTGTGCCGTCGCGGAATGGCTGCTCACGGGACGGGATCTGGTGAAACTCTTGCAGGGCTATTGTTGGCGCTATCCCGAAGCCGGTTATGGAGCGGCGTTTCTCACCTGGGTGAGGACCGGCGGTCGGGAGCCGTACGGGAGTTGGGGGAACGGTTCCGCGATGCGGGTCAGCCCGGTGGGGTGGGTGGCAAATCATCTCGATGAGGCCATCGAACTTGCGACCCGGTCGGCGAGCGTGACGCACAACCATCCCGACGGGATTCGTGGTGCCGTCGCCGTGGCCGGAAGCATCCTCCTCGCACGCCAGCGGGCCACACGCGACGACATCCTCGCGTTTGTCACCGGCCATTGCGGCTATGAACTGACACACACGCTGGACGAGATTCGCGATCACTACAGCTTCGATGTCTCTTGCTCGGGATCGGTTCCCGAGTCGCTATTGGCCTTTCTCGAGTCGGTCGACTTTGAATCCGCGATTCGCAACGCGGTCTCCCTTGGTGGTGATGCCGACACCATGGCTTGCATCTCGGGAGCGATTGCCGAAGCGTTCTACGGAGGAGTTCCCGAGGAAATCGAATTGGAGACGTGGTCCCGCCTCGATCCCGACATTCGCCAAGTCGTGGAGACTTTTCGGGAGCGATTTGTCAGACCTATCCGATGAGAGGCCGTTCGGAAAATGGAACCGACCCTGACATCTTGCGGTTTCCGGGGGCAATGAACTCGGGTGGTGCCACCCACATTTCGAGATGCGGCTGGAGTCTGTCCGTTGATTGCTGTCGTCTCACTCCCCCCGGCTATTTCTTGGTCGGCGGCGTGAGGTCTTCCTCGCCCCATTCGATACAGGCCCTACCCAGAGTACGGGCATGGGTATCATCCCAGCCTTCTCCCTCGCGGGTGCTGAAGATCAAAAATTGCTGGCCACCTTCCGCGTCCTGGAGATTGTCCGGCTGCTTGGACATCCATGCACCGGGATAACGCAGGGGGCGATTTCGTTCATCGCGCCATTGACGTGACATGGTGCTCCAGCCAGAGATCCAGACCCGTTCGGACTGCCCTAGGGTCCGCACGAATTCGTTTTCCTCCGGCGACGAGATCGTCACCAGCCGCCCTTTCAAAAGGATCGCCAGTTTTTGAGCGTCGGGCAGTTCCATCATCACGTTCGAGATATAGTAGGGGCGTCCATTGAACTCTTTGGCGCTCCTCTGATAGGGACTCCCTTCCTCGGGGCCATCGGCGACTTTCATGAGTGGATTCTTCCAGTCCTTGCCGAGTCGATACCCTTCCGCGTCAGGTTTCAGTTCAAGTGTCAGCTCATGCACGGTCAAATGGGTGGCGTAAGCCAAAACACCGATGGCATGCGTATTCGGCATTGTGCTGTAAGGAGGTGAGATCAATTTTCGCTGAGGGCCCTTCCAGTTGACGAGTTCGTCTTGATCCAGCCGGGCCACGATGGCCGCATCGTCCCCGTTGACGGTGACATTCACCTTCAAGGTGTGGGGGATGTCATTGACGACCTCCGGATGTTTATGCCAACGGACGGCACCAGCCTCCTGATGGCCAAAAAGAAATTTTCGATCGAAGCGCTCGAGTCCCGAATACTGGCCGGCTCCGGAATCGAGCAGCAGATTGAAAAACGTTCGATCCAGCGGCAGCATTAAAGTGACGGCTTCGACTCTATTCCGGCGTGTGAAGCGGAATGTCAGATCGTAACTCCCTTTCAGAGCGATGGGGGTCATCACACGGGCACATTGGCCGGGCTCGACGACGAGATCGGTCCCCTGCCTCGACCACTTCCCGAAAATGACATGCTCGGGAAGATCGATCATGGTGAGCAGATTGATGGGGGTATTCGTGGGCAATCGCGTCGCTGCGACGACTTCGCCCGGTTTGGAAGGTGGAACAACCAAGGGAGGAAAACCCGGCGCGGGGGCTTTGGGCTTCTTTCCGCTGATGATCGGGCGTTTGAGAGCGGCCGCCAATTCGGTCTGGCGGCGGATCGCGCGGGTCCTCAAGACGGGCGTCAGATCGTCCGGATCGATCCCTTCGTACCACGTCAGCGCGCGATCCTGGATGACGGATTTGGCCGTCGCCTGGGACTTCTGGCCAAGTTCCCACCAGAGGTCGGCGATCGTCAACGGTGTCACATTGTCTTCGATCTGGCGCAGCTCCGCCTTCGCCGCCGCGCTCCATTCCACGTTGTTCCCCGACGCCAGAAGCGGCAGAGCCTTGCCCCAGTCGGATTGATAGATCGCCGTCCAGAAACCGACTTCGTGCTTCGCGCGGGGGTCGTCAGGTGTCTCCTCCAGGACCAGCACCGCCTTCAGGTAGGCTCGGTGCGCTGTTTCACGCTCCTCGAGCCAGATGCGGGTTTTCTCCAGTAGCGCCACCGATGGTTTGGAGGCGAACCTCTGGACTTGCTCTTCGGCCTTGTCGAGGAGTTTTCCCACTTCGCGGTAATCGTTCCGCCGTGCCAAACGTTCCAACACCAACACCTGCTCTTTGAAGGCGGCGTCGAATGCGGATCGGGACTTCGTTTCTGCCAGGAATTCCATATACATCCGCGATGACTCGAGTTCCGCATCCACGGCGAAAGACTCGGCCAGCCGGGTGACGACCGTCCGCAGGGACGCGATGTCATTTTTTTCATGAATGATGGGGAGTGCGGTCTGGATGACGACATACAACTCGTCGGTCTGAATGTCCGGATCCTCAACCAGCTTCATCATCTGCCGAAGGGCCTGCTGCCGCCGTGTGGATGTGGTGGCCTCGTCGAGCTTCAGACCCTCGCGAAGTTGATGCTTGAGCATCGTTTGTCGCTCGGCCCCGGGGATCGGCGCACGTCCATCGGAAGGCGATTCAGCGATCCCCCGTGGGAACATCACTCCCAGACTGAGAATCATGACCAAAGAACTCAGCATTCCCAGAAACAACCGCCGCTTTGGCATGCTTATCGTCCTGGATTTCAAGAGGGGAGGAAGATGTTGGGGATTAACCCGGAGGCGCGCTGTCAGAGCAAGTCTGGTTTCAAACCTTTGAAGATCCCGCAAGAGTTAAGAGAAGTGTACATGCGATTCTGGCCCATGGGTAGCATTCTAATTGTCATGCTGTGGAACGAAGGTCTACGGACATTTCATCTGGCAGTTTGTCGGAGTGAACTTCGCGAGGATGGTATGACTCAAGGCGGATCGGTGAGGCATCGTCGACACGACTTTTGGACGCGATTTGGAGGCGGATCGACCCCTTCTTCCCGACAAGGCGGGCGATCTCCTGAGGAGCGGTCGCCGACAACAGACGTTGTCTGGGATGTGGTCGGGAAAGAGTGGCTCTTGAAAGAGCTGTTTTGAATGTCCGTGGAACGGAGTTGGACGGGTCACTCGAACATGTGGACGACACTTAAGTGAGATCCTCAATTTGTTCATCCACGGCTCGTGACTTAAAAATCGTTCCTAGAAGCTCTGGAAATGCGTGCCAACTTTGCTCGCGAAATCAAAGTGCATCGAGGGCGTCTTCCGGGCGGAGGGAGTCGTTCACAGGGGAGAGCGCTTCGTGCCGGACACTGGGATTGATGGAGATCTCGGTGCGCCACTGGGGCGTGGAACTCGACGAAACCGTCTCGCGATCTTCGCACGCCAGGTGGGGCTGGCAGGTCGAGTCCGAGGCATGGTTGTCATGCACCGTTTTGTTGCGCGCCATCCGGGGCATGGCTGTGCCCGTGGAGGGTGAACATTCTCTCAATGGTGCGCCATGATCGCCGGTGCGCGATTCGACTTGGCGCGCCTCGGGGGGCTCCATGATCTCGTCGAAGGTTTGCAGGCTGGCCGTGGTGGCTTCGACTGGAAGAAATTGGGGGCGTGGGCAGATCCGGCTTGGTGGATGCCAAGGGCTGGAGATTCGAAGCGCCCCGTGCCGTGGCATTCACGCACGGCAGGTGGAGTTTCCGGTGCCAATGAGCGCCGGTTGTGGTTGGTGGATTGTCGGTATTGTCGCAGGGGAACGAGGTGCGCCGATGAGGCCCTGTTGTGGAATCAACGGGCCCTGCCTTGATCGATCGAAGGTGTTCTTTCCGAGACCGGAGGCTCCAACAATGTGGCCCGGAGATCGAGAACGTTCCCCCTTCGGCGCACGTGCTGATTGACGAAGTGGAGGCTGTCGCACTGAAGGCCGATGCGTGGGAAGTCGAGCGCACCGACTCACGCTGAGATGAGGGCGTTGATTTTGGGAGGGAGTTCTTCCCGATCGCCCGACTTTCTCATGAACGGGCGGTGTGTTGTGGAACAGACGGAGCAGGAAGCATTGGATAAACGGCGGATATTCGCCCAGCAGTCGAACAGGGCCGAAATCGCGTTGAGGGGATTTTGTCGATCGATGCAGACTTCACCTTTCAGGATTCGCGACTGCTGGGGATCCCGATTGAAGCTGCGATTGGCGGCGGGGTGCGGAAAGTGGCTCGGTCTCCAACCTTCGCTGCGAGCTGCCTCACATGGTGGATTGGAACCGACGGCAACCGTTGCGGGGGACGGTTTAGTGGTCAAGACACTGGTGAATTTGTTACTGGGAAACTTTTTGCTGGGATTCGGGATTTCGCAGGCAGGATCTGGGGAGGCGGTGAGTGAATCGCCGCGAGTGATCGCAACGAGGTATGCGCGCGAGGTCTATGACTCGGTGGCGAATTGTTTCGCCATGGAGGCTCCGGAAGCCAGGCAAGCTGCGGACCATTTTGAGGGGATGCCCGGACGAGGACCCGTGCGGGGATCAGCCGACTTTTTCGAGCGGCTCGTCTTCGGCGAGCGGTTCGTTCTCGACGGATCCGGAATCACGCTGAATCGTGGTCGCCGGGAGCACATCTTCCAGAATGCTGCCGCGCTGCTTGAGCCGGGGGAGCATGGAGCGGGAGATGCGACAATGAAAGGTGGCGGTGGTTTCGGTGTAGGTCGTTTCCTTGACGATCGCGTGCTCCGAGAGCCAGGCGAAGAGCTTGCCATCTTCGATCCCCGTCGAAACGGTGACATCCACCAGGCCGTCCCCAAGCCGGTCAACGACGAGTTCCGCGAGGCGTTCCAGGCCGTCGCCGGTTACCGCACTGATCGAAACGCTCCATTCGTATTTCGCGCGGAGCAGGTCGAGCGTCGAACGGTCGGGAACTTGATCGGCCTTGTTGAGGACGAGGATGAAGTTCTTCAGCTCGACGCCGATCTCTTCGAGAACGGCTTCCACTGTGGCGACCTGGGCCTCGGCTTCGGGGTTGCTGGCATCGACGACATGCAGCAGCAGATCGGCATGCCGGGCTTCTTCGAGGGTCGATTTGAACGAGGCGACCAGCGAGTGGGGCAGGTCGCGCACGAAGCCGACGGTGTCGCTGAGGAGCGCCTCGCCCCAGCCGGGGATTTTCCACAGCCGGGTCTTGGTGTCGAGCGTGGCGAAGAGCTGGTCGGCGATGTAGACCTCTTCGCCGGTGAGGGCCCGCATGAGCGTGCTTTTGCCGGCGTTGGTGTAGCCGACGAGCGAGACGAGGGCGTGATCCCTCCTCTGCTTGACGATGCGTTCCCGCCGGCGTTCGACTTCTTTGAGATTGGTCTGCAGTTCGGAGATCCGCTGGTCGATGAGCCGGCGGTCGGTCTCAATCTGCTTTTCGCCGGGGCCGCGACTGGCACCGATGCCGCCATCGATGCGCTCGAGGTGGGTCCAGAGGCGTTTCAGGCGGGTGCGGTTGTATTGCAACTGGGCGAGTTCAACCTGCAGCTTGGCTTCGGCGGTGCGGGCGTGCGTGGCGAAGATGTCGAGAATCAGCTCGCTGCGGTCGACGATGACGCGGCCCGTTTCCTCCTCAAGGCGACGGCCCTGCCCCGGCGTGAGGTTGTTGTCGAAGATCACCAGTTCGGCCCGGGTTTCTTCGAGCAGCAGCTTGAGTTCCTCGATCTTGCCGGGGCCGATGCAGGTGCCGGGATGAATCATCGGGCGGAACTGGACAAGTTCACCCACCACCGTCACGCCCGCCGTCTTCACCAGCCCCTTCAATTCGTCGAGAACCTGTTCGCGGTCCTGCTTCTGCTCGGAGAGGGAGACGGCCACGAGGATGGCCGTCTTGTCGATGGTCTGAAGATCGTTGCGGAGCGGTTGATTCAAAGGGGGCTTTCCAGCGGGAGGCGGTGGCGAGTTCGTCCAACAATTCGGTGCGAGGAACTCAGTCAACAGTTTCAATCCTTGGAGTGTGTCGGAAGCCGCGGTGAATGTCCAGAAGGGTTTCGCCGCCGCGACGGCCCGTTGAGCAGACGCCAGCTGAGGCGACGCCGGCGGCCTCCCGGAGGTTCGCGGGAGGGTGCGCTTTTGGCGATGGATCCCCTGTGGGAGATGTCGAGATTTTGCTCCCCCGGTGCGACTTCGGCATGCGCCGGCTCAAGCATCCGCCGTAGGATCCCGCTTCTGGATGATCCAGCAGGAATCGTGGGCCGTCATGCCGATATGCGGGTAGTACTCGCGCGCGGCGGGGGCGGCGAGCAGGATCAGCGTCGTCCGCCGACCGGCGGCTTCGTGCGTCTGGCGGATGAGTTCCTTGCCGATCCCCTGCCGCTGGCAGGCCTCGTCGACAGCCAGATCGCTCAGATAGGTGCAGAAACTGAAATCGGTGAGGGCCCGCGAGACACCCACCAGCCGATTCTCCATTCGAGCCGTCACGATCAGATCGGCGTGGCGAAGCATCCCTTCGATCAGCTGCGGTTGATCCACCGGGCGTCGGGCGGCCAGCGTGGATCGCCGCAGGAGATCGATGAATTCCACCGCCGACAGTGCAGGTTCCAGCTGAAACTGAAGTGCCGGAAGCGGTGAGTCCTCGAGGCGGCAGGCGGGTTGCATCCGGGGGGCGTCCTTGACCTTGGATTCTTTGCGGAACTACACTTAAGGCCGACATCAAAAACGAGGCGAATCACTTTGAATGGCAGAATTTTCTCGGTTCAAGGGGCATCCGGAGCCGACTCCACTGTTGTCGCGGAGACATGGGCACTGTAATTCTGTAGAGTCCAATAGGAAATCCCCGCCGCAAAAACGGTTGGCCATCCTCGGTGCCCGATCGCCTGTCCGAGTGCGGGGACGACAAGATTTTGTTTTATTCTGTCCGATCCGGTTCGGAATCTTTCTGCAATTGCCGTTTTGTTCACACGTCATTTGATACTTGATGCCACCTTGTCACTTCTGACCGGAATCACGCGTTGAAAGCGATCCTCAGCGATATCCATGGAAATCTGGAGGCGCTGGACGCCGTCCTCGCGGACATTGCCAGCCAAGGCATCACGGAGATCTATTGCCTCGGCGACATTGTCGGCTACGGCCCGAATCCGTGCGAATGTGTCGACAAGGTCATGTCCACCTGCAAACTCTCCCTGCTCGGAAACCACGACCAGGGAGCGCTGTTCGACCCGATGGGCTTCAACGCCAGTGCCGAGCGGGCCATTTTCTGGACTCGCAAGCAGTTGGAAAGTGGTCGCGGCTCGCAGGCCGAGAAGCGCTGGGAGTTCCTGGGCGAGTTGCCGCGCGTGCATCGCGAGGGGACGCTCATGTTCGTCCATGGCAGCGCCCGCAACCCGCTGAACGAATATGTCTTCCCCGAGGACATCTACAACCAGCGGAAGATGGAGAAGATCTTCGGGATGATCGAGAGGCACTGCTTCCAGGGCCATACCCATATCCCGGGCGTTTTCACCGAGGATCTCAACTTCCTGCCACCGGAGGAGATCGATTTCAACTATGTCTTGCGCGAGGGAAAGGTGATGGTGAATGTCGGATCGGTGGGGCAACCCCGCAACAACGATCCCCGTTCATCCTACGTGACGCTCGATGGCGACACGCTCCGCTTCCGCCGAGTCGAGTACGACTTCCGCATCACGCAGAAGAAGATTTATGATATTCCTGACCTCGACAACTTCCTCGGCGATCGACTGACCGAAGGACGCTAGCCGCTGGTTCGATGGACGGGGCCTGATCGTTCCGCCCGCGCCTTGGCTGGTGAGAGACGACTTTTCCAGTTGGGGAAGATTGGTCGCTCCCGGCGGCGGTCCGAGCGAGAAATTCACCGCCTGCGGTGCCCCTTTGTCGGCCAGCCGGTATGATCACGGGCGAATCGTGCTGGAACTGCATGGGAAGTCTCATGATGCGGAAGCTCTCATTCCGCCCAGCCCACTCTTGATTTCCTGATTGTCGGCATCACTTTCCATGGAACAACGTCGCTTCCTGACTTTCATCGCCTTGTCCGCACTGGTCATTTTTGGCTGGTCCGGATTCGTGATGCCGATGCTTTTCCCTCCCAAGCCCAAAGTGGTGGAAAAGCTGGACGGCGGGAAGCTGCTCGAAGACGTCGATGCGGCTCTGGCCGCGCGGGAAGGGGCACCAGCCGATGCACTCCAGCCCGCGAATGTCGCGCTTGCAGAAGTCGCCGCAGCCGATCAACCGGCTGCCCAGCCAGAGCCTGGAAAACCGGCGGCGGATCGCCTGGCGGAGTTGAAGAAATTCCCTAACCGACAGGTGCTGTTGGGTTCGACTTCGCCCGATCAGCCCTTTTTTCTGGGAGTGACCCTCAACTCCCGCGGTGCTGCCGTTGAAACGATCGAACTCAACGATCCCCGCTATCGCTCGCTCGAAGACGGCGCGAAGCCGGTGGTCGTGGTGGGGAGCGATCCCCTCGCCAAACAGCAGACGGCCGAACTCGCCATCGCCGAGATCGACGAGCAACTGGCCCCGCTGGGCCTCAGCCTGGCCAAGGTCAATTGGGAGGTGGTTCCCGGAAGTGAAAGTCCGGAGGGGGTCACCTTCCGCTTCACCGCACCGGATGGCACCCTGCAGATCGAAAAGACCTATCGTCTGCCTAAGATCGCCGAACTCGCGGGAAAAGAACCCACGAAGGCCCAGCGGGACAATCTCGCGGGGGGCTACCTTCTCGAATACGCCATCACGATTCGCAACTTGTCCAATGCGGCGAAAAAACTGGAATACGTGATGCAGGGGCCGGTGGGTGTCCCGCTGGAGAACCCGGAGAACGTCACCAAGTACCGCGATGTCCGCGTCGGCTTCCTCCTTCCGGATGGCGTGACCGTCGAGTCGTCGCACCAGTCCGCCACGGATGTCCTCAACGCCGAAGCGGCGGGCAAACCCTCGGAATGGACGCGTCCCCTGGCCTATGTGGGGGTCGATGCGACCTACTTCGCCGCCCTGCTCCATCCCGTCGAGGTTCAGACCAAGGATCGAACGATCGCCAAGGTCTGGTCGGAAGTCACCTACCCGGCCCAAGAGAAACATTTCACCGATGTCTCCGCCACGCTGGAATCGGTTCCCGTCGCCTTGGCGGCCAACACGGCGGGCCCGGCGGCCGAAGTGACCCACAAATTCCAGCTCTATGCCGGCCCCAAGCGTTCGCATCTGATGGCGGCGGTCGGCGCGGCGGATGTCACCGAGTACCACATCGGCTGGAATCCGTTCTTTTTTCTCGAACCCCTCGTCCGCCTGCTCGTCATCCCGATGCTGGGGCTGCTCAACGGGCTCCATTCGCTGGGGATCAACTACGGCATCGCGATCATCCTGCTGACGATCATCGTCCGCACCTGCCTCATGCCCCTCACCCGCAAACAGGCCCAAAGCGCCCAGCGGATGAAGGAGATGCAGCCCAAGCTCAAGGAACTGCAGAAGAAGTTCGCGGGCGATCAGGACGGCCTCCGCCGCGCCCAGTTGGAACTCTACAGCAAGCATGGATTCAACCCGCTGGCGGGTTGCTGGCCCGTGCTGCTGCAGATGCCGATCTTTTTCGCCCTCTACCGGGCGTTGAGTGTCTCGATCGATCTGAGGCGGGCGTCGTTCCTCTGGATCGACAACCTCGCGGCTCCGGATGCCCTGTTCGAACTCCCCTTCCGCGTCCCCTTCCTCGGCTGGACGGAGTTCAACCTGCTGCCGTTCCTGACCATCGCCCTCTTCGTGGCGCAACAGAAGATCCTGATGCCGCCCCCCGCCGACGAGGAGCAGGCCATGCAGTACAAGATGATGAACATCATGATGATCATGATGGGTGTGATGTTCTATCGCGTCCCCGCCGGTCTGTGCATCTACTTCATCACCTCCAGCTTGTGGGGGATGGGCGAGCGATTATTCTTCGACCGTCTGAACGAGTGGTATCCCAGCAAGCCCGTCGAGGTGAAGGAGAAGAAGCCTTCGACCGTGGCCAAATTCTGGCAGCAGGCCCTCGAGGCGGCGGATCGCCAGGCGGAACAGGCCCGGCAACTCCCCCCCGCGTCGAGCCAGCCTTCGACCAAGGGGAACAACTCCGGCAAGGGACGTCTCAAATAAAGCAGATCAACCAGGGATTGTGGCCTTTGGTTCTTTGCTGCTTTTGGGATGTGGGGTCATGTTTCCTCTTGGCACGCACCCCAAGTAAAGTCTGAAACTGACCCGCGCTCACGGGACTGATGGTCGTACGGAAATTGGATTTTCCCGATGCTCGATCTGTTGTTGGGCGACACCATCGCGGCCTTGGCCACCCCCTCCGGCGCGGCGGGAGCGGGTGTGGTTCGACTCGCCGGCCCGCAGACCATCCAGGTCATCGGCGGCTTGTTCGAGGCTCGCAACGCGAAATGGAAGTCGGCCAGCCGTCCGGTGAGTGTCGAGGGGGAAGTCTGGATTCCCGGTGATCAGCTCCGTATCCCGGCCCGCTTGACGCTTTGGCCGACGAACCGCAGCTATTGCGGGCAGCCGCAGGCCGAGATCTCGCTGGTGGCCTGCCAGCCACTGCTGGAGGCGACGTTGGCCGAATGTTTCCGCCACGGAGCGCGCGGTGCCCAGCCCGGTGAGTTCACGCTGAGGGCCTATCTCAACGGCAAGGTCGATCTGCTCCAGGCGGAAGCCGTCCTGGGGGTCATCGATGCCCGCCACGAGGACGATCTGCGGGTGGCCCTCTCGCAACTGGGTGGCGGCGTTTCCCGCCCCTTGACGGAAGTCCGCGACGATCTGCTGAATCTCCTGGCCGATGTGGAGGCCGGTCTCGACTTTGTGGACGAGGACATCGAGTTCGTCTCCCGCACCGATGTCGCCACGCGATTGGGGGCGGCGCGTGCGATCCTCAGGACGATCGAGCAGCAATCATCCCACCGCATGACCTCGAACGCCCGTCGCCGCGTGGTGCTGGCCGGTCTGCCGAACGCGGGGAAAAGTACGCTGCTGAATCGCCTCGCGGCCACCGATGCCGCCCTGGTCTCGCCGATCGCGGGGACGACGCGCGACTATCTCGTCTGGGCCATCCATTGGGAGGGGTTGTCGTTCGATCTGATCGATACGGCGGGGTGGGAGGTGTCCGATCAACCCATCTCGAAGGCCTCGCAAAAGCAACGCGAGGAGCAGATGCGGGTGTGCGACCTGCTGGTCTGGTGTTCCGCCGCGGATGCCACGCCCGAACAGCGCCGGCTCGACGATCAACTTCTGCGGGAAGTCGATCGGGATTCGATAAAGTGGAATTCGATCAAGACAGTGCGGATCGTCACCAAGATCGATCGGCATGATCCCACCCTCCATCCCTTGCCGAAGGAAAGCCCGCTGGGATTGTCGGCGGTGACCGGCGAAGGCCTGGATCGTCTGGCGACTGTGCTGCGGGGATTGCTGGTTCGCGAAGACACCCGTTCGCAGGTCTGGTTGGGCACCACCGCCGCCCGCTGCCGGGAATCGCTCGCTGCCGCCGGGCTGGCTTTGGAGTCGGCACTCTCGGCCTCGTCACGGGGCGACGCCGACGAACTCCTCTCGGCCGATCTCCGGCAGGCGGTCGACGCCCTGGGTCTGATCACCGGCGAAATCCGCACCGACGACCTCCTCGACCGCATCTTCAGCCGCTTCTGCATCGGAAAGTGAGCGTGGTCGCCTCGGCGGCTACTCCACGCAGCACTCGATGTCGTCCAGCCGCAGGACTTCCACCTTCCGGAATCGCACGTCCATCTCTTGTCCGCCGTGCAACTGGAGTGCGATTTTCCCGGCCGCTTTGCCTCCTTTGTCGATGAAGTCGACCGTCTTGACGCCATTGAGGTGGATCACGATCCGCTCGCCGAGGGCCACGACCGTCAATTCGTTCCACTCGCCCGGCTTGAACGCCTTCTTGAGGAGTTCGGCTGTGGGCTTCGAGATCCATTCCCGCCCGCTGGTCTCGTAAAGTCCGCCGACATCCTTCGCCGGGTCGATCTCCGCCTGGAAGCCGGTGACGCCGTACGGCTCTCCCTCGGCACAACGGAAGTACAAGCCGCTGTTGCCCGCGACAGCTTTGAACTCGACACGGGCAGTGAAGTCGCGATAAGCCTCTTCGGTGATCAACAGGCCGTGCCGTGGCTCGCTGGCGGCGGAAGTGCCGACCAGTTCCCCGCCCTCCACCTTCCACTCTCCGGCACCGATCGCCTTGAAACCGGCCAGATCGCGACCATTCCACAACGGTTTCCAGCGGGATTCGCCCAAGGGGGTCAACTGGATGTTCTTCCAGCGGATCTTCCCCGCCTTGCCCGAATGGACCTGCAACGCGATGAAGCCTTCCAGGTCGGCGGTGTCGATCAAATCCGCGCAGGGGATGCCGTTCACGCTCGTCGTGATGTGCGGCCCCTTGGCCTTGATGACAAACGTGTTCCAATCGTCGATCTTGAAGGCGTTGCGGGCCTCCTCGCTCTGGTCGAGCGGGAAGATCCAGCCGCGACGGCCTTCGTCGTAGATGCCGCCGGTCCACTTCCGGGGTGAGGGATCGATCTCGCACTGGTAGCCGAACGTGCGACCCTGCCCCTCCTTCTGATGGCTGCGGAACTGTACGCCACTGTTGCCGGGGACTTCCAACTTCACATCGTAGCGGAGTTCGAAATCGCCGTACGTCGCCTTGGTTCGCAGGAAAGTGTTGGCCCCCGGCCCCACACTCCCGACGATCTCCTCCCCTTCGATGCTGTAAGTCGCGCCACCGCCCACCTTCTCCCAGCCATCGAGTGATTTGCCGTCGAAGAGCGCGACGGGTTGCGGCTTTTTGGCAGTCTCTTGGGCCAGAGCCGCGGTGGCCCCCACAGCCGAGAGCGCCAGGCCACAAGCCATCATCGAACGAGCGGTGTGGCATCGGAGCCAGGCGGCCATCGAACCACGGATCATCGCAATAGAACTCATGGGGCAGATCCTCGAAGTGGGTGAATCGTGGAGATTGTCGCCGGGTTTCGGCGGAAGATCAAAGGAAGCTCGTCACAGCCGGATAAACACCTTCTGCCGGGCCAGCCACCAGACGAACAGCCAGAAGGAGAGCCCCACCGCGCAGGCCTGCAAAATGGGAGCCAGCGAGGCTCCCGCGACGAGGAAGACCTTGGCCCCCAAATGCCGTTCCCACGTGGCCGCCATCCACGGCCTGAGCAGCATGTAGAGGACATACAGCACGATCGAGTTCATCCCGGCGATGACCAGCGGCCAGACGAGCCAGCGCCGCTGGGCCGCTTCGGTGAGAAAGTGGAACAACCCCAGGATCGACAGGCACAGCCCGCCGCTCCAGAGCGTCCACGACGGCGTCCAGATCCGCTTCACCATCGGGCAGATGCCGAACACGTCGAGCATCCAGCCCAAGAGCGCGATCACCACGCCTCCCAGAACCAGCCGGATCGCCACGGGAAAGGCTCCCGGTGTCTCCTTGATCGACTGCCCGGCCGCCAGTCCCAGCAGCATGGTGGCGATCGACGGGATGAAGTTCAGGGTCTGGTAACCTCCCCTGTTGAAGACGAACGGTGCCTCTCGCGGGAAGAAATTCAGAAACCAGCGGTCGAAACTGGCGGCGGGGTTAAGGTGCTGGTTCCAGTGCGCGGCGAATCCCGGGAGTTGCTGCCGATCGGCGGGCAGACCCAGCATCGCCGCCTCTTCGGGCGTCCCCACCGGCCAGAAGGCGAAGAGCATCCCGTAGCCCAGCAGGATGCCCGTCGCCACGAAAGGTGCCAGCGGACTGGGCGACTGCGCGATGGCGTAAACCACCAGATATCCCATTCCGATCTGTGTCAGCACGTTCATGAACGAGAAATCGGTGGTCGGCTTGTTGTTGGAGATCAGGAAGATCCCCAAGACGATCAGCAGCGCGGAACGCGCGACGGCGCGCAGCCATCCTTGGGCGGGCGTGACACCGTTCGCTTTCTGCGATGCCAGCGACCACGGAATCGACACCCCCACCAGGAACATGAAGGAGGGCTGGATCATGTCCCAGAGGGAACAACCGCGCCAGGCGACATGGTCGAACAGCCAGCCAGCAGTCTGCCAGCCTTCGGAGTTGGGAAAGTTCCGGCTGGCATCGAGGATGCCGAAGCCGTTGAAGGCGAGCAGCACCATCACCAGGCCGCGATAGGCGTCGATCGAGGCCAAACGGGGGGCCGCGTTCGTCTTGGTGTTCACTGGGCTCTCCGGCAAGGGATCGTGTGTGGGCTTGAAGGCTGGCTCGTCGGTCGAACCGATCTCGCCGGTCGAACTGATATCGTAGGGTTGAGTAGGGCGTTCCGCATGCGAAGGCTGAACGAATGACCTACCCAACTCTTCCGAACGCTCAACTCTTCTTGCGGCCATCCCGTTTCACAGAGTAGCCTGACTTTTTATGAAATACTGTGTTCACACACTGTGTCCTATCGAATGGGTATCCTGCGGGAGAGCTTTCTCCATGAAATGGTTGATCACTGCCGCTTTGGGCCTGATGGTGGGCGCGGCGCTTTGTCTGGCGATGTTTCAGGATCACGCGACAACCACCGCCGCTGCGGCCGACGTCGTCGCAGCCGACTCTTCCGCCAAGCCGCGCGATGCCGGGAGCGGTCGACCACTCGACGACTCCACGTATCGCAATCCCCGCAGCCTCGCCATCTCGATCGATCGAAAATCGGCGCTCGTCGCCAACACCGGTGGTTCGATCGCTCTGGTTGATCTCGAAACCTCCGCAAAGCGGGATGAACTGAGCCTGCCCCATGTTCCCTGGGATCTCCAGTGGGTGGGCGACAACCAGGCGGTGGCCACCCTGCGGGGATCCGGCGAAGTGGTGGAACTCCTCGTGAAGGATGGGAAGCTGTCGGCGGGCCGTCGGCTGTCCGTCGGATTGGAACCCTGCGCGATTGCCGTCGATTCCAGCGTCAACCCGCCCCGCGCCTATGTGGCCGTCTCCGGCGATGATCAACTGGCGGTCATCGATCTCCAGACCTTTGGGCTCATCCGCAAAGTCAAGGTTCCTGGTATTCCGCAGCAGGTTCTCCTCTCGCCCGACCACAAGTGGCTCGCCGTCGCGTCGCAGGTTCCCGGCAAGGTGACCGTCTTCGAGACGAACACCTTGGAGGTGGCCGGTGAGCACAAGGTCTACACCGATGGCTTCAATCTCGGCCCGATGGCGTTCGAACCCGGAACCGGTTCGCTGCTGGTGAGCTGTGCCGTCAATCGGGGCTTTCCCGTCTCCTTCAGCAACATCGAGCGGGGCTGGGTGATCGACAACCGCCTGCTCCGCATGCCCATTCCCAAAGGGGAACTGGGTGAGCAGGAACAACTCGGCCTGGACGAATTCCAGAAGGGCGTGGGCGATGCCTACGCGACCCGCGTCTCGCCGGACGGCCGATGGATCGTCATCACGGCCAGCGGTTCGCATGAACTGATCATGGTGAAGCGGGACGAACTCCCTTGGATGCCCGGCGACCCCGGCGACTTTGTCCGCCCGGAATTGATCGGCAACAAGTCCCGCTACCGACGGGTTCCCCTCGCGGGAAGACCGCTCGATTTCGAGTTCATCGACGACCGCCGGATCGCCGTCGCCAACGGGCTGACCGAACGGATCGAGATCGTCGATCTCGATTCGGGAGCCATCACATCCTCGATTCTGGTCGGCATCGACCCGACGGATAAGCCGCTCTCCCGTCGAGGGGAGGAGACCTTCTACGATGCCCGTCACAGCCTGCATCAATGGTTCAGCTGCCACTCCTGCCATCCCGACGGCCACACCGCCGGACAGCTTTTCGATACCCAGAACGATCGCAATTACGGAGCCGCCAAGCTGACACCGTCTCTATTCCATGTCGCCCAGACGGGGCCATGGACATGGCACGGCTGGCAGCGGGATCTGGGGAATGCGATGAAACGTTCCATCGAGGAGACGATGCAGAGCGACAAACGCTCCACGGCCGAGCAACAGGCGGGCCTCGTCGCCTATCTGGAAACACTGCGCCCCGCCTCATGGGTCGGGCCGGTGTCGGCCCGCAGCACGCCACCGGATGATCCCGCCTGGCACGCCGGCCGGGCCCTCTTCTTCGGCAAGGGAGCCTGCGACAACTGCCATCAGGGGGACTTGATGGTGCACGACGACTCGTTCGAGATCGGTCTCAAGAGCCGCAACGACGACGACTACAAGTTCAATCCCCCGACACTGCTGGGCGTCAACCTGCGGCGGAGGTTCCTGCACGACGGCCGCTCGCGCAGCCTGCGGGATGCCCTCGAAAAGTACCACGCTCCCGAGAAGGTGGCGGGTGAAAAACTGACGCCGGAAGAGCTCGAACAGCTCCTGCACTACCTCAATTCGCTGTAAGGCGAGCTATGGGTCGTGTGAAGTCGCTGTCACGAGTCTTGTCGGCGTCTTGGTCGATCACTTCGCGTGTGGGCAACTACTTCTTGACCCAGTAATCGAAGACCAGCACGTTTTCCAGACGTGGGCCGACGAGTTTGACAAACTCCTTGTGGGCCGGGTGCGGCAGGTAGGTGTCGCGATCCTTGTCGCTCTTGAACGAGACGACATAGCCGTGGGTGAAGCCCCCGGCCTTCCCTTCCACGCTGATGTCGGTGCCGCACTCGAAATCGACGATCTCGGGGATCTTCCCCTTGAGGTCGCCGAACGCCTTGGTCACTTCCTCGATCTGCTCGGGCGTCGTTCCGGCCTTGTACTGGAAGAGGACGACATGGCGCAGCAGCTGCGGGGCGGGATCGGCGCTCATGGCCACTTTCGGAAGGAGGGAGGTTGTCACGGCGGCGGCGAACATCAGGCCCAGCAGGGCCATCTTGACGGAGCGGATCGATGGAGCGGTCATGGCGTCTCTTTCATTCAACGGGGTTTGACGGGCGATTCATACGCGTTTCAATTGGAAACAGCGCTCGGGTGGCATGCCCCGCAGCTTTGTGCGGGCATGTATTTGTGACATTCAACGCACTAATTTGTGTTGCGATTCGCATTACTGTGATGTCATCAGTGTCAGGGAGAGTCGGCGGGAACCTCCGTGGTCGCGGTGTTCGCAAAGATAGATCCCCTGCCAAGTCCCCAGGACCAGACGGCCCGTCGCCACGGGAATCGTGACGCTGCTTCCCATCAGCGAGGCCTTCACATGGGCCGGCATATCGTCCGGCCCTTCCATGGTATGAACGTAGGGCCAGGAATCCGGAACCAGCCGGTTGAGCGCCATCTCGAAATCGGTTCGCACATCGCGATCGGCGTTCTCGTTGATGGTGAGCGATGCCGAGGTGTGCATGATGAACACGAACAGCAACCCGTCGCCCGCCTCCGAAAGTTCCGGCAGTCTCGAGACCACCTCGTCCGTCACCAGATGACAGCCGCGCGGCCGGGCTTGCAGTTGCATGAAGGAATGACGGATTTTCATCGGGGCCGATCAGCGTTCACCGGGGGAGGACTTCCAGTTTTTCTGGCCGCACCAGCGGAGCCAGTGGTCGGCCAAAACGATCGCCACCATCGCCTCCGCCATCGGAATGAATCTTGGCAGGAGGCAGGGATCATGCCGGCCTTTGGTGCGGATCGTCTTCGGTTTACCCTGGCTCGTCATGGTGGGCTGTTCGAGCGGCAGGCTGCTGGTCGGTTTCACAGCCGCCTTGAGGATGATCGGCAGCCCGCTGGAGATCCCCCCCAGCATACCGCCATGCCGGTTAGTGTTGGTGGTGATGCCATCGATTGCCGGAATCGAGACGGGTGATGTCTCCCCTTCCCGGCGGGGAACGAAGTGATCGTTGTGCGCGCTGCCGCGCATCGTCGCGCAGCCGAAGCCGATGCCGTATTCCACCCCCAGGACGGCGGGCAGGCTGAACAGGGCTTTGGCGAGATCCGCCTTGAGCTTGTCAAACACCGGCTCGCCTAGACCCGCCGGGATGCCCGTCGCCACGATCGTCGCGGCACCGCCGATGGAGTCCTGCTCCTTGCGAACCTTTTCAATAAGCTTGATCATTTTGGCTCCGGCCGCGTGATCCGGGCAGCGGATGATATTCGGCGAGCCGTCCGCCAGTTGTTCGACCTGTTGCTGCGTCACCTCTTCGGGATGCGCGACCTGGGCCTCGACTTTGCCCACCTGATGGACGTATCCCACCACCCTGGCCCCCAGGGCATCGCTCAACAGCCTTTTGGCCACGACACCCGCCGCGACCCGCGCGGTGGTTTCGCGGGCGCTCGAACGGCCCCCCCCGCGATAATCGCGGAAACCGTACTTCGCATCGAACGTGAAGTCGGCATGTCCCGGACGATAGACATCCTTGATGTCGCCGTAATCCTTGCTCCGCTGATCGGTGTTGCGGATGAGGATCGCGATGCTCGTGCCGGTCGTCCGTCCTTCGAAGACGCCCGCGAGGATCTCGGGAAGGTCGGCTTCGTCGCGCTGCGTGGTGATGTGGCTCTGCCCGGGACGACGGCGGTTGAGATCGACTACGAGATCGTCCACCGTCAACGGGATTCCGGCGGGGACACCGTCGATGATCACGACGTTGCCGGGGCCGTGGCTCTCGCCAGCGGTGGTGATGCGAAAGGCCTGTCCGAACGTGTTTCCTGCCATAGTCTCTTCAGTCTACACGCTTCAAATTGGCTCGAACAGCATGACACTTCTCGGATGGTGCCACTGCGGCGATCAGTTGTTCGGCGCGGCGGCGGAGTCTTCCGCCTGCCGCAACTGGCTGATTTCCTCGTCGAGGATCTTGAGCGACTCCTTCCCCAGATGTTGCCTGGCCAACGTCACGATCGCGTCGCACTGCCGCTTGATCCTCTCCGCGGCGGAACGGCTGGGGATCTTCGTCGCGGCCTCGACGCTCTGCGAGCGGATGGCGGAGACCAACGTGGCCACATCCTGATCGACGGGCAACTCGCCGATCTCCCGGCGGAGCGATTCCACCTGTTTCCATTTCTTTTGGCGAGCGGCATTCCGCAATCGCGCCAGGAGCGAAGTCCGCTTCGCCACGATCAACGTGATCTCCTCCGCCAGGCTGGCCAGACTCGCCTCGGCATCACGCCGGGGGCGATCCTCCGGCAACTGGAGCGTGGCGGAAGGATCGGCTCCCAAGATCAAGGGCACGCGCGCAAGCAGTTGATCCCCGCCGAAGGCGTTGAGCCACACGAGCCGCGAAGTGGCTTCCGGGCCCTCCCCGCGAACATCGATCGCACCCCGGAGATTCGTCGTGGCCAAGGCGAGGATCAATGGGCCGGCCGCCGAGGTGTTGGTGGATTTCTCCCCGGCTTTCTCAGGCGACCGATCCTCTTCGATGACTCGCTCCAATTGCACGCGGGTCGCCGCCGGCAAGGGCCGTGAGGTGACGAAGACATCGATCCCGGCCTGTGGCTGGAGGCTTCCCAAGGTGAGAATCGTGACCTCTGCGGATCGGGGATCCGGAGGGATCAGCAAACCCCGGAGGTCGATCTGGGATCGTGAACGGCCACCCAACGCGGATCTTGTACCCGAATGAATCACCGGGGGCTGATCGGGGACGAGTTCAATCACCGTCCAATCCACTCGTTCGCGCCGCGCGACCCGCCCGCTCTCATCCAGATAGCAGATCCACGGCTGCGCCAACGTCCGCAGCGGTGCACTCCAGACGGCAGGCCAGGTCTCCAGCAATTCGCTCCCTCGAAGTGTGGCCGATAGATTTCCGCTTCCCTTTGTCTGAAGTCGAAACTCCGGCGAGAAGAGCTGGAATGCCGCCTGGACGATCGATCGTGCCAGCACCTCCGACGTGGGCTGCCTGGAGATATGGATTGCGCGGGTTCGTGAGTACGCTGGCTGTGAGAGTTGGACAGTGGCCTCCAGTCCGCCACCCATCTCCCGGATCTGGACATTGATGACGACATCGGCAGTCATCCCGTTGATCGCGCCAGGAGTTTTCAAATCATCTTGCCGATCGAGCGATCTCCAAAGGCCACCGCTGTTTCGGTGGGCCAAATCGCTGATCGAGGAAGCCAGCGAGTCACCATCGAGGATCTGACCATGCGAGCTGAAGGTCTCGAAGTTCCAAGCCACGAGATACTGCGAGGTCTCCCACTTGGCATCGGTTTTTCCTACTTCGGCAACGGGAGCCGAATGCGTTTCTGGAGCCGCCACATCCTGGGCGAGAAGTCTCTGCCCGGTCGGCATGAAG
>PNLE01000012.1 GCA_013822855.1 Planctomyces sp.
CCTCTGTCCGGATTCACGGGCAGGATTGAACCCCCACCCGCAAGGCGCGCCCAAACGAAGTCTCTCTACCCTATCGCCACTCGATGCGCGCCGGCCGACAATTCACTTCCACCATCGGAAACCGGGTGCCACTGCTGGCTTGCCCAGCAGTGCTCCTCCGATCGGCCGGATGACATCCCCCGCAGCTGGCTCGAAAGTTCCGCTCCGACCAATTCTCCATCTGAATTCCCCATGAATCCCTCAAATTTCCTGTGGCAGATCTGCGAAATGACGATCACACTAAAAAGCTATCGTGCCGGGGACAGTTCCCCCCAGCCCCGTCCATCCGGGAGTGGTCATGAAAATCCCCTCCATCACGTCACCAACAGTTCGCGGCGCGGCCACCTCGGCGGTGCTGCATGCCGCAATCCTCTTCATTCTCAGCCTGATCGTCTTTCAATCCCCTAATTTTCAGCGGGCGATTCCCCTCTCGACAATTTGGGAAGACAAGTCGACGCAGTCCGAAGTCGAGCTGGAATTCGCTCCCTTGGTCGCCAGTGCCGAAAGCATTTCCTCTTCCTTGACTGGCATGGAAGCCGCCGAAGGAGGCGCGACAGTGGAACTCCTGGCGGATCTCGCCAGCAATCCCGAAATGTTCACTTCAGAAATGGAACTGAATGCCGAGGCGTGGGATCATCAGGTCGTGCCGGAACCGGCCAAAGGTGCCCCCCTTGCCAAAACGAAGCGGGCTGGCAAATCGGCCGGTGGCGGGAAGAGCGGCCTGGGGCAAGGAGTCGGCGGCGGCATCGGCAATGGCCGCGGCATGGTCGGCTCCGGGATCTTTTCCTCCAAAGCCGCTGCCAACAAGGTCGTCTTCGTCGTCGATTGCTCCCTCAGCATGAACGCTCCCCACCTACCCTCGACCTATCGCACAGGCGTTCCCACCTCGCGCTTTCAACGGGTCCAGCTCGAACTGGTGCAGGCCGTGCAGACACTCCCCGAGAAGACCGAGTTCTTCATCGTCTTCTTCAGCGACGAGGCGTTCGCCATGCCGTCGCGGGGTTTGCAGCCCGCCTCCTATGAGAACAAGGAGAAGTACCTCAAGTGGGTCGCAACCTCCACCACCATGCCCGGCCAGACCGATCCCCGGTCGGCACTCCTCCTGGCGCTGCGGCTCGAACCCGAAGTGATCTACCTGCTCACCGATGGCTCGTTCCGGCAGCTCGTCCAGCGGGATCTGCTCAACTTGAAGCAGCCCCGCACCGCCGTCAACACGATCGCCCTGGGTGAAGCCGCCGCCGAACCAATCCTCAAACAGATGTCCGAACAAAATCGCGGCACTTTCTCGTATGTGCCCTGAATCCTGTGTGAGCGGTGGGGTGTGAACCACTGCTTCAATCGTCCAAGATATCTGGCATGCCCCCAACTTTGGGCAGACATGTCTAAGCACAGGGTGCCGGGGGCGCACCGCGACAGCGGAAGCCCCCGAGGTGAGTGCTGTTGATTTGCGAAGTTCGTAGATCGGCGGTCTGTGGGCTACACCGCCACCTTCGCGAACTGGCACCCCGCATAGACCGTCGCCGCACACTGGATCGATTCGAGTATCGCGTCGTCGCTCAGTCCCAATTGCCGCGCCTTGGCGACATGGCCCTCGGTGCAGGGCTTGCAGCCGTTGACATCGCTCACCGTGATGTTGATCAGTTCGACTTCGCGATCGGTCAGCCCCGTTCCCGCGAACGTGTGGGCCCTCAGCCCGACGGGCATGCCGCTGAACAGGTCACTGCCGCTCAGGTCGCGGAACTTGAAGAAGACGTTGTACATCGCACAGGTCGCCTGCACCGCGAGGACATCCGCCACGAACTGCGACTTGCTCTTGTCGTCCCCTTCCACCAACGAACGCAGCTTCGTCGCGAAGTATTCCGTCAACGATTTCACCCCGGCGGTGTGGCTGACGACGACGCCGATCAGCGTCTTGTCCCGCACGCTCAGCTTTCCCTCTGTATGGACGAACTTCTTGAAATTCATGTAGTAGTCGCTGAGCAACGCGGGGACGACCGCCATCTTGTGAAAGAGCTCTGGAACCGGTTCGGCACCAAAAAGTTCTTCCAGCCGGGAAAGAGTTTGCTTGGACTTGTCATCGATGTCGTGCTCGTCACGGGCAGGCCAATAGGGATGCATGGACAGCTCCAATCGGATCAGTGATATATGGTGTTTGCAGACAGGCGAGTGGAAAACAAAACTGCGGAAACAAAACAGCCGCAACCTGCGCTCCCAAAAGGGAACACAAGGGGCGGCTGCGATGGATGTGACAACGGCAAGACCGTCGAACAACTAGTTGAGCGTCTCTTCGCCCTTCTTCCAGTTGCAGGGGCAAAGCTTGTCGGTCTGGAGGGCATCCAGCACGCGCAAGACTTCCTCGACACTGCGGCCCACCGAGAGATCGTGGATGGCCAGCCAGCGGATGGTCCCCGTCGGGTCAATCAGGAAAATGCCGCGATAATCGATCCCCTGCTCTTCATCGAGCACACCATAGGCGCTCGACAGCGCGTGGGAGGTGTCGGCCAGCATCAGGTGCTTGAGACCGGCGAGATCCTTGTGGCTGTCGCACCAGCCCTTGTGCGAGAAGACGCTGTCGGTGCTGGCGGTAAGGAGCACGCAGTCGCGATCGGTGAATTCCCCGACAGCCTTGTCGAAGGCCACGATCTCCGTCGGGCAGACGAACGTGAAGTCGAGCGGATAGAAGTAGAGGCAGACCCACTTCCCGCGGAGATCGGCGAGGTTCACCTTGGTGAACTGGGCATCCGTGTTGTCCTTCGTCCGGTCGTATGCCTGAACGGAAAAGTCGGGAGCGGGCTTGCCAACACGTGCGGTCATCGAAGAACTCCATCAAGTGGGGGAACAGGGTCAGCCTATGGGAAGCATCGGAGTGGCCACGAAATTCAGCGAGATATTGCCCCGCCGCGCTTCCAAAGAGACATGTGATTGACGAAGTATACCCCTCGTGGGGGCGTGAACAAACCAAGCAACTCCGATGTTTGGCATAGGCTCGGCCTATGGGGCCAGACATTGCCAGCTTCCATCAACAAAATCGGCCCCGGGAACAATCCTGTTCCCGGGGCCGATTTTTCAGTTTCATCATTTCACAGCGATACCAAAGGCCAAAGACCCTTAGACTCTGACTGGAAATGTTGGCGTCAACACCATGGCCGGAGTTCATTGCAACCCTCGAACCGCAAGCAGTCAGGGTCGCTCCATTTTTCCGGGCAGCCTCTTAGAAGCCAGCGGGAATCTTGAGCAGGCCACCCTTGGGCTTGTCGCCGGTCTCCTTGCCCGTGCCGAAGACCGTCACATAGGCGTTCCCTTCCTTGTCGAAGGTGAGCGCGGTGGGACGATCCAAGGACATGATCTTCTTGGGCTTCACTTCTTCCCCTTCGAAGACCAATTCAAACAGGCCGCCCTGAGTCGGATCGGGCCAGGCGAAGTCGACGGCGTAGAGCTTGCCGTTCGGAGCATAGGCCAGCCCCGTGATGTCATGCAGACCCGTCTTGTAGTTCCGCAGTAGCTTGCCATCTTCCGGATTGTAGAACGTGACGAGCGAGTCACCGGCAACGTTCACTTCACCACCCTGGCCGATGACCAGTTCCTTGCCGTCGGGAGTCGAGGTGGCGGCGATCGGAGCGTCGACGCCGGTGGCTTCCTTCGTGGCGAGCCAAGGGAGCAGGTCGCCGGGCTTGCCGTCCGTGACGATCGACTTGGCGACCCAGCCCTTGGCATCGTTGCCGTTGGCCGTCACATAGAAGGCGTTGCCGATGACGGCGACGCCATAGTAGTTGCCTTCACCCTTGGGGCTGGCTTCACCGGGAGCGATCGGGCCGATCGTCGTTTCCGCGTCGGTCTCCTTGCGGGGAGGGCCGGGAACCTTGTCTTCGATCTTGTAGACGCGAACCAGTTCCTCGCCATCGGGACGGCTGCCGTCGGCGACGATCAGCTTGTCGGTTCCCAGCAGCGCGACACCGAGTGGCCCGATGTCGTACTTGGGGCCCTTGCCGTAAACGTCGGTCGGGAAGCCTTCGACTTCCAGATAGATCTTGTGCGGCTTCCCCTGCACCAATCGGAAGACACCCTGCTTCGAAACGATGAAGACATGCCCGTTACCACCATGAATGGCGACACCGGTGGGGTTGTCGAGATGCTCGACCAGTTCCAGAGGCTTGGGCCCGGCGGGAGTTTCCGCTGGCTTGGTTTCAGCTGGCTTGGTTTCAGCTGGCTTCTCTTCGGCCTTTGGGGCTTCTGTCTTGGGAGGCTCTGTCTTAGGAGCTTCAGGCTTGGCTTCTTCCGTCTTCGGAGCTTCGGTCTTCGGGGCGTCCTGCGGTGCTGCGGGAGTTTCCGCCTTCGGTGCCTCCGCCGCTGGCGCATCCGTCTTGGGGGCTTCCGCTGCGGGAGCCGCGTCCTGGGCCGCAGCCGCAGTCATCGTCAAAGCGGTCGCCAGCAAGGCGGCAGCCAGGCTTTTCGTGGAATGGAGATCGTTCAAACAGAAACGCATCCGTCGTTCCCCTCATCAAAGATATCGGTCGGAAGTCTTGTCACGATGCCACGCAGGCCGAAACCGAAAATCACGAAAACGGCATGAGTCAGCAAATGAAATCATCACTGTCTCGATCGAGAGGATTCAGCCTCTCAACTCAACAGCAATACTGTTGATAATGCTAACCCTCGGTCTTCTCGAAAGCAAAGCGTTCACAGAATCGCCACAGTGTCGTCACAGTGTCGACACTGTGCCGTCGTAGCCCCCTTTACTGCGGCAGCACGGGTTTCTTGACCACCGGGAAGTCGGGACTGGCCAACCCCTCCCGCATGAAGACCACCAACGCGGCCTTCTCCTCCGCCGTCAACTTGAGGGGGAAGATCTCCTCGTCCAGCAGATCGCTTGGCGTCCCCCCCTTGTTGTAATGCTCCACAACCTCTTCCAGAGTCTTGAGGCTGCCATCGTGCATGTAGGGTGCTGTGCGGGCCACTTCCCGAACGGTGGGCGTCTTGAACGCGCCGCGATCCCCTTCGATCTTCGACACCTCGAACCGGCCGGCATCCTGGTCGCCGATGCCAATATTGTGGAAGGCGTTGTCCGTGAAGTTCGCACCGCTGTGGCACGCACTGCAATTCGCCTTTCCGAAGAAGAGCGCCCGGCCCTGCTCGAGAGTAGGGGTCCAACCAGTCAGATCGCCTGCGATGTATCGATCGTAGGGCGAGTTGTTGGACACGATCGTTCTCTCGAAAGCCGCGATCGCCTTTGCCAGGTTCTCGGGAGTGACATCGGTGCCAAACACCTTCTGGAACTGCGTGCGATACCCCTCCACTTTGTTCAGCCGTTCGATCAGCACATCGAGCTTCATCCCCATTTCGATCGGGTTCTGCATGGGCCCCAAGGCCTGCTCTTCGAGCGTCTTCGCCCGGCCATCCCAGAACTGGAACTTGTGGAAGGCGCTATTGATCACCGTCGGCGAATTGCGATTGCCGCGCTGGCCTTCCACCCCTGCCGAATTGGGCTCGCCGTCGCTGTAGCCCTTCTCGGGGTCGTGGCACGTCGCGCAGGAAACCTTGCCGCTCGAAGAAAGCCGCGGGTCAAAATAGAGCTGCTTGCCAAGTTCAATTTTCTCTGGCGTCGAGACGTTGTCGGCGGGATGCGAAACCTTCGGCAGTGGCCACGGCCCCTGAGCCGTTTGCGCGAACAACGGCGGAAGGCATGTCATGCAGCCAAAAACCATCACTGTGTGAATCAGTAGCCAATTCGGTCGCGACCGCATGGGTGGGAACTCCTGAGAGCGGGTTGGGGCGGGATCGATAGCATACCTGGCCCCGCAATCCGTCTCAATTCAGGCGTCGCGCGTACCGCTGATTAGTCCATCATTTCGCACAGGCAATCATGTTTCGTTCATCAACCCGCGAGTGAGAGAAAACACTGCAATTGTCCCGATCCAACGAGCCAATCCCATGTCACGCCGACACGTTCTCCGGCAACATGTAGATTTCGATCGTCCCCCTCATGCGCACTGTCGGTTCACTGGCACTGAGACGTCGGTCGAAACGGGCATGCTCGAAGCCCCTCCGAGACAGGAATTCAGCGTGGATGTTCGATTCGTCAATCCCATCATTCGGGCGGCTTCATCACTCTTCACCCAGATGCTCCGCTCGCCCCTCGAACTGGGCAAGCCGGGCCTGGCCCCCCGCAGGCCATACAGCGGGGTGACGGGCGTCATCGAACTCCGTGGCGGCATCACCGGGACCATCGCCCTCAACCTGAGCAACCATCTGGCCATCGCCGCCGCCAGCACCCTTCGCGAGGAAAAGATCCGCGAAGTCAACACCGATGTCATCGACGCCATCGGCGAAATGGTCAACATCATCGCCGGGCAGGCCAAGTCTGAACTCGCCTCCCACCACCTCGCCCTCGGCCTCCCCACCGTCCTCAAGGATCGACTCCACATGGTGAAGTTCAGCGGCAGCCCGATTGTGCGTGTCCCGCTCTACTCCAAGTGGGGGCCGCTGACGATCGACTTCTCCATGATCGTCATGCCCGTTCGCGAAGGCGTCCCCACCACCCGGATGGTCGTCCCCGTTGGTTAGTCGTCCGCCTTGGCCCATCGACGACTACAGCACCAGTTCGATCATCGAAAAATCATCGACGAAGTCACTCTTCCCCTGCCATGTCTGCAACCCCTCCCGGATCGCCGCCACCCGCTGGGCCGGTCGATTGGCGTTCTGCTGGATCACTTCCATCAGTCCCTTGATTCCCAGTTGCCGGCCATGTGAGTTGTCGAGTTCGAAGGCCCCGTCGCTGTAGACGTACAGCCTCGCTCCCTTCTGAATCCGGATTCGCTCCGATTGGTATTGGTAGTCCGGCGAGACTCCGATCATCAGTTGGTCCGATTTCAGCGTGGTGCAAGGGCCTTGAGGTCGCTGCCAAAGGAGTGCCGGTGGATGACCCGCCGCGCCGTACTCCAACTCGCGCCGGCCCGTATGGAACACGCCGTACCACAGCGTGAAGAACTTCTCGTTGTGCTCATCCATCGGAAAGGCGGCGTTCATGCCGTTCAAGACCGATTCCACATCCGTGAAGCAGACACCCGGCAAGGCCTGCCGCCGCAGCGCGCTGAAGGCCGAGACGGAAAGGAGCGACGCCCCCACCCCGTGGCCGCTGACATCCAGCAGATAGATCGCCAGTTCGTCCTCCGCCAGCCAGCTGTACCCGAAGAGATCCCCCCCCAGATCCGAACACGCCACCAGCTCATGATCGGAAGCGATCTCCCCATCCAACCGGGCGGGAAGGAGCGAATGGACATACTCCGCCGCATCATTGAGTTCGTTCTGCAGCTGTGTTTGCGTCTTGAGCAGTTCGTCGCGCACCTCCAGCAACTGTCGCTGGCTGGAGATCAAATCCAAGAGCTTGAACTGCTGCTCCGCCAGATGGGCCAGCTCCTCCAGCGGGCCGGTGTCGATCCCCTGGGGATGCGGAGCCGTGTCCGCCATGCAAAGCGTCCCGACGGCCTGGCCCGTCGGCCCCAAAAGTCGCATCCCGGCATAGAAACGCAGATGCGGCGATTCGGTCACCAGGGGATTGTCGTGGAATCGCTCGTCATCAAGCATCTCCGGCACGACCAGCGGCGTGGGCTGGGCAATCGCATGCCCGCACAGCGAAATCCCCCGCGGCGTCTCGATGATCTCCAGCCCCACCCTGGCCTTGAACCACTGCCGCTCGGCGTCGACCAGCGAGATATAAGCAATCGGCACCTTGTAGATCGCCCGCAGCGTACGAACGATCGACGTGTACCGCTCTTCGGCGGGCGTATCGAGAAGCTGCAGCGCCTGCAGTTCCCTGAGTCGGGCCGCCTCATCGGGTATGGCCGGAGCCAATTGCATGCTCATCACCTTTCACGACAACTCAGTCGATCGGGCATGAGCATGAAATAATTGGCGGAAGTCGGCAAGCCGCCGTGATTCCCGTCGATCAAGACAGGTGGGATCGAGGAACTGCCCGGAGATGGAAATGGTAACATCTTCGCTTGCGGTCATGGCCTCCATGAAGCGCCAGCCATCGGGATGAATCCAACTCTCCGAACAGTTTTCCCCAGATACGCAACGTCGGGGCGAACGTCCGTGCTCGTCCCGCGCTGCCTCTACCGCACCCGGCGAGAGTGGAACTCCGTCCCCACTCTTTGCCGGGCGATTTCAACATCGGACACCGTCCAGGATGCGGAGGCGGCAGGCCACCCGCAGCGGGATCAGGCAGCGAACTTTTGACGGCCTGTCATCGGAATCACCGCAGGCATGTTGCCGATACGGCAGGCACCGACGAACTCCTGGAAGAGCTGCATGTCGAGAGCGCTCGCCGTGTCGTCTTCGGGGTGCCACTGGACACCGACGCAGAACCAGTCTTGATCGGTCGATTCGTAGGCCTCAATCACGCCATCCGGTGAATTGGCGGCTGCACGGAAGCCGTTCGCCAAGTGGTTGACGGCCATGTGGTGATCGCTGTTCACACGGATTTCACCGGGGCCGTAGATGTCCCAGACACGCGTCCCCTCGGTGATTTCGATGATGTGCCGGTTGCATTTCTCCACTGAATCGCGGTGGTGCAGGGCACGGGGCACATCTTCGGGAACATGCTGGAAGATCGAGCCCCCCAGCACGATGTTCAGCGTCTGCATTCCGGCACCAATGGCCAGAATCGGCAGCTTCATTTCCACGGCCATCAGGCAGAGCTGACGGTCGAAATCCTCACGCCGCTGGGGCATGGGGCGGGTGTGAGGATGGGGTTCGAGACCCAGACGAACGGGATCGAGGTCGTGGCCGCAACCGGCCAGCACCACCCCATCCACCGTCTCCAGAAGTTGCTTGAGATCGTCTAGGTCCTCGAGTGGAGGAACGAGGATCGGCAGGGCACCGGCGGCGGTCACCGAATCGTAGTAGCCGGTGTTGAACCAGCTGAGCGCCGCTGAGCCGTCCTTCTTCTTGGGGCGGAAATCGCCATTCATCAGAACAACGGGCTTGGAATTGTGTTCGACTGTCTTCTTGCTCATGGCACGTCCTTGTGCAAAGACCGACCTGCGTCGATCTGGTGTTGGCTGGCACTCCCCCCTTAGGAACGCTCAGCACCGGCAAAGAATCCCTTCTGCCTCGTCAACAGCAGCTCAAACCCGTTCCCGCAATGGATCAAATCCTTGCGGCGAACAAGACACCTCACCCGAAATCAAAACCTGTGAAAAGCTGACGCACCCGATCGTCGTGACAACTGAAAGACCGCAGGAGTATGTTCGAGTGGATCGACCCTTGCCGAATGGCGGTCGAATCAGTGGCGAAAACTGCCGTTGACTCGAATACAAATAATTACACTCTCGGAAGACTGCAACGATTTCGATGATTTTGCGGCCTTTAACGCGCCCGCATACCACATCTTGTGTTCTTGTTTTCCAGCCCAGACATCCCACCCAGCGAGTCGACCATCATGAATCGCCCAACAGGCTCAGCGGAGTTGAATGCCGATCGACTTAACATCCATCTCCAGAACAGCTTGCGGACGATTGATGTCGGCCGTCTGCTGGGAGCGGTGATCAACGAGGGGCTAGTGATCGCACTTTCCGGCCAACTGGGGGCGGGGAAAACGACCTTCACTCACGGCCTGCTGGAAGGACTGGGCGGTGCGTCGGAAGATGTTTCCAGCCCAACCTTTACGCTGATTCACGAGTACCAGGCCGACCGGCCCGTCTACCATCTCGACACCTACCGGCTCAAGAGTCAGGCGGAATTTCTCGACCTGGGGATCGATGAACTCATGACTGCCGATGCCGTGGTCATCATCGAATGGCCGGAACTCGTCGCGAGCCTGCTCCCCAACGACCGGCTGATCATCGAGATCACCCACACGGCGGAAGCCTCCCGGCAACTCTCGGCCCAAGCCAGCGGACCACACTCTCGGGAGATCATCACCCGCTGGAGAACCGCTGTGATGGACTCGGATTTTCAAGCCGGGACTCTTATGATTTGAGCCTACTCGGTCACCGCCGGATGCCAGTAAATATCGACCGGCTTGAGCCCCGCTTCCGAAAGGGCCGTCGCCAGCCGGGCTTCCGCACTGGGGCGGGAAGACGCCTTGCGGTAGATCTTCACCCGGGGGCCGTCGCTCGTCCCTTGAGTCTTCAATGCCTGCTGGACGATCTCTTCCAAGGGGATGGAGGTCGCCAGCATCGAGTAGGTCTTTTCATCGCGGAAGTGGTACCCCTCCTCGTCGATGATCACATCCAGCACGGTTGGAGCGGGCTTCGCCAAGGTGGAAACTTGATTGCCCGGTTCGGCTTGGCTCATTGATGCCGGAGTACCCGGTGTCCGATCGGGTTTGGACAGGGTTTTATCGACATCCTCGTTGGAAACCGATGTCTGCTGCGTTGAAACCTGCACGCCCGGAATCGTGCCGTCACCCAGGCCGAAGCCTTTGAGCCAACCACTGATCCACAGGCCGAACAGGATCCCCCCCGTGGCCACAACCCCCAGCGTGCGTCCCATTTTCATGATCTGTTTCCTCGCAGAATGTTTGGGAAGCACGGAGTCGACAACTCGGCCGGGATCGTGGGCGATGAGCAGCAAGGCTCACCCTTTCGACAATCCAGTCCCGCAGGACTCCGATTCACTGTAGGACAAGCCGTGCGGCCTGTCAGCATCGAAATCGGTTCGGGTGACCGGGAGTGGAGGGTTAGCTGAATCAACGCACCAGAATGTGACGAGGGAACTCATCTCCACCGCTCCACCCCCCGTTGCTCACGGTGACGGTTCAAAAGCGCGAACGCCTGTAGCTCCTTCTTGAGCAGTTTCACCAGTTGACTCACCGTGCAGCCCAATCGTTCCGCCGCCCGTCCCGGCTCCCAGGCAGTATCGTTGAGGACATCCAGCGCCTCCGACAGCAGCGTCGCGAAGTCGAAGTGCTCCTCCGAAACGACGATCTTCCCCTCCTGCAGCCGGCTCTTCCAAAGTGCCGAAGGTGCCGCCAACGCCCGCTGCTCGCTGCGGATCTCCAGGGCCAGTTGCACCCGCAGACGCTTGACAGCCTTGGACTGGTTCTCCAGTTGGCTCCGGCGTTCCGTCGCATGGGCTTCGATGCCCGTCGGCTCGTGCTTCAAGAACACGCCCGTCTCGACCTTGTTGCGATGCTGTCCGCCGGGTCCGGAACGCTTTTGTCGACGAACCGAACACTCCTTGAGCAACTCCTCCGCCGTGATGAGCACTGGATGCACCCAGCCATCCCGGCTCTGTGCCAGATCATCATCGGGCCGTTCACTAGAGGTCAGGACGTTGTGCGGCACGTCGAAGTTCTCGAAGGAAGTCAATGCGGCCAAACAACAACTGCGGCGGGAGTGACCGGCGTCCCTGATCCACAAAGACAATCCGCCCCACCGAAAGTTCACATCCCTGAGGATAGCGGGAGCGCGGAAAGTTGGGTCTACTGTCGAAAGCGAATTCATTGCGTGGGCGTCGATTGCCGACCCCTGCGGATGGACTTCGAATTCATGATAAACCTCGAAGACGCAGGGTGGTGCCGCTTTGGCTTCGACATCAACTTCGCCGAACTCCACGGAACCCACCCCCATCTCCCCGTCGCTTTCCAGCGACCCTCCACCGGCCGCACCCACGCCCCCCGCAGGTCTTCCCGCTTTCGGTGTTGCCAATAGCGGCATTCCCAATACCGTGCGATCCGTCTCACCCAATGCTCCCGCCAGCGGCCGTCTGCCGCTCCCAATCAGCGCGCTGGCCGCCCTGTTGGTCGCGGCCACTTTGCTCGTGGCCTACTTCGGTGCCTGGAACACGACCGCCCGGTGGTCCACCCTCACGCGGATGACATTCTTCGTCGCCATCGGCGTGCTGGTTCTCTTCAGCATGCAGACCTTCGTCGAGGAATGGATCCGCAAGCAGTCCTCCAGCCGCCGGATGCCGGTCTTCCAGAAGAACCGGGTGCACATTCCGCGTGAAGGGCTCACCTACCTGGGGATCATGATCGTCCTCCTGGTCGGCTCGATGCTCGGCCAGTCGAACATGATGATGCTTGTCTTCGCCGTCATGGCTGGGCCCTTCGTCCTCAACGGCTGGACGGCCTTCACCGCCCTGCAGGGCTCGCGAGTCACCCGCAGCGTCCCCAAGCGGGCCATGTGCGGCGAACAATTCAGCGTCGAAGTCAGCTACCGCAACGAAAGGCCCTGGCTCTCCGCCTGGATGATGCTCGTCCGCGATCAGGTGCGGGCCGTCAAACATCGGCAGGAGGCGGTCGAAGCCGTCGCCAGCGTCCTCTTCACCCGCGTCGGGCCGAAGGCGACGCAACTCGCCCATTACCGGATCCGACTCGGCCACCGCGGCAAGTACGTCTTCGGCCCCCTCAGCGTCTCCAGCCGCTATCCCCTGGGCCTGATCGAACGGGGATTGGTCGTCAACGTCCCCTCCGAGATGCTGATCTATCCCATGATCGGCAAGCTCCACCCCCGCTGGAAGCGGGAGCTGGTCGGCGCTTCGGAACTGGTGACCTCCAGCCAATCCAAAGGGGGAATCTTCAATGATGACTTCCATCATCTCCGCGAGTACCGCATGGGCGACAACCCCAAGTCGATCCATTGGCGCAGCTCGGCCCGGCGCAACGAACTGATCATCCGCGAGTTCCACCAGAACCGCGAACACCACCTGTCGGTCGTGGTCGATCTCCACCTCTCCGCCCATCCCACGCCGCAGGAACTGCATGAGGCCGAATTGATCCTCAGCTTCGTGGCGACCCTCTGCACCGAGCATTCACGCACTTGCCGCGAATCGACCGTGCGGATCGCGATCAGCGGCGACAAGACCAGCGTTTACGAGGCGGCCGCCTCCCCCGCGAACCTCGAGTTCCTCCTCGATCAGCTCGCGCTGGCCGAACCCGGAGCCGCCACCACCACCTCGGCCATGCTCGCCGAGGCCCAGCGATTGGCCAGCGGCAACACGCGGCTGGTGCTTGTCACTTCGAGGCTGCATGGCAAGCCCTCGTCGCACGATCTGGCCCACGCCCAGACGGGCCGCGCCCAGGTCATCCACATCGACGCCGCTTCGTTCTCCAGCCTCGTGATCCTCGACGACCACCTCGGCGCGGCCAGCCTCCCGAATTCGATGGGAGCCGAAGCCGAAGAAGCCGAACTCGTCCCCATGGACGACGAGTGATGCCGTTTCAAATTGAGATAGCGCTTCGTGTCCCATGCTTGCAGCCGCATTTGAGAAAATAGTGCAAGCAGGCTTTCGGCGTTTTCAACTCGCCATTTCAAATGGCGGCTCGCATCGGCCGCATTCAAGAGATCAGTGCAGACATCTCTTCATCCGCCAAGGATGGCTACTTGCGGGCCGGTTTCCCGTTCGCTTCGCCGTTGTCCCCCTGGATGAAACGCTCCTCGCGGTAGAACATCGCATAGGGAATGAATCCCACGGCAGCGATCAGCATCATCCCTGCGAAGAACCAGTAGTAGCTGCTACCCTCCAGCATCGAACTGCCGTCTTTGCGGATGATCAACTTGTTGATCACTGAAGTCAGCATGTTGCCAGCGAAGACCGAAACGAGGTATAGCGACATCACGATCGATTTCAGTCGGTTGGGTGCCTGGGTGTAGGAGAACTCCAGGCAGGTCGTGGAGACCAGGATCTCAGCCGTGGTGATGATCGCGTAAGGCACGACCAGCCACATGATCCATGGTCTGAAGTGTTGGCCGGAAGGCCCCACTTGATCGATTTCCATCTGGATGAAGCCGCTGACGGCGAACGCCAGTGCGGCGAGGAACAGGCCGATCGAGACGCGGCGGAGCGGCGTGAGGGTGAAGATCTTGGAAATGGCCGGAAACAGCGCGAGGTCGAAGAACGGGATGAAAAGCAGCACGAACATCGGATTGAACGTCTGCGTCTCGTCGGGAAGCATCGACCATTTCCAGTCGCCCCATCTCAGAACCGTGGACTCCATATGGGTGGCCTGCTCGACCCAGGTCGACATCGTCTGGTCGAACAACGCCCAGAAGATCACGATGAACGCGAAGAGAGGCAGCAGTTTGGTGATCGTCCGTCGACACTCGTCGCTTTTCAGCACCTCGATGAATTCCTCGCGGGCGGGCGGAACATGCGCGTACTTGTTGCGGCCCAGCCAGAAGATCAAGGTCGCCAGTAGCATGAGCACGCCGGGCACGCCGAACGCGATGTGGTGCGCCAAGGTGGGGGAGAAGTGGGGGAAGATTGCATCCTTCCACGCGGTCGGCAAAAAGTGGAGATAGGCCGCTCCATTCTCGGGGGACAGGAAGATGTCACGCGTGCGGGGGATGATGGCCATGGATGTCAAGGCCCCCACGTTGATCACGAAGTAGAACCAGCGGAAGACTCGGCTCAACAGATGCTGGTTGCCGCGGCCGAACTGGTCGCCCACATGGGATGAAACGCAAGGTTTGATCCCGCCGGCGCCGATCGCGATGAGGGTCAACCCCAGCCACAGCCCGTTGCGGCCATCGATCGTGGCCAGCGACAAGTGACCCAGGCAGTAGGCCCAAGAAAGCCACAGGATCACACGGTATTTTCCGAGCAGCGCATCGGCCAACGGCCCGCCAATGATTGGAAACAGATAGGCCATCGCCACGAAGAGGTGGACTAGCGCCGTCGCATCCTCCTTCTTGTAGACAGCGGATTGGTTGGACGCATCGACGATGTACTGCGTCAGATACAGGTAAAGGATGGCCTTCATGCCATAGAAGCTGAATCGCTCGGCCGCTTCGTTCCCGATGATGTACGGAATGCCTGGCGGCATCGTGGTCAGGGTTTGGTCGGGAGTTGTGCGATAGGCCGCAGTCATGAACGATCCTGCCAATCGAAGAACGATTCACCAAGAATGGATAGCCGACTCGTCAAAAACAGGTCGGGAACATGTCGCCAAGACGTGATCACAGAAGTGGAGGGAGCCTTCCCGCGATCCGTTTGCCAAAACACTGATTTCCGAAGGCACCCCGAGGTACTATCGGCAAATCAGATCGAATGGGCAATCACCCCGGTGGAACTCCCGGACTTTCACCAAAGTCTCGCCAAGTTCCATCGGCGGAAACCGCCGGACAAGTTTCCCGCACCCCGAGGCAGACTAGTCCTTGAAGGGACGGCAATCAATCCACTGGATCGAATGCGCACGGCAGAGGACTCGACGGCCCGGAAGCCGCTGATGGGTTCGTTTGTGTCGCCATGGCACAACGACCCCTTACGGTCGCACCGCCCCTTCCGTGGGTGACGCCGCTGCGGGAGGCGTGACGGTCTCGGTGGGCTTCTCCGGCGTTTCGACGACCCCCTTCAAGTTGGCCAGGCCCTTCTCGAAATCCCTCCCCACCATTTCGTCGAGGTTCATGAACAGCCCGGCGAGCTTGCCCATGAAGTTGTTGGGGCCGTACATCGTCCAGACAACCTTGGTCTGATCCCCTTCCGGCGCGAACTGGAACTCCGTGATGTTCAAGCAGGCCATCGGCTTGATGAACTCCAGATTGATCTTCACGAACTCGCCGGGCTTGTCTTCCAGGAGCGTCATTTTCCCTTCGCCAACCTCGTCGTTGCCCGACCATTTGAAAACCGTCCCCACCCCCTGTGCGGGCCCTTCGAACTCGTTCTTGGCGTTGGGGTCGAGCTTCGCCCACGGCGACCACGCCTCCCACTTGCGGAAGTCGCTGACATGCCCCGAGACCTCCGCCGCCGGTCCCTTGATGAGGGCCGATCGCGTCACCCGGAACTCATCCGGCTGCATGGCGACCACACCGACGAAAACAGCCGAAAGGACGACGAGCACGGCCAGGACGATCAACAGTTTGGAACGCATCGATCAATCTCGATAAAAAGAGGGAGGATTGCCGGATTGCGAGATCCGACCGAACAGCCAGTGTCTTTCCGGCACGTCGCACAACACGATCATACCGTGAATACGATCCCGGGTGGCATGGCCCGCAGCTTTGTGCGGCCATGTCTTTCCATCACTCGTGAGAGGGATCGAGATATGGGTTTTCTGGCGGGTCACTGACCGAGACGCACGATCCGCAGCGACGACCGATCGATCTGCAATTCCCCTTCGGAGACACGGATCCCCAGCCTCGCCTCCACGGCCCGTCGATCCTCCCGCACTTGAATTCCGATGACAAACTCCGACCAGTCCTGCGATCCGTCGACCGCCTTCCATTGCTCTTCAAAATTTGTGCCTGTCACCAGCGTCTCGGCGTGGTTCTCGTCGAGACGCTTCAGGCCGAGAACCCTGAACCGGCCGGTGATCTGGTAATTCCCGCGAGCCAGCAACAGCGAACGTCGCCACGAACCGGCACCCGGCTGCTCGCTGGGGACGCGAACACGAAGCACTTCCACTCCTTCACTTGTGGTCTGCGTGTCGACGGCGATCTGATCGTTGTCGGCGGCGGGCGACCATTCGGGGAGGGGGATCGAGTCACCGCTGCCGAACGACAGGGGGACCGGCTCCTCCTCCTGGAATTGCTCGACGATCCGCAGCGACCGTTCCCGCAGTCTCTGCTTCAAGTCTTCGATTTGGCGTTGATGATTGGCGACCGCCTCTTTGCCCAGTTCCTCGATCGCCGGTTTCAGCCGGGCCGCCGCCGCATCGACACGGGCAACCAAGTCGTTGGCGGGGACGAAGATCGGCATCAACTCCAGAATCCTCTGACGGTAGCGTGCCCGCCAACGATCACTCCCCAGGATCTGTCGCGCCACCAGCGAGCCATTCAGCTCGAATAGGCCCATCCCGGTGTCGCCGAAAATCTGATCCATGCCGTGGGGCATGAAAATGGCTTTGCGGGTTTCCGGATCGAAGTAGAGACGATAGTTGTTCGTGTTCGCCGAGTATCCGTCCCAATGACAGATCATTTTTTCGAGGGCCATGAAATCGATGAACCGCTCGACATCCAGGCATCGCTCGATGTCCCGGATCCGCGCCTCTGGATCCTCCTGACGGAGTGCTTCCACCAAGCCCTTCAGATCGCTGTGGTCATCCACCCCGTCGCCGGAATCCTTCTCCAGTTCGGCGTCGAGATCCTGAACGAAACCCCCGTCATACAAGTTGCCGTTCGGATTTTGAAAGAATCGCTCCAACAGCTTGACCCCATACGATTCACGAATGACATACAGCGAAGGCTGGCCGTCATTCAGTCGCACCAGGGCATGCGAAACCCGGGGAGCCGGATAGCCCGCCAGTCGGAAGATCTCGGATCCCAGCCATTCGTTCAGATACGTCTCATCCTGCACCGAATTGTTGAGATGAAATTTGTCGAGACCGTCGAAGCTCTGCTTCTTGCGGAACTTGTCGAGGTTGATGGTGAAGCCCGGCTTCCCCGAAAAGTCCTGATAGCTCCCGGCGGCCCCCTTCAATTTGACACCCACCGCTTCCCAGGGGGGCCGACCCGCTTCCGTCAGCACCCCCCGTTCATAGGGTCGATGATCCGCCTGCATGCGTTCCATGGCGGTCGGGGGCAACTGCAGATGCAGTCGGAACACATCCGGCGACCCGAAAACCCGCCCCCCTCTCTCGAAGGCCTTCTTCTTGCCTTCGACCTTCACACCCCGTGGCTGCGATTCGGGCGGGGATGTCGCAGCCGACTGGGCTGGTTGTTCGGCCGAGTGTGACCAAGCGGCTGTTGAAGCCACGACAGCGAACAAGATCGGCAGCAGAACGTATGGCAGACTTCGGGTGTTGCCCGTCGAACGATTCACTGGGAATCCCATCCACCACCTCGGTTCTTCGATTTCGTCCACTTCAGACAACCCGTTGGGACAACCAGCGGAGATCGCCATCATACAGTGGAGTCACACTGCGGGAGGACGTCGTTTTCCCACGCGGTTCTGCCAGAAAAGACGGTCCTGAGTCGCCACTCCGATCCGCAGGGCACACCGCAGGCAATACTTCTCGATCTCCCCCTGCAGGAAGATTTCCCCATTGAGGATCAGGTGGAAATACTCCTCCCCGGGCAGCTTGGCGTAGCAATAGACCTTCTCGGTATCGAGCTTGATCTTCGCCTCCCACCCTTCCTGATTGGGGACATACAACCGGGCATCCGGGAGCGGCGTTGGAGGTGTGGAGGCCGCAGCCACCGGTGCGGGTTCCGCCGGGGTCTCTTCCAAGGGCATCGGTTCGTCCTCCGGCGGCATCAACGCGACTCCGGTTTCATCAAGCCGACTCTGGTTGCATCAACGCGTCTCTGCTGTGTCAACGAGGAAAGTGCAGGCGGTAGCTCTCGATCGTCGCGCGCGCGGCGGTCATGGCGTCGGGCAGGCTCTTCGCCTCGGCCGAAACATAGCCCGCATAGCCGATCTCTTTGAGTGTGGTCGCGACAGCCGGAAAGTCAAGATGCCCCATCCCCGCCGCCAGCCGATTGGAGTCAACGTAGTGGACATGCCCAATCCATTGGCCACCCTCGACCAGCCCCTGGGCGATCGAGGTCTCCTCGATGTTCATATGGAACAAATCCGCCAACAAACGGCAATCCGGCGCGCCGAACGATTGCAGGATCGTCACGCCATCCGCCTGCGTGTTGCAGAGGTTCGTCTCATAGCGATTGAGCGGCTCGTAAATCAGCGGGATGCCATGCCGTGAGAAAGCCCGGTCACCCAATTCCGCGAGCGCCTCGCCCAGGAGCATCCGGCCTTCCGGAATGAGTTGCGATGTCGCGGCCCGTCCCTGCATCGAGCCGATGATCGCCGGCGCCCCCAGCGGCCCACCATAGTCGATCATGTCGGCGATGAACTTCTTCGCCGCCTGGCGAACACCGGCGTCCGGGCTGGTCAACGAGAGCTGCTTCCGCAGCCAACCCGCACCCGTCCCTACCGCCGCCAGTTTCAGGCCATACCGCGTGAGGACTTCCCGCAACGTCTTCGCCGGAATATACCCCGGCTCCGGCGCGAAGAGTTCCACCGCATCGAAGCCTAGTTCACACGCCGAACGGCAACCCGCTTCGAAGTCGTCCCAGAAAACAAACGGCCCCCCCCGCGCCTCTTCCACAAGACTGATCGTCACGGCCGAAAGAATGGGCATGGAGAGGCTTTCCGACTGTGGATTCTCGGTGGCATGGGTTCGTATCAACCCTCGCCCGGTACTCCGGGAGAGGGTGGCCGCCAGGCCGGGTGAGGGTCTTCCCGAGCGATATGGCGAATCTGGTTTCGCTCCCAGGAGGGCCAACAGACTCGCCGTAATGCGTCTTGAGGAGGTGGCACCACACGCTCGAACTCGCCCTCACCCCGGCCCCCTCCCATCGGAATGGGAGAGGGGGCAAGACGGCCATCCGAACGAGCACTACTTATCGTCGAGCAATTCCACGGCGGCGAACTTCTTCCCTTCGAGCATCTCGAGGCTCGCGCCGCCCCCGGTGCTGACGTGCGTCACCTGATCAGCCAGGCCGAACTGCTGGATGGCCGAGGCGCTGTCGCCGCCGCCGATGATGCTCGTCGCATCGCTGGCCACGATCGCATCCGCCACCGCCCTGGTACCGGCGTCGAAAGGAGGCATCTCGAACACCCCCATCGGCCCGTTCCAGACGATCGTCTTGGCATCCTTCAAAATGGCGGCATACTTGGCCTGAGTCTCTGGGCCGATGTCGAAGCCTTCATAGTCGTCGGGAATCTCGCCCGCCTTGGCGACCAGCTTGTTGCAGTCTCCCTTGAAGGCGTCGCCGCAGTGGGTGTCGACTGGAAGTTGCAGCTTTCCGCCGCCGATTTCCAGCAGTTCACCAGCGAGCTTGAGGCTCGCTTCGGGCGGGTTCGGAAGATAGCTCTTGCCGATCTTGCCACCCTGTGCCTTGGAGAAGGCGAAGGCCATCGCCCCTCCGATCAGCACGGTGTCGCAAATGGAAAGCAGGTTCTTGATGACGTTGATCTTGTCGTCGACCTTTTTGCCCCCCACGATCGCCACGAACGGACGGCCGGGGTTCGAGATCGCCTCGGAGAGGAACTTGATCTCCTTCTCGACGAGGAAACCACAGACCTTGGGCTTGGCCCCCATCGCGTGGGGGACGCCGACCATCGAACCTTCCGAACGGTGGCAGGTGCCGAAGGCGTCGTTGCAGTAGATGTCGCCGAACGTCGCGAGAACGTTCACATAATCGGCGTCACCCTTCTTCTCCCCCTTGTTGAAGCGGACGTTCTCCAGCAGGACCACTTCGCCATTCTTGGCGGCCTTCACCTTGGCCTGGGCATCGGTACCGATGGTGTCGCCAGCGAAATGGACGGGGACGCCCAGTAGCTCCTTGAGGCGGGCTGCCACGGGCTTAAGGCTGTACTTAGCGTCTTCGGCGGGGTCTTTCCCTTCGGGCCGACCCAGATGGCTCATGAGGATCACCCGGCCACCGCGTTCGAGGACCGACTTGATCGAGGGGAGGGCTTCCGTGATCCGGCGGTCATCGGTGATGGTCAGTGCCTCATCGAGCGGTACATTGAAATCGCACCGCATGAGGACTACTTTGCCCTGAACATCGACATCGGCAATCGTTTTCTTCGCCATCTCATCATCCACCAAAAGGAACCAGGTTGTCTCACATCCTCCGCCGAGGCCACCGCAGCGATTCCTCGCTACGGCTAATCCCGTTGTTGACGATAGAGTAGAGGACTTGCACGGGACTTCCAAGTTCCCCACGCCGCCCCGACCTGGAGGTTTTCCCATGACCATGCTGCCAGATGTCCCCTACCCGGAGATTCACTGGGATTTTTCGGCGATCACCCAGACGCCAAGTATCGACCCGACCGCCTGGATCGCTCCCGGCGCGACGGTCTACGGCCGCGTTTCGGTCGGGGCCCGCAGCTCGATCTGGTTCGGCGCCGTGGTGCGTGGCGATCATGAACGGATCGATATCGGCGAGGATTCCAACCTGCAGGATGGCGCGATCCTGCATGTCGATCCCCATTCCCCGTGCAAGATCGGCAACCGCGTCTCGCTGGGGCATCGCGCCCTGGTGCATGGGGCGACGGTCGAGGATGACGTGCTGATCGGCATCGCGGCCAACGTCCTCAGCCGGGCCGTCATCGGCAAGGGGGCCTTCATCGCCGCCGGGGCCTTGGTGTTGGAAGAAACCGTCGTTCCACCGGGAACGCTTTGGGCGGGTGTCCCGGCCCGGCAGATCCGCGAAGTCTCGCCGGAACTCGCCTGGCGAATCGAACGAACCTGGAAACATTACTCCAACAACCATGTCGCCCACCGCGCTGCCGAACAGCAGGGGACCCGCTTCATCCCCTACCCCGCCACGTGATCATCGCCGTCACCTGACCGTTGCCTGCCTCCAACTCTCAACCATCCCCCGCAACTTTCGCCGAAACAACTCTCCTCGCCAGCAGTCCGCCAATCTGCGACATCTTCTTGCGATTCCATTTTGATCACTGGCCACAATTTGACCACCGGCCTCTCTGCAGGACTTTGGCGAAATGTCCCTGTTGTTCTCGGTGCTGTTCGCGCACAATTGCAAGAACACGCATCACAAGCTGGCGCTTGATGCCCTGCGCTTCCTCGACATCCCCGAGGCGGAGCGGTGGCGTGATCTCTTTTTGACGCGGATCGATCCGTACCTCGATGGCTCAAAAGCACCGGACGACAAGTTCAAGGACTTCCGCAATCACGTCCTGCATGTCGGCGACAACGAATGGGGCGGGGCGATCACCACGGCCCAAACGTGGTATGCCAAAACGGTCGAAGCCTTTCAGAAGAAGGATTGGTCAGCCGGAGTCTATAGCGCCGGCGTGCTGAGCCACTATGTGACCGACCCTTTTCAGCCGTTCCACACCGGGCAGTCCGAGGCGGAGACGATTGTCCACCGGGCGGCGGAATGGACGATCGCCTGCAGCTACGACCAACTGCGCGAACTCCTCGACAAAGAATTGGGCGGCGTCCCGGCCCGCAGCGTTCCCGCGTCGAGCGATTGGCTGGCCCAGATCATCCGCCAGGGAGCGAGGCTGGCCCACAAATCCTACGAACCCGCCATCGCCCACTATTCGCTCAAGTTGGGAGCGAAGAAACCCGTGGAGGGCTACGACGAAGCGGGCCGGAGGATCATCGCCCGGATTCTGGGCGAAACAATTCGCGGCTATGCCCTCGTGCTGGGAGAGACGCTCAAAGCCTCCGCCGTGACGCCCCCTTCCAGTCCCGTGACAATCTACGGCGTGCTGGCCTCGCTGACTGTGCCGGTCTTCGCGGTGACCAAGAAGATGTCCAACGCCGCCGAGCGGGCCGCCGTGCTGGCCATCGCGAAGGAAGTCGAAGCCACCGGTCGGGTCGAAAAGAATCTGTCGGCGGATGAGCGGGCTGTCCGCGAGGCCTATGCGGCGGAGGTGAAGCATGTTTCCGTGGAAGCACTGAAGGCGGAACCCGTCGACCTGGCTGGCTCGCGGCATACACCTTCGCCGCCCACCAAAGCGGCGGCTCCCGCCGCACCGCCAAAAACCGCGCCAGCGGCACCTCCCATCCACCAGGCACCTGTCGTCCCCAAGAAACCTGCCTTTGCGGAGCAGCCCGTTGCCGAGAAGCCGGTGGTTGCCGAAAAGCCAGATGTCCCGGTGAAACCAGTGGCTCCGCCTGTGAAAGTTGAAACGCCATTCCTTTCCGAACCCTTCGAGAAGAAACCGCTGGCGGCTGCCAGTGAGAAGCCGGTCGATCAACCGGGTGAACGATCAAGTGAGAAGCCCGCCCCCGAAAGCGCGTCTCCCTATTACCTGAACGAAGGAATGCCGCTGGAAAAAGCCCCGTCCATCGGGCCCAAGACGGCGGAGCGGTTCACCGCGATCGGCATTCGGACGGTGGGCGAGTTTCTGGCAGCCGAACCCAACGAAATGGCCAAAAAACTGGCCCAGAAGCATCTCGACGCCGTCACGCTCTACGAATGGCAATGCCAAGCCACTCTCTGCTGCGAAATCCCGAAGTTTCGCGGCTACATGGCCCAAATTCTCACCGCGATCGGCATTCAAACCCGTGAGGAACTGCTCGGGGCCGATATCGACGACCTCTGGGACCAGACCGAGCAATTCCTCACCACCCCGGAAGCCGAGCGCCTGATGCGCGGCACGCCGCTTCCCACCCAGGACGACGTGCGTCATTGGCAGGATCGCGCCGCGACGCCTCCCCCCTCCGCCCAGTCCGCCACAAAAGCAGCGTGATCCGGCAAGAGAGTGGCATTGCCCGCAATTCCTCCAAGACAAACCCCTCGAACACCCTGTAACCTCTTCACTGGTGGTTCCCACAATGGAGTTACCGGGATGCGGAGAGTGTTTGATGTTCGCGTGTGCAAATTCATGGGATGGGGCTTTCCCCGCAGGCCTTTCGTGGCCTTGGCCACTCAAGTTGTCTGGCGGAAGTGTCACGCCCGGAGTTCGGACTGCCCTCTGTGAACCACCGGCCGCGATGGTTGGCGGAGTTGTTTCCTCGGAAGCAGCCGCCATCGACGCCGAGGCTGCGGCCGACTGGTTGCATGTCGTGCGGGTGCAGCAGGGGGATGCCAACGGCTTTCAGCCTTTGGTCGAAAAGCATCAGCAGGCGGTCACCCGCCTGATGACCCGGTTCACGCGCGATCCGGCACGGCTGGAAGAACTCGTGCAGACCGTCTTCATCGAGGCGTGGCGGCAGATCCACAATTTTCGCGGCGACGCCCCCTTCCTCCACTGGCTGACGGTCATCGGCACACGCACGGGTTATCGTTTCTGGAAGACACAAGCCAAGCAGCGCCAACGCACCACGTCCATCGAATTGGTGCCGGATGTCGCTTCGAAAGAGAACGACACGGACGCTGCCCGGGATGCCGCGGCCCGGGTCCACGCCGTCCTCTCGCGGTTACCGCCACGGGATCGGCTGGTGATCACGCTGTTGCATCTGGAAGAACGGACACTCAAGGAAATTTCGACGCTGACGGGTTGGTCGTTGGCGATGGTCAAGGTTCAAGCATTTCGCGCGAGGAAGAAGCTCGCCAGCCTTCTGAAGGAGGCCACCCCATGAAAAACAATTCTTCACACCCCGCCGACGAAGCCGAACGCTTCGCCCACTTCGAACAGCTCACCCGCCAGGCGCGAAATGAATCGCCACCCCGAATCGATGTCGTCGCCTCGGTGATGGGGCGGATCGCGCGGGAGGAGCGTGAATCCTTCCGCCGGTTTCCGCTGCTGGCATCGCCGCCGCGTGGCTCCCGCCTCGAAGAGGGTGGCTGGTTCGATCTGGGACTGCGGGGGAGTGCCTGGGCGGCGGCGGCCTCGGCGGCACTGATGCTCTTCAGCGTCTGGTGGGGTTACTCCTCGCTGCAGATGCTGAGCGATCCCGCCGGCATGTGGGTGCGTTCGCCCAGCCTCGCCTGGCGGGCTCTGGATGTATGACATCTGTCCGACGTTTTAGTCCCTGCCAACTTGAAAACGCCGCTGACCCCTTTCCGCTTCTCACTGGTTCTCTCCGGCCCCCGATTGCGATACGACTGAAATGAGTGCGCCACTCACAACTTCGACTCCCCCCATCGCGACACTCCCCGCTCCTTCCCCCAGGGAACCCTCGTTGCCGCGGGTGGCCGGATCTGCCCCACGACATCGCTGGGGCCGGCTGCTTTTCGTCGTCGCGATGTGGCTGACGGTCTTCTTCGCGGGTGGGATCTGCGGCGTGATCGGCCACGCTTATTGGTTGCACGCGACGCTGTTGGGCATGAAGCAGTATCCCGAGAAAATGCCCACCAAGATCGCCGACATGATCGCTTGGGATTACGGCCTTTCCCCCGAACAAAAAGCCGAAGTCTTCGCGATTTTCACCGAGCACCACTCCCGTATGCAGGGCTTGCGCAAGGAGCACGCCCCCACCATGCAGAAATGGAACGATGAACTGGAGGAGAAGATCTCCCACATTTTGAAGCCCGCCGATTTCCAGCGTTTCCGCGATCGCTTCCGCGAGGTGAACCTCATCTGGGGCGGCCTCTGAGCACTCCGCAGAGGCTCTTCGAACGACGGTCGGCTTGGCGTGCGATACCGGCTCTCGCTACCCTTTCAACAAGCTGTTCATAGTTGATGAAAGGGCCGAGAATGCTGAAGAGAATCTCCGCGACTGGTGTGTCGTACATGGGAAGAGCACTGTGCGCCGCACTGTTGGTGGCCACGGCCGGTTGCTTGTCGGAAGTGCCTTCCCCCGTGACGACGGCGCCCTCGGCGAGTTCCCTTGAAGACTCCGAATCGAAGTCTTCACCCGCCGCACCGGTCGAGCCTTACGAAAAGGATCTGGGAAGCGTTGTCGTCACGGTTCCCACCGATTGGTTCGAGATTCCCCCCCGGTCGGGAGTGCTGCTGGCCGAGTTCCAGCTTCCCGGCGGCGAAGGGGTCGGCCGGTTGACCTGCTCGGCGGCGGGCGGAGATGTCGAAGCGAACCTCGACCGCTGGCGTGGTCAGTTCCAGACGGCGGGAAGCGATGTGCGGCCCTCGCGTTCCGAGATCGAGATCGCCGGCAAACCGGCCATTCTCATGGAACTCGAAGGAACCTTCACCGATGGGTTCGCCACTCAGAATGCCGTTCAGGAGAACGCCGCGATGATTGGCATCGTCCTGCCGCTGGGCGAAGCCAACTTTTTCATCAAGGCCACCGGCCCCCAAGCCACCATCAAAAAACACCGCGACGCGATTCTGGAATTCGCCAAGACACTCCGCATCAAGCCATGACCCACCGAATGATCCCCTCAGGAAAGTCTCTTCGGTGAAGTCAACGAGCGGCGCAGAACAATCATCTCCGATGGAAGAAAGCCTGCTCGACTGTAAAACTCCTGCCCTTTCACGTTGGATCGATCGGTCAGCAAAGTGATGCGGAGGAAACCCTGTTGAATGGCGGCGTCCACTGCGAAGTCCAACAACCTTTTGCCGATCCCCCGTCCTTGTGACTGCGGTTGGATGACCATGTCCTCGAGCCAGCAGACCGGCCCTCCCTCGGCGGTGCTGATGGTGTTCAACAAACTGACCATGCCGATCACCTGCCCGGCTTCCTCCGCCACGAAGATCTGACCAACTTGCGGCGAGCCGAGAATCAGTTCCAACCCGCGCTCTTGCCGAACTCGATCGGGTTGAAAATCAGCCTCTTGCGAGAAAAGCAGTTCAAGCAGTCCTACCAATTGCGGGAGATCAGCGGGAACCGCCGTTCGATAGCTGGTCATGCGCGATCCTGATCACCGGAGTGCGAATTGAGGGATGTGACAGGAAGACAGTGGAACGGATGCCGGGTTCACTTCGTACTGGATGAGGCATGATCGCGTGCTGCGGCCTGTGTTGTGCCTCCCCTGCGGATCGCAAGGAATGCCAACGCCCGGCACTCTCGATGAATGCCGGGCGTTGATGATTCAACTTCGTCGGAACCTTGGGCAGAGTTTCTCTACGTCCGCTGGGCGTTGGTCTTCAGATTCCGCTTCGAGTCGAACTTTCCCTTGCCTTTGCGGGCGGCGAAGTCATCGCCTGGAGGATGTTCGGCGGCGCGGGAGATGTTGAGTTGCTGGCCCAGCACTTCGACACCTTTGAGAGAGTGGAACACGTCTTCGGGCATCCCCGCGAGCAGATCCACCGTGCTGTAGTCATCGTAGATCTCGATCTTGCCAATGCAGGAACTATCGAGACCCGTCTCGTTGGCGATGGCACCGACGATATTCGCCGGCTTCACCTGATGAACCTGCCCCACCTGGATGCGGAACGTCTCCATCGGACGGAACGGACGCCCTTCCGAACGCGGGCCGCGTGCATCAGGCACCGCGTCACGCGCACCCATTTCCCGGCTGCCGTCGCGACCGCGGGGTCGCATGTTGCGATCGGCATCCTGACCGCGGGCCATCCGCGGGTTGCCCCGGCCAGGGCCATTATCGCGCATTGGGCCGTTGTCTCGACCCCGGCTGTCGTTGAAATTGAAATCGCGGCCTTCGTCCTTCACGAGCAGCGGCGCATCGCCCACGGCCAGCACGGCCAAGGCGGCGGCGATCTGTTCGATCGGCGTTTCCGTTTCCTTGCGCAGCTCTTCGATGATGGTCGAGTAGACCTCGATGTCGCGATGATCCAGAGCCGCCTTGATGCGGGTCTTGAAGCGTTCGATCCGCTTTTCGTTGACCTGGGCGGCCGCGGGAATCTGCATCTGCTCGATCGGCTGGCGAGTCACCTGCTCGATGCGGCGCAGCTGGAAGCGTTCACGGGGATGCAGGAAGAGGATCGTATCCCCTTCGCGACCGGCCCGGCCCGTGCGGCCGATCCGGTGGACGTAGCTTTCGCTGTCCGAGGGAAGATCGAAGTTGATGACATGCGTGATCCGCTGCACGTCGAGACCGCGGGCGGCCACATCCGTCGCGATGACGATATCCAGCTTGCCGGCCTTCAAATGCTCGACGATCCGTTCCCGCTGGGCCTGGGCGACATCGCTCGAAAGCGCGGCGGTCCGATAACCTTGCGTGGCCAGATATTCGGCGAGGGGCACGGTCGTGCTCTTCGTCTTCACGAAGATGATCACGGCGTCGATGGGCTCGGTTTCCAGAATGCGGGCGAGGACCGACTCTTTCTGGTAGGGCGAGACCACCACGAATCGCTGACGGATCGTTTCCGCCGTCGCGGTTCGCTGCTTGATCGTGATTTCGGCGGGGGTTTTCAGGTGTTTCTGGGCGATCCGGCGGATCGAATCGGGCATGGTCGCACTGAACAGTGCGATCTGCCGTGTGGCGGGCGTTTGCTCGAGGATCCATTCGACGTCTTCGGCGAAGCCCATCCGCAGCATTTCGTCGGCTTCATCCAGCACGAGGCCCTTGAGGCCGTCGAGCTTGAGCGAGCCGCGACGGATGTGATCCATCACGCGGCCGGGAGTCCCCACCACGACATGCGCGCCGCGGCTGAGCTGGCGGAACTGCAGCTGGTAATCCTGACCACCATAAATGGCGGCGACCCGCAGGCCCTTGAGGTTGGCGGCGTACTTCTCGAACGCCTCGGCCACCTGCATGGCCAGTTCGCGTGTCGGTGCCAGGATCAGCACCTGAGTCGCGGAGATCGACAGGTCGATCGCCTGGAGCATGGGAATGGCGAAAGCGGCGGTCTTGCCCGTTCCCGTCTGGGCCATGCCCAGCACATCGCGCCCTTCGATCAGGAGCGGAATCGTCCGCGCCTGGATCGGTGTGGGATTGATGTAACCGGACGAGGTGACAGCGGCGAGGATGTGCTCGCTGATGTTCAAATCGGCAAAGGTCGTGGTCGTTTCAACTTCGGCTGGCAATGGATTCATGAGTCTCGATTTCGGTGGAAAAATGGCGGGCACAAAACGGTAGCGGCGGACATCCTGGCAGTGGTCGCCCGGTCGACGAAGAGAGCGAGGAGACCTTGAAACAAGGTGGCCAGCGCCCTTCGACAATGCAGCGACTTCCGTGCGGAACATGTCCCAAGAGACACTTCCGGGGAGGAAACTCGACTGGCAGAGACAACGAACGGGCACTTAGCGACACCAGAACGAGTCGGAAAACCGATTCTCGCACCAACGTGATCCAGCGCCGTCGTCTTCCTGCAGAGAATTTCTCCACAAATCGACACGGAACGATCGAACGCGGCGGGTACTGCTCAGGGCCACACATCACCACTGCTGATTGCCAGAAATCCCGAAGGAAACCTGACTGACTTCAACAGCCGTGAACTTGGCTGCTGCCTCCCGATCTTTGTCCCACAACCAGAGCTTACTTGCTAAGCCGTTGGTGGGAAAGACTTTGTGGCAGCCAAACCACGAGACACCGTTGTCGCAATGGACAACCTACCTCTGACGAGGTCGTACTGAGACTTGCCCAACATGCATTCTTTCACGCCGGAAGCATAGCAAGCTGTCACACCTGAGGGAAGCGTTTTGAAGTGAGAATTCACGGAAGTTCAGTGAACAAAATCTTATCGATCGCATCTGAATAGCCTTATCCAAGGCGTTACTACCGCGAGGAGCTCGAGGCCAACTATAGGTCAAGTCACACTTCCCGATACTGCTTCCGATAGGCCGATGGAGTCAAACCCGTCTGTTGCCGGAACTGTTTTGTGAACCACGATTGATCCGAGAAGCCCGTGCGGGCGGCGATGTGGGCGATGCTTTCACTCGTCGCCGAGAGGGCGTGGCAGGCGGCGTTGATGCGGACGCGCAATACGTACTGCATCGGCGTCATCTGGAAGAGCTGCTTGAATCGGCGGTCGAATTGGCTAATGGACAGGTTGACCATTCCCGCCAACTCGCGGATCGAGATCTCCTCGTGCGAATGGGCGAGGACATGGTTCAGGACATCCTCCATCCCCTGATAGGGCCGGATCAACGCGTCGGCGGCGGCCAGTTCCCGCATCACTCCCGCCAGCCCGATCACCTCCCCCGGCCCACCGTCCGCGGAATTGCCGTCCGCCGAGCTGCCAAAGAGGGGCATCTTGCTCGAGATGTACCACGACAACCGGCCCCGGTGATCCCCCACCAGCCACACCTGATGCGGGATCGCCACGCCGCCCCGCATCACCCGCTCGTCCTCGGCGACATACTGCTCCGCCATCCGCCGGGGATGGAAATCGAAATCGGTCTTGCCGATCAACTCCTCCGGCGAACGGCAGCCGTTCCGCTGGGCCGTCCGTTGGTTGACCAGCACGAACCGACTCTGGCGATCCTTCACGTACAGGCTCACTTCCGGCAGAAAGTCCACCAAAGCCGACAGCCGCCACGGATCCCGCATGCGGGCAAAGAAACTCTCGCGAAAGCTGCTGATGTGGGATGTGGAGGCCATGCGACATCGCCAGTGAATTGTGAAGAACTTCCTCGATGCGCAAAAACTACCAAAACCTGCGCACTCCCGACTAGAGGCGGATCGCTCGCGACGGATAAAATCAATGAACGTCGATGGATTGTCGGCCACGCACCCGAATCGATCGGGAGGCTTGTCCGACGATCCGAATACCGACGTCCTTTCCGGGAGATCACACATGCTGTCATTGATTGGCGATGGTGCGGCCCACATGTGCAGTGGCGTCACACGGCGGGATTTTCTTCAGGTGGGGACGCTCGGCGCGGCGGGCTTGACGCTCGCCGATCTGGCACGGATGGAGGCGCACGCTTCCGAGACCGGCAAAATCAAAGGGAACGAGAAGCGTTCCGTGATCATGATCTACAACCTCGGTGCGCCGAGTCAGCTCGATACCTTCGACCCCAAGCCGCTGGCACCGCGCGAGATTCGCGGCCCCTTCTCGACCATCAATACGGCGTCTCCCGAGATCCAGCTCACCGAGATCCTCCCCCGCCACGCCGAGATCGCCGACAAGTTTTCGATTGTCCGCAGTTGCTATCACTCCGCCCCCGCCGTCCACGACGCCGGTTGGCAGTACCTGCAAACGGGCCGCTTCTTCACGGGTGGTGTCCAGACCCCGCACGCCGGGGCAGTCACCAGCTATTTGATGGGCCGCCGCACCGATTTGCCGCCGTTTGTCGTGCTTCCCGAACTGATGGGGGCGGGGGGCGGAAACCTCCCCAATGGCCAAGCGGGGGGCTTTCTCGGCAAGGCCCACGACCCCTTCGCCCTGAACGCCGATCCCTCGGTCCCCAACTTCAAAGTCCCCGATCTCCTGCCCCCACCACAACTGGGCGAAGCCCGGTTGGATCGCCGCCGCAAGCTCCGGTCGATTGTCGAAAGCTCGCTTACCAACTTCGAGAACAGCGAATCGGCCGGGCTGCTGGGGAGCAACTTCGAAGCCGCCTTCCGCTTGATCAGCAGTCCACAGGCCCGCGCCGCCTTTGATCTGTCGAGTGAGCCGCAGGATGTTCGCGAACGCTACGGCATGAACCGCTTCGGCCAGTGCTGCCTCCTGGCTAGGCGGCTGGTGGAAGCGGGCGTGCGGTTCGTCACGATCAACACCTTCCTCACCGTCTTCAACGAGATCACGTGGGACATCCACGGCACGCTCCCCTTCACCTCGATCGAGGGGATGAAGAACATCGTCGCCCCGATGTACGACCAGGGCTACGCCGCCCTCATCCGCGATCTCGATGAACGCGGCCTCCTGGGCGACACGCTGGTCTGCAACCTCGCCGAGTTCGGTCGCACGCCGCGGGTCAACCCGGCCGGCGGACGCGACCATTGGCCGCAGTGCTGGAGCATGTACTTCGCGGGTGGTGGTGTGCAGGGGGGCCAGGTCATCGGCAAGAGCGACGCCATTGGCGGGGCCCCCGCCGAGCGACCCGTCACGCCGCCGGAAGTGGTGGCGACGATTTACCACAGCCTGGGCTTCAATATCGAAGACCACTTGCCCGGCCCCGCCGGTCGCCCCTTCCCCCTGGTCGATTTCGGAACCAAGCCGATTCGGGAGCTGTTCGCATGAGCCGGTTGTCCCTCGTGTTTTGCCTGACTCTGCTCAGTTATGCCGTGCTGGCTTGCGGCAACGACTTTGCCATCAGTGCGGCGATGAGCGCTGAGCCCACGCGCATCGCCATCCTCCCGGAAACAATCCGGCTGTCGTCGCCCCTTCCATCACAGCAGCTCCTCGTGCAGCGGATGGCGGGAAATGTCTCGCTGGGGCCGGTCGCGGATGACCAGCACGTCATCAAGTGGGCTGTGGCGAATCCCGAAATCTGCATCGTTGAAGAAGGGCGCGTCGTCGCCAAGGCGAACGGCCAGACGATGCTCACCGCGACCATTGCTTCCAAGGAAGAGGGTGCCCCCGGGGAGAAAACTGGCGAGAAAGTTGTCGCCCAAGCTCAAGTGACGGTGGAAGGCTTCGATCCCGCCATTCCTTGGGTTTTCCGCAACCATGTCCAGTCGGTCCTCAGCAAGACCGGCTGCAACATGGGGGCCTGCCACGGAGCTGTCGCAGGGAAGAACGGCTTCCGCCTCTCGCTGCGCGGCTACGATCCCGAGGGGGATTACTTCCTCATCACCCGCCACGCCCGGGGTCGCCGCATCACGCCGCACGATCCCGGCCGCAGCCTGCTCCTCACCAAGCCGACCGGTGCGATTGCCCACAAGGGGGGCGTCCGTTTCACGGAGGATTCCCCCGAGTACCGCGTGATCTCCCAGTGGATCGCCCAAGGGCATCCCGGCCCTATCGCGGATGAACCCCGCATCACCAAGTTGCAGGTCTATCCCTCCCTCAACCGGCTCCAGGCGGGCGATAAGCAGCAGTTGCTCGTCATGGCCGAATTCACCGATGGCCGCCGCGAGGATGTCACCCGCTGGGCCAAGTTCACCGCCACCAATCATTCCGTCTGCACCGTCGTCAACGAGGGCGAAAATCAGGGCCTCGTCACGGTCAATGGCAGCGGTGAAGGCTCGATTGTCGCCTGGTACCTGGCCCAGAACGTCATTGCCACGGTGACCGTTCCGCTGGTGCAGGATGTCCCGCCTCAAGCCTTCGCCCGGAAGTCGGGGCTGGGGAAAATCGACGAACTGATCCTCGCCAAGCTCGAGGAACTCAACATCCCCCCCAGCCCGCCATGCAGCGACGGCGAGTTTCTGCGGCGGCTCTCCCTCGATCTGCTGGGTGTGCTGCCCACCGCCGACGAGGCCGAAGCCTTCCTCGCCTCGAACGACCCGGACAAGCGGACGCACCTCGTCGATCGCCTGCTGGCCCGGCCCGAGTTCGTCGATTATTGGACCTATCGTTGGAGTGACCTGCTCCTTGTCAGCGGCGACCGCCTGCGGCCCGACGCTGTGAAGGCTTACTCCGCCTGGATCCGCGAACAGGTCGAGAAGAACACTCCCTGGGATCAGATTGCCCGCGGCGTGATCCTCGCCAAGGGGAGCACGATCACCAACGGAGCCGCCAACTTCTACGCACTCCATCAAGACCCGCTCGACATGAGCGAGACCGTCTCGACCGCGTTTCTGGGCATGTCGATCAACTGCGCCCGCTGCCACGACCACCCGCTCGAAAAATGGACCAACGACGAGTATTACGGCATGGCCAGCCTCTTCGCCCGCGTTCGCGGCAAGGGCTGGGGTGGCGACTTCCGCGCGGGCGACGGCAACCGCACCATCTTTCTGGCCGATCGCGGCGAAGTGATCCAGCCCCGCACCGGTGAACCACAGCTTCCCAAGCCACTCAACGGAGAGGCGATCGCGTTCGATGCCGAAGGTGACCGGCGGGAACATCTCGCCCAATGGCTGACCGCCCGGGAGAACCCCTATTTTTCGCGGGCAATCGTCAACCGCGTCTGGGCGAACTTCATGGGGACGGGCCTGGTCGAAGCAGTCGACGACCTCCGCCTGACTAACCCCGCCAGCAACGAAGCCCTGCTCAACTATCTGGCCAATGACCTTGTCGATCACCAGTACGACCTGCGGCAACTCATGCGGCAGATCGTCCTCTCGGACGCCTATGGCCGGTCGAGCCAGTCCATGGAGGAGAACGCCAAGGACGACCGCTACTACTCCCACTTCCGCCCCCGGCGGCTGTCGGCGGAGGTGATGCTCGATGCGTTGTCACAGGTGACGGCCGTCCCCACGGAGTTCAAGGACTACCCCGCCGGCACCCGGGCTTTGCAGCTCAAGGACGCCGCCGTCGGTTCGTACTTCCTCAGCACCTTCGGCCGCCCCGCCCGCTTGCTCACGTGCGAATGCGAACGGACGGAGGAGCCCAGCATGACCCAGGTTCTCCACCTGATGAACGGCGACACGCTGATGAAGAAGTTGGAAAGCGACAAGTGCGTCGTCAACACCCTCTTCGCCACTGGGAAAGAGGACGCCCCGAAGCCCGACTCCTCAGCAAACAACTCCAAAGAAGCTGAGCCCGCCTCGGCGAACGCTCTCGCCAACCGGCCCGACTTGAGCGGCCCGGAACTGACCGCCGCCGTCACCCGCCTCTACCTCTCCGCCTTCAGCCGGTATCCCTCGGGAGATGAACTCCGCCAGATCCACGAAGTGATCGACCAAACCCCCGCCTCCGCCCGCCCCACGGCCCTCCAAGACCTCCTCTGGAGCCTCCTCACCAGCCGGGAGTTCCTGTTCCAGCATTGAGAATGGCATGCGCGCGGATGTTCTGTCTGTTCGTCAACCGAAGTATTGAGGCCCGTGTCAGACAAAAATGGGGCCTACAAGGTTCTTGTTGTGTCCAAAATCCATCATCTGGTTAGAATAAATAGAGATCAGGATGGTCGAACGTATCATCGTTGTTGAAAAGATTCATCATGAAAAACTGTTGCAACAACGCCTTCTTGGATTCGGTCATGCGATCGAAGTAGGTCGGCGAAATTACAAAGTTTTCCGCGTGCTGCAGAACCATTCTTGAAATCAGATATTTTTGATAATCACCGCACTGCTCAGTGATTTTCGAACACCAGTGCCTCGCATGATGTTCGTGCTCCTTGGTGAATGAAAACAGAACGATAACTTCGCCTTCTTGTGGAAAGATATTGATCGCCACGAGAGGTGTAGTACTTGATTTGTACTCATCCAAAGTGATCAAGGCACTCAATTCAATTGTGGGACCCTGCTCTTTCAGAACAATAGATTTGTGTTCCCAGTGATCGTTCCTGCTGTCTGTTAAGGCGGCATCTGCAAGTTCTTTATAATTTTTTGTCCTGATTGCCGCAATTATCGCGCGCGTTGCATGCATGCCGACTTCGCTTTCGGAATGTGCGATCTCTAAATTCTTTTCAACACGCGAGCGGTAGTTTCCTTGGGCAATCATCGCCGCGTGCCATGTGGCATAGCATTCTTTTAGCGTGGCCCGGTACGCCAGCAGGAATAGCTGTTCTTGGTCTTCAAGAGAAATAGCCCCGTTGTCAATTCTGCGAAACAGCTCCGAGTCATGGCGTGCGCAAAGCCCTGGAAAGGTTGTTGCTTTATGGATTCCTTGTTGAACAAATCGAATGTGGTCTGACTTTCCAATAGAACTGATTGCGTCAGGTGCGATTACATGGCCATCCTCTGATAGATGTGTAAGCACAGATTGTTTTGGTATTGAATGTGATCTGATTGCTGGAAGGGTACATTGTCCTTCTGGTGAAAGGCACTTTGAAGGTGTGGCCTTAAGCGAGTTGAAAAAGAAGCTTTTGTGTTGGTTCCATGCTGTTTGCTTGTGGGGCTGCATAGGATTCATCCAAGACAAAGTGCATCATTACGATGAACGATAGGATAGAGCCTCGTTTGTTGGCATGTTGCATGTAGAATTGAGCGGAAAAATGGCCTGTTGACAATTGATCCGATATATTTAACGTGTGAATCTTTGGGCTCAAAGGTAAAGTTGTGGAACCGAGGAAAATCATTCAACCCGGTTCAATCCCAGCCTGGATCTAATCTCGGCTAGTGCTTCATCGATCGGCCGACCGAGTCCGGCTTGCATCTGGGCCAATCCCTCGGCGATCGCATCCCGATCCTGCTGGCGACGCAACGCCTCCATCGCTCGGCGATGGGTTTCGGAGTCGACAAGGACATACGATCACGACGTGACGGGATCAACGACTTCGAGTTCGTGGTCGCCGATCGCGTGCAAAGCATCTGCCAGTTCTTTGGTCAGTTTCACAGCCATGATAAAAGTATAACATCTACTGAGATTTGCCGTACACGAAGTCATTTCTCCTCAGAGTGGAAACTTCGCCCGGTGAAGGGCCCTTCACCGAGATCCAACCACTCCCGGAGCGGGATACTTCTTCCCCGCGTCATCCAGCACCAGAACCCAGGCGATTTGTTCCCCAGGGCTGGGGGACAGGAATTCTTTCTCGCCGGTGTTGGGGAAGTCGCCGATGGCAGTCGCTTCGCCCGTGCGGGGGTTGAACCACCAGGCTTTCACCGGGCCGCTGGCGATGGCATCCATGTGGACTTGGAACGCCCGGCCTGCGGGGGCGTAGATCATCGCGTAGGTGCGCTGGCGGTCGCGGGTGGCGACGAAGCGGTTGCGGCCTGCGCCGGGGATTGAGGTCGCCACGCGGTCGGTAACCAGGATCGAATCATCGGGAATCCGGTCGAGGAAGGGACGCGACTCGATCAACCGCCGGCCGTGGATCATCTGCCCCGCCCCCGGTTCTTCGAGCGCCTCCTGCCACGGCATGAGCGGATCGTTGATCGGCGATCGACCCGCTTGCCAGAATTGCCAGATCGAATGGTGGCCGTAGGTGTGCCCGCAGGCTCCTGAAAAGAGATCCCAGTAGAGGGGCCGCCGAACATCCGCCGCGATCGAATGGCCGAACTTCCTGGCATTGAACGCGATGGGGTGACCTTCGTAGATCGGCTCCGCATCGATCACCGGCTTGGGCGGCGTGCGGTCGTAGTCTGCGCGAGTCGCGTCATAGCGGCCGGGGAACTCCGTCTCGTGGCCGTTTTGGCGCATGTTGAAATCGAGCCAGGGTTCGTTGTGGAACCACTGGGCCGACCCCGCTCCCCCCGGCGGATGGAACGTCATCAGCGCAGAGGAATGCCGCCGGATGCCACGGGCCATCGCCCGGATGATCTCGGCCTGCTCGTCGTTCTCAATCTTGCGGTCACCGCCGAGGATCCAGATCAGTTTCTTATCCTTGTAGCGCCGGCCCAGCCACTCGCCATACTTCTCGGCGTTCTCTCGGTTGAACAGCGGCTGGTCATTGTGGATCTTGTCGTGCCAGTACCGCCCCCAGGTCGGCAGGAACCCGACGTACATCCCCAGCGAGTTCGCACGGTCAACGATGAAGTCGACGTGATCCCAATAGTCGTTCCGATCCCCCTCCGTGACGGCAGGCCGGACGGGGTCGAGATCAACCAGCGGCAGATGGCCATACGGATTGGGAACGCAGTGCCCGTTGACTTCCGACAAGGCGACGGCCTGAATCACGTTGAACCCCTGCCGCGCTCGCGTCTGGAGATACTTCTCGGCCTCCTCGCGGTTCAACCGATGGAATAGCTCCCAGGCCGTATCCCCCAGATAGAAAAACGGCTGGCCCGCTTCGGTCACCAGGAACCGGTGATTCTCACTCACCTTCAGCCCCGGCAGGTCGGCTCCTTCGGCAGGAGGAAAGCCGCCAAGGATCAACAGGACGATCGCTATTCCCAGCAGTTGTCTTCGCATGCGGTCTCTCCCCGGCGGTCATTCCTCAGTTGTCATTCCTCAGTGGTGAACCCACCAGCCTATCGCTTGCCGAGGGAGCGTCATAGAGGTTGCCGCGATCGATGGTCAAACATCAGGGGGCCAAGGGAACGCACCCAGCATTCAAGGAAGACATATTGGTTCCCTGAGTTTCAATACGACGACTTCCGGCCCGGACAGCGAGATCGTCGGCTGCAGCTTTTTCCCAACGGCATGGGACAAAGTGGGTTGATCGAGCGACTGTTGGGCATTGAGTCTGCGATCGTCGATCCGGACGGAGGGCCAGGGAAGGTTGTCGATCGACAAGTCGATCCGCGACTCACCGGGGCGGTCGTGGCTGATCAAAATCGTGATCTCCGACTGCTCGGCATTGATCCCCGCCGCCAGATAAATCCGGCTTCCTTCCCCACCCGTCGTCTGAAGCCGGAGTGGTGTCTCCAGCAGGCTTCGAAACGCTTTGACCGCGTGGAAGGTTGGCTTCGGTTCCCCATGTTGCGTGAACAGGCCGAACGGGCCGGAATCGCCTGTGAACAGATTGGCGACATCGACCGGGCTCTCCTGCAGATCGATCAAAACCGCCGCGATGAAAGCCGCTCCGGACACCCCTCCCTGCTTTGCATACCATTCCCGCCGCGCGGCCCCCTGCCCCTCGATCGACAACGGGTTCCAGGTGTTGCCAGGAAGAAAGTTCCATTCGTTGAGGTGGATTTCGGTCTTCGTGCGATCGTGCACATCCAGCCAGCGGCGGAGACCCCGCGCCTTGATGCGGTAGGTCGCCGGGTTGTCGGTGTAGGTATGCCATGAGAAGAAATCGAGCGGGGAATCGCGTGTTTCCTTGAGGAAGTCTTCCATGAATTGAGTGGGCCGCCATTCGCCGTCCACAATCTCACCACTGGCACCGACTGCGGGGCCGCCAATTTTCAACTCGGGAAACTCGGCTTTGATCGACTTCGCAGCTGTGTTGTAGAGGCGGAAGTAGTCGGTATCGGTTCCCGTCCACATGGCGGGCCGGTTTTCGGGTTCGTTCCAGATTTCCCAGTATTGAATCCCGTGATGGAATCCGTTCGCCCAGCCTTCGTTGTAGTGGCGGATGATTCCCCGGCAAGCCTTCGCCCATTGCTCCACATCCTTCGGCGGATGGACATGATACTTGCGCGGCGTATGTTCAATACTTTCACCCAGACGGAAGACAATGGAAGGCGTGGCCTTGAGCACCGCCGCCAGATAGTCATCCGTCTCGTCGAAGCGGTAGCTTTCCGGTTTCGACAGATCACGGGTTAGATCCGGGACGATCGAATGAAGATCCACGACACGCCCACCCGGCCACTCGCAGTCGTGCAGCCGGGTGAGGGGGATCGCCGCTTCCCGCCAATGGGCCGTGAGATCGACCGTGCCGCCCGCATTGACCGGTCCCCCGTTGACTCCATGGAGCGGCCGGATCTTCCCGACAACGACCGCAGCATCGATCGTTAACTC